>NZ_JBQYEY010000003.1:0-235605 GCF_052656005.1 Nesterenkonia sp. K-15-9-6
GACCGGAACTGGGTGATCCCAGCCAGCGATGCCCGCCACCTCGCCGGTGATCCCCGCACCTGCCACGACTGGTACCAGGCCACCACCGGCCCGCACCAGCCGGGCGCAGGGGACGTCTCTCCGGACATCCTCTCGATCACTTACACCGGCCGCTACGCTCCGGCCCGGCTCCGCGATGCCATCATCTTCCGCGACGGGGTCTGCCAGGCACCGGGGTGCACCATCCCGGCGCAGCGCTGCGATCTTGACCATCGGCTCCCCTACCCGGCAGGCCCCACCAGCGGGCCCAACCTGCAGGCCCTGTGCCGCAGGCACCACCGGCTGAAGTCCCACGGACTTCTGACCAGTACAGACGATCCACCCACAGCCCTGAACACCCCAGCACCGCCGAAGACAGGAACGCCGCCGAATCCCCCGCCAACAACACCGTCGCCACCGTCCATTCAGCGGCCGGCAGCTCCACCGGCGCATCCCGATCAGCGGCGTCGTGGGCTGCCGCCTGCCTGGCAGCCCACGCGACGGCGCACCCCGGCGCCCCACGGCCGTGTCGACCTCATCGCAACGCACCACGCCACCCCGGGCTCCCGTAGGGGCGTGACCGTCCTCTACGAGACCAGCAGACGACGACACTGAGCCATACCTCTGCTGCCTGAGCCCAGCCTGGCCACCACTACCGCCGGATCACTTCCGCGCAATCACGTCGTACACATGCCAGTGCTTGGGGCCCCGGCCGCTGGGACCGTCGTACTCGCGCTCGTCGAGTTGCAGCACGGTGAGTCCACTCACCCATGCCTCCACGTCGTCGCGGGTGTGGAACGTCATCCCCTCCACGGCGGTCTCGCCGGTGGCCCAGGAGTCCCGGTCGCCGAAGAGCTGAGCGGCCAGGATCCCGCCAGGATGCAGCGAGGCGAGGAGGCGTTGCCACACCTCGACCAGATCGTCCTCCCGCAGGAAAGGCAGACTCAGGCAGGCCAGCACCAAGTCCACGCGCGGCAGATCGGCTGAGCACAGGTCGGCGCACACGGTGGTGAGACCGTCACCGAGTTCCGCGTCCTCGGCACGAGTGGTGACCGTATCCACCGCAGTCTGCTCACGGTCGATCGCGGTCACGTGGAACCCCGCGCTCAGCAGGTGAAGGGTCTCGGTGCCGTCGCCGCAGCCCAGGTCCACCGCATGGTGGACATCGCCAGCGCGGCGGGCCGCGGTGGACAGGTGCGCCAGAGCATCACGAAGCAGGGAGCGGGGCGGTCGGTCGGCGGTGCGCCGATAGTAGGCGGCCCAGTCGGCGTCGTCAGTGCTCGGGGAGGTGGCCATGAGAGTCACCGTAGCGGCCGATTGGAAATCACCCTGCCCAGGAGTGATAATCTCTACTCAGAAGTTCCTCGGGTCCGCGGATCCGGGTTCTGCGCGGATGTAGCTTAATGGTAAAGCTTCGGCTTCCCAAGCCGACGACGCGGGTTCGATTCCCGTCATCCGCTCCACCACTCAGGGGTGATGCACACGATGCATCACCCCTGATCACGTTTCGGCCCCTGTGCGCATTGCCGCAGAGAGAGCGCGCCAGTAGCGTGAACGGATGGACTCCTCAGCTCTCGACGACGTCATCCAGCGGGCCGTCTGGCATGGCCTGGCGCTCGACCAGAACGGCGTCGAGATCGTCGACGCGGGCCTCGACTTCCGCGTGGCGCTCGCCCATGATGCGGCGGGAGAGCGATGGGTCCTCCGGGTGCCGCGCCGGCCGGACGTCCTGCCGCGCATGGACGAGGAGGCCCGCATCCTTGAGTTCGTGCGCCCTCATCTGAGCGTCGCCGTCCCGGCCTGGGAGGTGCACTCCGAGGAGCTGATCGCCTACCGAGCGCTGCCCGGGCACCCGGGGCTGACCCTGCGTGGCGGGGAGCCGCAGTGGCACATGGATGCTGAGTCCCATGAGTTCGCCTCCGCGCTCGGCCGACTCCTGGCCGAGCTGCACAGCATCGACCCCGAGGAGGCCCGCGCCGCTGGGCTGGAGGTCCGCAGCCCGGAGGACTCTCGGGCCCGTTGGCAGGAGGAGATCGACGCCGTCGCCTCCGAGTTCGACGTGGCTTCAGACCTGCTGGCCCGGTGGCGTACCTGGCTCGACGCCGATGAGCTCTGGCCCCAGCGTGCTGTCATGACCCACGGGGAGCTGTACCCGGCGCACATCCTGCTCGGTGAGACCGGGCAGATCACCGGCATCCTGGACTGGACCACCGCCCGGGTGGACGACCCCGGACGGGATTTCTCGTACCAGTTCTCCATCGCCGGGCAGGAGGCGTTCGAGGTCACGGTGGACGCCTACGAGGAGGCCGGTGGCACCGTGTGGCCTCAGCTGGCCGAGCACTGCCATGAGCTGTGGGCCGCGTCCCCGGTGGCCTACGGGATGTTCGCGCTCACCACGGGAGATCCGCAGCACCGGATCGCCGCCGCGGCGCTGCTGAATCCCGAGGCGACGGGCTGAGGGTCTCGTCCAGAATTCGTCATGCCCCCGGCTCGGCGTACCTCCTCGGCGCCCCCTAGAATGGAACTGGAATTCCGTGGGAGCCCGGGCTGGCCGGGCTGAGAGGGCGAAACCGCCGACCACTCGGACTCGATGCGGGTCATGCCGCCGTGAGGAGGAGATGTGGGCGTCACCGTCGTGGGAGCAGGCGTCGTCGGGCTGCTCTCGGCGTGGGAGCTGCGCCGGCAGGGGCACCGGGTCACGGTGATCGCGCCGGACATCGCCCAGGGCGCAAGCTACGCGGCCGCCGGCATGCTCGCCCCCATCAGTGAGGTGCAATACGGCCAGGACCGGCTCTACCCCCTCATGACTGCCTCTCGGGCGGAGTATCCCGCTTTCCTGGCCACGCTGGCCGCCGCCGTCGACGCCCCCACCGGGTGGCGGGAGAACGGCACGATCCTGCTGGCCGCCGATCGGTCCGACCGCGACGCCGTCGCCCGGCTGGTGGCTGTCCAGCAGGCTCACGGCATGGAGGTGGAGCCGCTGACCTCCTCGGCGCTGCGGCGTCGTGAGCCCGGCCTCGCCCCCGGGATCTCCAAGGGCTGGGACGTCCCCAGCGACCACCAGGTGGACCCCCGGCTGCTGGCGGACTGTGCGGTGCAGGCCCTGCAGGCGCCGCTGGACGCGGCGCGGTTCCCCGACGTCGGCCCGCCCGCCGATCTCATCCAGGCCCGCGTCACCGCTGTGCACCCCACACCGGGCGGCGGCGCCCGGCTCACCCTCGACGACGGCACCGAACTCACCGACGACAAGATCCTCCTGGTGCCGGGGCTCGGCTACGCGGACATCGCCGGACTGCCCGAGCAGACCCCGCTGGATCTGCGACCCGTCCACGGGGACGTGCTGCGCCTGAAGGTCCGGCCCGGGCAGCTGCTGCCCGGCGAACAGCACATCGTCGGCGCCACCGTCCGGGCCACGGTGGCCGGCCGCAGCGTCTACCTGGTGCCACGGGCCGACGGCGGGCTCGTCGTCGGCGCCTCCTCCCGGGAGGACGGCCTGCCCGGCACCCACGCCGGCTCCGTGCAGGAGCTGCTCGACGACGCCGTCGCGATCCTGCCAGGCGTCAAGGAGACGGAGCTGGTGGAGATCACCACCCGGGCCCGGCCGGGCACCCCGGATGACATCCCGTACCTGGGTCGGATGGAGCAGGCCCCCGACGTCGTCATCTCCACCGGCTATTCTCGACACGGCATCCTGCTGGCACCCTTGGCCGCCCGGCTCGCCGCCGCGCTGCTGGGCGATGACGGCGAGGCCGCCCTGAGCGAGGCGGACCGGCAGATGCTGGCCCATATGAGTCCCACGCGGTCGACGACCGCACCCCAGCTGACCCCCACAGGATTGTGAGAGACATGCTCACCGTGACCATCAATGAGGAAGACGTGAAGTTCGACGACGGCGCCACCGTGGTCGACGCCGTCGCGCACACCACCGGGCGTGAGCTGAACCCGGACGGGACCCCCGCCGACGGGGGGCGCCTGGGCGTGGCCGTGGCCGTCAACGCCGCGGTCGTCCCGCGCAGCGCCTGGGCCACGACCGAACTGAGCCACGGCGAGGAGATCGAGATCGTCACCGCCGTGCAGGGAGGGTGACCGTATGGCCGCGCCGACCATCCCGACCGTCCAGGTGGGGGACTACACCCTGCAGAACCGGCTCATCATGGGCACCGGCGGCATCACTGACCTCGAGGCCCTGGAGCGGGCGCTGATCGCCTCCGGCACCACGCTGACCACGGTGGCGATGCGCCGCTACAGCCCGGAGACCAAGACCAGCGTGTTCGCCATGCTGGAGCGCCTGGGCATCGACGTGCTGCCCAACACGGCTGGCTGCTACACCGTCAAGGACGCGGTGCTGACCGCCGAGCTGGCCCGGGAGGCCCTCGAGACGAACCTCATCAAGATCGAGGTCATCGCTGACGAGCACACCCTGCTGCCGGACGTGATCGAGACCCTCGAGGCCACCGAGCAGCTCGCCGACCGGGGCTTCATCCCCATGGTCTACACCACCGATGACCCTGCCGCGGCCGTGCGCCTGGAGCAGGCCGGCGCGGCCGCCGTCATGCCCCTGGGTGCCCCCATCGGCACCGGCCTGGGGATTCTGAACCCGCACAACATCGAGCTCATCGCTTCCCGGGCGAACGTGCCGGTGGTCCTCGACGCCGGCGTCGGCGCCGCCTCCGAGGCCGCGCTGGCCCTGGAGCTGGGCTGCGACGCCGTGCTGGTGGCCTCCGCCGTCACCCGCGCCGAACGCCCCTCGGACATGGCACGCGCCATGGCCCTGGCCGTGGAGTCCGGGTGGCTCTCCGCCGGGGCGGGGCGGATCCCGCGCCGTCGTCACGCCCTGGCCTCCTCCGCGATGGAAGGAAGGATCGGCTCCGTTGACTGACACACGCCGGACCCAGATCAACGACCTCTCCCGCACCCAGCTGGAACGCTTCCAGCGGCACCTCTCGCTGACCGGCTTCGGCCCGGAGGCGCAACTGCGTCTGCTCGACTCCCGGGTGCTGGTGATCGGTGCCGGCGGACTCGGGGCGCCCATCCTCACCTACCTGGCCGCCGCAGGGGTCGGGACCATCGACGTCGTCGACCATGACGTGGTCGACCGCTCCAACCTGCACCGGCAGGTCCTGCATTCGGAGGCCTCCATCGGCCGCCCGAAGACGGAGTCCGCCGCTGCGGTGATGCGCGGACTGCACCCGGAGGTCACCGTCCACGAGCACCGGGAGCCCATCGGTCCGGAGAACGCCCTGGCGCTGGTGGAGACCGCGGACATCGTGGTGGACGGCTCCGACAACTTCGCCACCCGCTACGTGGTCTCCGATGCCTGCGAGATCGCCGGCAAGCCGCTGGTCTCCGGCTCCATTCTGCGCTTCGCCGGGCAGGTCAGCCTGTTCTGGTCCGCTCCGGATGAGGCGCACTGGCCAGCCGGTGGGCGGGGCCCCACCTACCGGGACCTCTACCCGGAGGCCCCCGACGCCGGGGAGGTCCCCACCTGTGCGGAGGCCGGGGTGCTGGGCGTGCTGCCCGGAGTCATCGGCACGCTCATGGCCACCGAGACCATCAAGTTCCTCGCCGGCGTGGGGGAGACCCTCCTCGGCCGGGTGATGACCTATGACGCGCTGACCGCCTCCTTCCGTGAGGTGCGGCTGCTGCCGGACCCGGACCGGGAGCCGGTCACCAGCATCGGCGCCGACGTCGCCGGGTTGGGCGGCGGGCCGGGTGCTGGTGCGGCCGCTGGAGACGCCTGCGCGGTGGAGGAGGATCCGGCCCTGCACCCGGTGGAGGGGGAGACCGATCCCTACACCGGGCACCCGTATGGCCCGGAGGACATCGGCATCCGGGAGCTGCACGCCGCCGTCGAGGCCGGGCGGATCGCCGGCGTGGTGGACGTCCGGGAGCCGTGGGAGTACGCGGCCGGGCACGTCGACGGCGCGGTCAACGTGCCGCTGGGCGAGCTGTGGCACGGCCAGGAGGTCCCCGGGCTCGACGAGGCCAGCGAGGATCGCCCCGTGGTGCTCTACTGCAAGATCGGCGTCCGCTCCCGGCAGGCGCTGGCGGTGCTGCGCCACCGGAATCCCGACGCCGGGCTGCGGAACCTGGTGGGCGGCTACGAGCAGGTCAAGGCTGTGACGGAGGAGCCGAGCCGGTCTCAGTGAGGAAGCCGCGCAGCAATGACGCGGTGCCCTCCAGGTGCTCGCGCATGAGCTCGTCGGCGCGTACCGGATCGCCCTGGAGGATGGCAGAGACGATCCCTTGATGCTGCTCCTGGGAATGGGCGATGTTCGAGTCTAGGAACGGGATGCGGTCCAGCAGTCCGCTGGCGGCGGCGCGAGCCTCCGCCACCGAGGCGGCCAGCATCGCCGAGCCGGAGAGGTCCGCGATCAGGCAGTGCAGACGGGCATCCAGTGGCCGATACTGGGAGGCCTCGGCGGCGTCCACGACCTCCAGGGCCTGGACCAGGGCGGACCGCTGCGCAGTGCTCAGCGTGGCGGAGGCTGCCAGGGCCGCGGCAGCCGGTTCGACGACGCCGCGGAAGGTCAGCACATCCTCGACGGCGGCCGCGTCCTCTGCGCCGAGGGAGGTCGCCGGAGCGGGCAGCTCCTCGGCGACGAACGTGCCCCCGTAGCGCCCTCGGCGCACCGAGAGGTAGCCGGCGGCCTGCAGCTCGGCCAGCGCGTCGCGCAGGGTGCTGCGCGAGACGCCCAGGGACTCGGCGAGCTCACGCTCCGGCGGCAGCTTATCGCCTGGGGCGAAGGTGCCCAGTCGGATGCCGCGCAGGACTCGGGCGATGGTCTCTTCGAGCACGTTGCCGCGCCGTGCCTGACCCAGCACAGGAGTGAGCGAGGCCATGGGCTCCGCGGGGGACGACGCATCCGGCATGCCATCAGCATGCCATATGGCTAGATTCAAAGGTCTCCTCTCGAAAATTTTGCGAGCGATCTTCTCGCTGACTCTTGACACTCTGCCGTGCGTCACCTCAGAGTGGTGCTGTTCAAAGGACTGAAAGCAGTCCATTGGGAGAGGGTGTCATGTCACGAGCACCAGGATCCACAGCCCACGTGGACTACACGCACCTCGGCGAGAGCTACATGAAGCACCGACAGCTGCGTCGAGGGGCGGCCGGATGGATCCTGCTCGCCGGCCTCGGCGTGGCCTACGTGATCTCCGGAGACTTCTCCGGGTGGAACATCGGCCTCTCGGTGGGCGGCTGGGGCGGTCTGCTCATCGCCTTCGTCCTCATGGGAGTGATGTACACGTGCATGGTCTTCGGGCTGGCAGAGATGTCCTCCACCATCCCCACCGCCGGTGCCGGCTACGGATTCGCCCGCAGAGCCTTCGGCCCGCTGGGAGGCTTCGCCACCGGCATGGCCGTGCTCATCGAGTACGCCGTCGCGCCGGCCGCCATCGCCACCTTCATCGGAGGCTATGTGGAGGCCCTCGGACTGTTCGGCCTCACGAACTCTTGGCCCATCTATCTGGCCGCCTACCTGCTGTTCATCGGCATCCACCTCTGGGGCGTCGGCGAGGCCCTGAAGGTCATGTTCGGCATCACCCTGATCGCCGTCGTCGCGCTCGCAGCCACCGTGTTCGGCCTGCTGCCCCATATGGAGGTCAGCAACCTCTTCGACATCGCCGCCGATGGTTCGGCCGGTTCCAGCGCCTTCCTGCCCTTCGGCATCACCGGCGTCATGGGTGCCCTGGTCTTCGGCATCTGGTTCTTCCTGGCCGTCGAGGGGGTGCCGCTGGCCGCCGAGGAGACCGCCGACCCCAAGCGGGACCTGCCCCGGGGCATCATCGTGGCCATGATGGTGCTGCTGGTCTTCGGCGCACTGATGCTCGTCCTGGTCCCCGGGGCCGCCGGCGCCGAGGCCATGGGCGCCTCCGAATCGCCGCTGCCCGAAGCGCTGCGCGCCGTACACGGCGAGGGGTCATGGCTGGCCACCTTCGTCAACTACGCAGGGCTCGCCGGACTGGTCGCCAGCTTCTTCTCCATCGTCTACGCCTACTCCCGGCAGCTCTTCGCCCTCTCCCGGGCCGGGTACCTGCCCCGCTTCCTGTCGCTGACCTCCACCCGCCGCACACCCTGGGTTGCGCTCATCGTCCCCGGCACCATCGGCTTCATCCTGGCCGCCGTCATCGGCGACGGCGGTCTGCTGATCAACATCGCCGTCTTCGGGGCCGCGGTGTCCTATGTGTTGCTGAATCTGAGCTACATCGTGCTGCGCATCCGGGAGCCGCAGCTGGAGCGCGGCTACCGCACCCCGGGCGGAGTGGTCACCACGTCCGTCGCATTGGTGCTCGCCGGCGTCGCGCTGATCGCCACCTTCGTGGTGGATGTCCGGGCCGCCGGCATCACCGGCGGGGTCTTCCTGCTGGCCCTGGCGTACTTCTGGTTCTACAGCCGCCACCGGCTGGTGGCCGACGCCCCGGAGGAGGAGTTCGCGCTGCTGGAGAAGGAGGAGAGCCAGCTGCACTGAGACCACCGTCCCCCGTCCTGTCCGCCAGCCCGCCCACCATCCGAGGAGCTCCATGAACCCGCTGGACCTCGACCATCTGCCGGCACCGCACAATGAGCGCATGCTCAGCGCATCGCAGCTGGCCCACGAGATCACCACAGGACAGATCGACTCCGTCATCCTGGCCTTCACCGACATGCAGGGCCGCCTCCAGGGCAAGGTCATCCACGGACAGTTCTTCCTGGACTCCGTGCTGGACCATGGAGCCGAGGCCTGCAACTACCTGCTCGCCGTCGACACTGACATGAACACTGTGGACGGCTACTCGCTCACCAGCTGGGAGACCGGCTATGGGGACATGGAGTTCATTCTCGACCACGGCACCATCCGCCGGGTCCCGTACCTGGAGCGCACCGCCATCCTGCAGGTGGACCTGGCCACCACGGATGGCCGCCCGGTGCCCGTCTCTCCACGGTCCCTGCTGAAGGCCCAGCAGGAGAAGGCCGCCGCGCTGGGGCTGACCGCGCTGGCCGGCACCGAGCTGGAGTTCGTGATGTACGAGGACTCCTATGAGGACGCCTCGGCGCGGGACTATCGGGGCCTGACCCCGGCCAACCAGTACAACGTGGACTACTCCATCCTGGGATCCATGCGGGTGGAGCCGCTGCTGCGGGACATCCGCAACGCCATGTACCAGGCGGGCATGACGGTGGAATCCGCCAAGGGGGAGTGCAACCTCGGCCAGCATGAGATCGCCTTCAAGTACGACGACGTCGTCACCACCGCGGACAACCACACCTTCTACAAGCTCTCGGCCAAGCACATGGCCTCCCAGCGGGGGCAGTCGATCACCTTCATGGCCAAGCCCAACGCGCGGGAGGGATCCAGCTGCCACATCCACATGTCCCTGCGCGGCCTCGACGGCGGCCTGGCCTTCTGGGACGCCGAGGCCGGGCGGCGCACTCCGCTCTACGACCACTTCATCGCCGGGGTGCTGTCCACCATGCGGGAGATGACGCTGTTCTACGCCCCCAACATCAACTCCTACAAGCGCTTCGCCAAGGGGTCCTTCGCCCCGACCACCATCGGGTGGGGCCTGGACAACCGCACCTGCGCGGTGCGCCTGGTCGGGGAGGGACTCTCCGCTCGCATGGAGAACCGGGTCCCCGGCGCCGACGCCAACCCCTACCTGGCCATGGCCGCGATGCTCGCCGGAGGTCTGCACGGCGTGGAGCAGAAGCTCGCGCTGCCCGAGGCCATCGAGGGCAACGCCTATGACGCCGACGCCGACCAGGTCCCCTCCACCATGGCCGAGGCCCGTGACCTGTTCGCCGGGTCCCCGGTGGTCCGCGAGCTCTTCGGCGAGGAGGTCGTCACCCACTACACCCACTACGCCGACGTCGAGCTGGAGCAGTTCCAGGCCGCGGTCACCGACTGGGAGGTGAGGCGTGGCTTCGAACGACACTGAGACGCCTATGGGCCGGCGGTCCGGGGCGGACCGTCCACGCATCGGGCTGACCACCTACTGGCAGCAGGGACGATGGGGAGTCTGGGAGGACACCGCAGCCATCGTGCCCGGCAACTACGTGCGCCGGGTCGTGGAGGCCGGCGGAACCCCGCTGCTGCTGCCGCCGGTGGGCACCGACGTCGGCGTCCTCGACGTCCTCGACGGGCTGATCGTCATCGGCGGCACCGATGTGGACCCGGCCCACTACGGGCGTCCGCCCCATCCGACCACGGTCGCCCAACCGGACCGCGACGAGCACGACCTCACCCTCACCCGGGCCGCCCTGGAGCGAGGGCTGCCGCTGTTCGCGATCTGCCGGGGACTGCAGGTGCTCAATGTGGCCCTCGGCGGCACCCTGCACCAGCACCTGCCGGACCTCGTCCCGGAGGCCGGGCCGCAGTACCAGCCGGCGCCGGGCCAGTACGGAGAGGTCGAGTTCCAAGTGGAGCCCGGCTCCCTGGCCGCCGAACTGCTCGGAGGGGCCGCGAGCTCGCCGTGCTATCACCACCAGAGCGTCGACCAGCTCGGCGGGGGCCTGCGGGTCACCGGCCGGGCCGCCGACGGGACCGTGGAGATCGTGGAGATGCCACAGGCCCCCGGCTGGGTGCTCGGCGTCCAGTTCCACCCGGAGGAGAACCCGCAGGACCTCCGACTCTTCGAAGGATTCATCGACGCCGTGCGCCAGGAGGCCGCCGTATGACCGTCCATGCTGTGATCAATCCCGCCACCGGTGAGGTGGTGAGCGAGATCGAGCTCGCCGAGCAGGAGCAGACCGACGCCGCCATCGCCGCCGCGGCCGCGGCCTACCCCGCCTGGCGGGACGTCGCCCCGGCGGACCGGGCTCGGCTGCTGCGCCGCTTCGCGCGGCTCGTCGACGACGACCTCGAGAACCTGGCCGCCCTGGAGGTCGCCAACAGCGGGCACACCCTCACCAACGCCCGGTGGGAGGCCGGCAACGTCCGGGACGTGCTGGAGTACTACGCGGCCGCCCCGGAGCGGAACTTCGGACGCCAGATCCCCGTCGCCGGCGGGGTGGACATCACCTTCCGGGAGCCGCTGGGAGTGGTGGGGGTCATCGTGCCCTGGAACTTCCCCATGCCGATCGCCGGCTGGGGTCTCGCCCCCGCCCTGGCGGCCGGGAACACCGTGGTCCTCAAGCCCGCCGAGCTGACGCCGCTGACCGCGATCCGGCTCGGCGAGCTCGCCCTGGAGGCGGACATCCCGGAGGGGGTGCTCACCGTGCTGCCGGGTCGGGGCGCCGTCGTCGGGGAGCGCTTCGTGACCCACCCGCAGGTGAAGAAGGTGGTGTTCACCGGCTCCACCACGGTGGGGAAGCGGATCATGGCCGGCTGCGCCGAACAGCTGACCCGGGTGACCCTGGAGCTGGGCGGCAAGAGCGCGAACATCGTCTTCGCCGACGCCGACGTTCAGGAGGCGGCCGCCCGCGCACCGGGCGGGGTCTTCGACAATGCAGGCCAGGACTGCTGCGCCCGCTCCAGGATCCTGGTGCAGCGCCGCGTGCTGGACCGGTTCCTGGAGCTGCTGGAGCCTGCGGTCCGCGAGGTCCGGGTGGGGGATCCCCGCCGCGAGGACACGGTGATGGGCCCGCTCATCTCGGCGGCGCACCGGGACCGGGTGGCCGGGTTCCTGCAGAACCCCGACGGCTCTGCCCGTGCTGACCTCCTCGTCCAGGGCGAGGCGCCGACCGGCCCGGGCCACTGGTTCCCGCCCACGGTGGTGATGCCCCGGGACCCACACGACCGTCTGCTCACCGAGGAAGTCTTCGGGCCGGTGGTCGCCGTCGTGCCCTTCGAGGACGAGGCCGATGCGATCCGCATCGCCAACGACTCCGACTACGGACTCTCCGGCTCCATCTGGACCCGTGACGTCGGCCGCGCCCTGCGGGTGTCCCGGGCCGTGGAGGCCGGAAACCTCTCGGTGAACTCCCATGCCTCGGTGCGGTACACCACCCCCTTCGGAGGGTTCAAGGCCTCCGGGATCGGCCGTGAGCTCGGCCCGGACGCCCTGGAGTCCTTCACTGAGGTGAAGAACGTCTTCATCGCGACAGAGGAGCAGTCATGACACAGACGCAGGAGCAGGCCCCCTACGGTGGGCTGGTCACCAACAGGCTCGCGGGCCGGGTCGCCACCGTCACCGGCGGGGCCTCCGGCATCGGGCTCGCCACGGTGCGGCGCCTGGCCCATGAAGGGGCGACCGTCGTCATCGCCGACGTCTGCGATCCGGCTCAGGGCGAGCAGATCGCCGACGAGGTGGGCGGGCTGTTCCTGCCCACCGACGTCACCGACGAACAGCAGGTCGCCGCGCTGTTCGCGACGGCGCAGGAACGCTTCGGGGCTGTGGACATCGCCTTCAACAACGTGGGCATCTCACCGCCGGAGGACGGCTCCATCCTAGAGACCGGCATCGACGCCTGGCGCAAGGTCCAGGAGGTCAACCTGACCAGCATCTTCCACTGCTGCAAACAGGTGATCCCCTATATGCAGGCCCAGGGGAGGGGATCGATCATCAACACCGCCTCCTTCGTGGCGGTGATGGGGGCGGCCACCAGTCAGATCAGCTACTCGGCCTCCAAGGGCGGGGTGCTCTCCATGAGCCGGGAGCTGGGCGTGGAGTTCGCCCGGCAGGGTATCCGCGTCAACGCGCTGTGCCCCGGCCCGGTGAACACCCCGCTGCTGCAGAAGCTCTTCGCCGAGGACCCGGAGCGGGCGGCCCGCCGGCTGGTGCATGTGCCCGTGGGGCGCTTCGCCGAGCCGGAGGAGCTGGCGGCCGCCGTCGCCTTCCTGGCCTCCGACGACGCCTCCTTCATCACCGCCAGCGAATTCCTCGTCGACGGAGGGATCTCAGGGGCCTATGTGACGCCGCTGTGATCCGGTACAGTCAGTTCGAAGGGGGAACTGATGAGTGCTGATGCTGAGAACGTGATGCCGCGCCGCTTCGCCGCGATCGCCGCCGCCCTGGGCCTGACCGCCGTGTTCGGCGGGTCTGCCGCCGTCGTCTCCCAGCAGGAGGGCCCCGACGCCGTGACGGCCTCGCTGAGCCCGGAGAAGCAGGCGTTGCTGGACACCGACGACGATCTCTTCGTCACGGTGGACCTCGCCTCCAGCCAGATCACCGACGTCACCGTCCCGGAGGTCGCCGGTGCTCCCGGGACCCTGAGCGCCCAGGAGCGGGAGCTGCTGAACTCCGGCTCCCCCACGATCGTCACGATGGACGTGGACACCGGGGAGATCGTCTCCGTCCGCGCGGCCTGACATGCGTGAGGAGCGGATCGTCGCCAACGGCGTGACGCTCGCCTGCGAGATCCACGGGGATCCCGACGACCCCACGCTGCTGCTGATGCACGGTGCGGGACAGTGCCTCGTGGCGTGGCACGACGACCTGGTCTGGCGCTTCGTCGACGCGGGCCGCTGCGTGGTCCGCGTGGACAGCCGCGACGCCGGCCTGTCCACCACGAGCCCAGCCGGGGAGCCTGGCTATGGAATGGCCGATGCCGTGGAGGACGTCAGTGCGCTGCTCGATGCCCTCGAGACGCCGCGGGCGCACCTCATCGGAGTCTCCGGCGGGGCCGCGGTGGCCCAGGTGATGGCCCTGGACCACCCGGGGCAGGTCGCCACGCTGACGCTCATGGCGGGGACCCCCGGCGGACCGGGTCATGAGGCCGCCGATCTGCCCCCGATGACCGAGGAGCTGCGCGCGTGGTTCTCCGCCGCCGGTGACGCCCCGCCGCCGGACTGGTCCGACCGCGAAGCCGCCGTCGACCGCCTGATCGAGGAGGAGCGTCCGTTCGCCGCGGCCTCCCGCCCCTTCGACGAGGCGCAGGCGCGGCAGATCGCCGAGAAGACCGTGGACCGCGCCGTCGACCTCGAAGCCATGATGACGAACCCGTTCCTCGTCTCAGCCGGAGAGCCCTGGCGACACCGCCTGGCGGAGATCACCGCGCCCACTCTGGTCCTCCACGGGGAGGAGGACCCGCTGCTGCCACTCGGGCACGGCCGCGCGCTCGCCGCGGAGATCCCGGGAGCCCGACTCATCGAAGTGCCGGGCATGGGTCATGAGATCGTGCCGCGCCACCAGTGGGATCGGATCGTCCCGGTGATCGTCGCGCACACCGAGGCGGCCACCGCTCAGCGGTAGGCGCGCTCGTAGGGCGCCGGCTTGTACGGCATGTCGTAGCGCAGCGCCTCGGCCGCCCGGATGGGGAAGTTGGGGTCGCGCAGGGACTCGCGGCCCACCAGCACCACGTCGGACTGGCCCAGTGCCACGATCTGCTCGGCCTGGAACGGGTCATCGATCATCCCGACCGCGGCCACCGGAAGCCCCGTGGCCTCCTTGATCGACGTCGCGAACGGCAGCTGATAGCCCGGGCCCACGGGGATCTCGGCCGGGACGTTCCCGCCGGAGGACACCGAGATCATGTCCACCCCGTGCTCGCCCAGCCAGGAGGACACGGCCTCCGTCTGCGGGAGGTCCCAGCCGCCCTGGACCCAGTCGGTGGCAGAGAGCCGCACGATCATCGGCACCTGCTCGCCCACCTCGGCGCGGACGGCGTCCACCACCTCCAGCAGCAGCCGCGCCCGGTTCTCCAGGGAACCGCCGTAGGCGTCGGTGCGCTCATTGGACAGCGGGGAGAGGAACTCATGGAGCAGGTAGCCGTGCGCCCCGTGGATCTCCAGGACGTCGAAGCCGGCGTCCACGGCGCGGCGGGCGGCCGCGGTGAAGGCGACGACGACGTCGGCGATCCCCTCCGCCGTCAGCTCGGTGGGCACCGCCAGGCCGTCATAGGCCCTCGGCGAGGGACCGACCGGCTGCCAGCCGCCGCGCTCGGCCGGCACATTGCCCTCGGGGTGGTCGCCCCAGGCCCGCCAGGTGGAGGCCTTGCGGCCGGCGTGGGCCAACTGGATGGCCGCGGCCGCACCCTGTGAGTGGATCATCGCGGTCAGACGCCGGAAGGCCTGGGCCTGCTCGTCGTTCCACAGCCCCAGGTCCTCCGGGCTGATGCGCCCCTCCGGGGACACGCCGGTGGCTTCCACGGTGACCAGGCCGGCGCCGCCGCGGGCCAGGGAGCCCAGGTGCATCAGGTGCCAGTCGGTGGGGACGCCGTCCTGGGCGTCCACCGCGTACTGGCACATCGGCGGAATCCAGATGCGGTTGCGGATCTCGAGTCCGCGCAGCGTGAGGGGGTCGAAGAGTGCGCGCGTCATGGCGGTCCTTCCTGCGAAGCCAGATTTGTACGAGAGTCCTCGTACTACGACAGGTACCATACAACTGCAGGGCCGCTGAGGGAACCATGACGTCATCAACGTGAGGGAGGGCACCCATGCGCACGCTGGAACATCCCGGAGTCGAGGAGCTGACCCTCGACGCCGTCCTCTCCGCGCTGGCCGATCCGGTCCGGCGCACCATCGTCGCTCAGCTTGACGTCGGCCACGAGGACCAGGCGTGCATCGCCTTCGATCTGCCGGTGTCCAAGTCCACCTCCACGCATCACTTCCGGGTGCTGCGCGATGCCGGGATCATCCGACAGCGCTACGCCGGCACCGCCATCCGCAGCTCCCTGCGCCGTGAGGACCTGGACGCTCGCTTCCCCGGGCTCCTCGACGCGGTGCTGCGCGGGTGACCCACTGGTCGGGCTCAGATCGTGTCGTGTGATGTGATCTCGTATGAGGTGTGGCCGTGATCGGCGCGGCGGTTCCGTGGGCTGGAGGATCAGGGATCAGGCAGGCCTGCTGAGCCTCAGGTGGAGCAACGGGTACGGCCGACCGGCTTCGTCGGTCTCGCTGCGACCGACGACCTCGAATCCACGGTGAGCGTAGAAGCCCGCGGCCGAGGCGTTCTGCTCGTTCACATCAACCGTGGTGACGGCGTGATCCTTGATCGCATGGGCGAGCAGCGCGGTGCCGATTCCACTGTCACGGTGGGTCGCATCGACGAACAGCATCTCCAGCGTTCCGTCGAGTACGCCTGAGAATCCCACCGGTCGACCATCGCGTTCTGCGACTGAGACCACGACTGCCGGAAAGTAGTCGGACTGCAGTCTGGTCTCGATCTCATCCCGATCCGCTTCGGCAAGGAAGTCGTGGGTCGCGTCCACAGCGCCCCGCCAGATCGCAGCGAGCGTCGGATACTCTGCAGCTCCGATCGAGGGCCGAATGCTCACAACGGGCACGGCAGGTCCATTTCGCGAAGGCATCAGTCCATCCTCCCAGAGGGCACGATGACGGCGGCACCGTCCATGAAATTCAGCACTGCGGAGACGCTCAACAGCGCGCCCGCAGTCGAGCTGATGATGAGCGGTGCAGTGTCGTTGTCCATCATGGGCCTCCGTGCAGTGGGGTGGGTATCCTGGTGCCATGCTCAGGCAGCAGCGATTTCGGAGCCCCCGGCCGGTTGATGGCCGCGGGGCAGTCGATGCGCGCTTGGCACGCTGAAGGTCTCCGCAGGTACGGCCGGGGGAAGTCTCTTATCCCTCACCACCCTGCACACACTCTGGAGACCCCTCATGTCGCCTGCCGACCATCTGACTTCTGACCAGCTCTGCCGTGCCCTGAACCTGCGCGACCTCACCGATCCCACCCAGGGCGGACACGCCATCCAGGTCCTTCTGGATGCCGTCGTGGGGCGATTGCGTTCCGCATGGCACTGTACCGTCCGCACCGTACGCCACTCTCCGATCGTCGCAGTGCGCGAGAACTACGACCGCCTCGGCTATGACTCCGACGACGTCACCCGCGCGCGCCGGTACACGCGCTACATCAGTCCGACGGTGATGCTCCGCAGCCATACCAGCGCTGAGCTGCCGAGCGCCCTCGAACGCTATGTGGGGCGAGACGACGTCGACGAGCTGATCGTCGCCCCCGGCCTCGTGTACCGGCGCGACGCCGTCGATCGGAGCCATGTGGGCGAGCCGCATCAGGTGGACCTCTGGCGCATCCGCAGCACTCCGGAGACCGGCGACGAGGACATGCTCACGATGATCAGCTGCCTGGTCGAGACGGTGCTTCCGGGCGCGGAGTGGACGATGACCGATGTCACGCACCCCTACACGGTGGGTGGCCGACAGATCGACGTGCTCCACGAGGGGGAGTGGCTCGAGCTTGCCGAGTGTGGGCGCATCCATCCCGACGTGCTGCGAGGGTCTGGGCTCGACCCGGAGCGGTGGTCAGGCGTCGCGCTCGGCATGGGTCTGGAGCGGGCGCTGATGCTGCGTAAGGGCATCCCCGACATCCGCTGTCTGCGCGCCGAGGACCCACGCATCGCCGCGCAGATGCTCACGCTGGAGCCATGGCGGCATGTCTCACCGCTGCCGGCGGTCCGGCGCGACATCTCCGTGGTTCTGTCGGCCGACGAGGACGAGGAGACGCTCGGCGACACCGTCCGCACCGCTCTGGGCGACGACGCCGGCGTCGTCGAGTCCCTCGAGGTGCTCAGTCGGACCGCGCATGAGGACCTGCCCGAGGCTGCGCGTTCGCGGCTGGGCACGCAGGAAGGGCAGGTCAATCTCCTGCTGCGGATCGTGCTGCGACCCCTCGACCGCACACTCACCTCGGACGAGGCCAATGTCATCCGCAACACGATCTACACGGCAGTGCATCAGGGGCCGGTGCTGGAGCTGATCTGAGATCGCTCGCGCCGGTCATCCCCGCGCGCGGCTGATCCGCTGGCGCAGTCCGCTGACCCGTACCACCGGCTCCAGCTCACGCTCGGCTCCCCGCAGCGGCCATGAGGTCCAGGGTGTGGTCGCCGCCGAGAGCTCCGCCCAGATCACGCCACGGTCGTGATGCTCGCGCACCAGCGCGGTGAAGCGCCCACTGGCCTGCGCCTCGGCCGAGTCTGCGGCGTGGGAGCCGGTGCGTCGCCGGGCCAGCACCGCCAGGTCCCGCAGCTCGGCGGCCTCACCGGCGCTCAGATGCGGGTGCTCCACTGGCCGCCGTCGGGCCGGGGCGGGACGGGCGTAGGCCGGGAACAGGGCGGCGACGTCGGCGGCGACCTCGCCCTCATGGCGGGCGGCGAACTGGCGCATCCGCTCGGCGCTGACCTCGCACGGCTCGGCCAGCAGACGCATCGGCCACCCTGCGCCCTTCGCCGCGGCCGCCAGCTGGGCCAGGGACGCCGCCTGCCGCTTCTGCTCGGCCGATCGGACCGGCGCCGCCGCATAGCCTCGGTAGGCCTCCAGCAGGGCGTCCCGGGCGGCGTCGGGCAGGGTCTCCTCCATGCTTCGACCCTAACAGCGGGCCTCAGCGAGCCGGTGCCCGGTATTCAGGCTCCATCCACCGTTCTTTGCTAGCGTCATGGCCATGCGGATTCCTCAGGAGCAGCCCTTCGTCCCGGTCATCACCGGCGGCGACGTGGGCACCTACTCCCTGGCGCGCGAGTTTCACGAGGCCTACGGCGCGATCTCGGCGGTGATCCCCACCGCGGTCAACCGCAACCTCAAGCACTCCCGCATCCTGGAGGCCTTCCCCGCGGGCCCGATGACCACGCCGGAGCCGGTCATCGCCACGCTCAAGGAGGTCGCCGCCCTCCTCACCGACGACGGCGCCCATCGGCGTCCGCTGCTGCTGCTGGCCAACTACGACCACCTGGTCCGCTTCGCCGTGGACCACCGGGACGAGCTGGAAGAGGTCGGCTACACGATCCCCTACCCCTCGGCGCAGCTGCTGGACCGGGTGGCGCTGAAGGAGAACTTCTACGCCCTGTGCCGGGAGCTCGGCGTCCCCTACCCGAAGACCGCCGTCTACGACTGTGCCGCCCACACCGACGAGCGCGCGGAGGCGTTCGTCGCCGAAGAGCTGGCGGGCGCCGGTGTGGCCTACCCGTTGGTGCTCAAGGCCGGCGACGGCGGCGCCTGGGCGGACATCAGCTTCACCGGCCGCCGCAAGGTCCACTACGTGGACGACGCCGAGGAGCTCACCAGCCTGCTGGTCCGGGCCTCCGAGGCCGGCTACACCGGGTCGCTCATCGCCCAGGAGCACATCCCCGGCGCCGACTCTCAGCTGCGGCTGGCCACCTACTTCTGCGACCAGAACGGCCGGGTGCGGCTCACCGCCTACGGGGAGGTCGTCGTCGAGGACCACGCTCCCGGGCTCGAAGGCAACTCCCCGGCGGTGCTCACCTCCCGGGACGAGGCCGTGGAGAAGCAGGGCGCGGCGCTGCTGCGTGCCATCGGCTGGCGCGGCTTCGCCATGTTCGACATCAAGGTGGACCCCCGCGACGGCGTCGCGAAGTTCTTCGAGCTCAACCCTCGGCTGGGCCGCAATCACCACTACCTGACCGCCTCCGGGGTGAATCCGGCGCGGCTCTACGTGGAGGAGCATCTCCACGGCGGGCTGGGCGGCCCCGACCACCAGGTGGCCAAGCAGCCGGCCCTGCACACCACCCTGCCGCTGCCACTGGTGAAGAAGCACGCCAACGCCGAGCAGCGCCGCCGGATCGCGGAGCTGGCGGAGCAGGGACGCATCGTCAACCCGTTCCTCCATGAGGCCGACGGCGACCTCCGCCGGATCCTCTACCAGCGGGCAGTCCAGGCCAAGGCCTTCCGCACCTACCGGCAGTACCCGCCGCCCGCCGGGGGCGACCTCCGCAAGTCAGCCCAACTGCGGTAGTTTAGGGTCCATGAGTGCATACCTGGCGGTCATCGGCGAGTGCTTGGTGGATGTGGTCCATTCGGAGACCTCGGAACCGAAGGCCCATGTCGGCGGCAGCCCCTTCAACGTCGCAGTCGGCCTGGCCCGGCTCGAGCACGACGTCGTGTTCGCCGGGCGGCACGGAGAGGACGAATACGGGCGCATGATCGCCCGCAGCCTCCGCGCGCAGGGCATCACCGCCCTGCTGGAGCCGGACGCCAGTCCCACCTCGGTGGCGAAGGCCACCCTGGACCCCACCGGGCAGGCCAGCTACGAATTCACCCTGGACTGGACGCTGCCCTCGGCCGCGCAGCTGGAGGAGGCGTTCTGCGCCCTGGCCCGGGAGGCCGAGCCGGACGCCGAGCCCGCCCTGGACCTGCTGCACACCGGCTCCATCGGCGCGATGATGCAGCCCGGTGCGGAGACCGTCAAGGGCCTGCTGCATCGCGCCCGCGACGTCGCCACCATCAGCTACGACCCCAACTATCGGCCCTCCATCATCCCCAACCGGGAGGAGGCCCGGGACCAGGCCGAGGAGTTCATCTCCCTGGCCGACGTCGTCCAGGCCTCCACCGATGACATCGATCTGCTCTACCCGGAGCGCCCCTACGAGGAGACGATGCAGGCCTGGCTGGACCTGGGCCCCGGCGTCGTCGTCATCACCCGGGGAGCCTCCGGGGCCATGGGCCTGGCTCGCTCCGGGTTCGTGGACCAGCCGGCGTTCTCCATCGAGGTGGCCGACACGGTCGGCGCCGGGGACTCCTTCATGGCCGCCACGCTGTCCACGCTGCGCGGACTGGGCCTGCTCGGCGCCTCCCGCCGGTCCGCCCTGCAGGACATCAGCCAGGAGCAGCTCACCCGTGTGCTGTCCACCGCCGCGCGCGCGGCGTCCATCACCTCCTCGCGGTTCGGCGCCCAGCCCCCGACGGCGGTGGAGCTGGCCGCCGCGCTCGAAGAGGGTGCCGGGACTGCGTAGCGCGCCGGTGACCACGCTGGAGCGGACCCGGCTGATCGCCAGCGACATCGACGGCACCATCCTCAGCTACGCCTCCGCGCAGACCGGAGTGGTCACCGAACGCACCGTGGCGGCCTTCCGCGCCGCCCGGGCCGCCGGGGTGCGTGTGGTGCTGGTGACCGGCCGTCCCGTGCGCTGGCTCAAGCCCGTGGCCGACGCGCTCGGCGGCATCGGCCCGGTGATCTGCTCGAACGGGGCGGTGGTCTATGACCTCGCCGAGGACCGGCTGCTGCGCCAGGACCCCATCGATCAGGACATCGTGTTCACCGTGCAGGAGCAGATCCGGCAGATCGACCCGGAGGCCAGCTTCGCCGCGGAGACCCTGCAGAAGGTCCACGCCGAACCGCCCTTCCTGGTGGACTCCCTGTTCTTCGAGGAGGACCGTCGGCGGGCCGCCGGCGTCACCGACGACATGCTCAGCCTCGGGCCTCTGGAGGAGACCCTCTCCGCGGACAGGCCCGAAGCCGGAGAAGGCTCCGGCGTGGTGAAGCTGCTGGCCAAGACCACCGTCATGGACGCCGACGCCTTCCTGGAGGCGGTCCGGGCGAAGGCCGGCGCGCTGGTCACGGTCACCCATTCGGCCCCCGGGGTCAGCCTGCTGGAGCTCTCCGCGAAGGGCGTGGACAAGGCGGCCGCGCTGCGGCGCTTCGCCGCCGCCGAAGGCATCACTCGAGACCAGGTCATCGCCTTCGGGGACATGCCCAATGACATCGAGATGCTGCAGTGGGCCGGCACCTCCTGGGCGGTCGGCTCGGGCCACCCCATGGCGCGCTCAGCGGCCCAGCACCTGACCGCCGACTGCGACGAGGACGGCGTCGCGCAGGTGCTGGAGGACCTGCTCGACGGCGGAGACGGTGTCCTGTGCGGTACCTCCTGAACACCGAACCCGGCCCCCTGCAGGGACGCGTCCTCGCCTTCGCACACCGCGGAGCCGACCCGACGCGGGAGAACACCATGGGCGCCTTCCGGCGGGCCGTGGCGCTCGGCTACCGCTATCTGGAGATCGACGTCCGCACCGCCGCCTGCGGCACCCTGGTGGTCTTCCACGACGAGTCCCTCGACCGCGTCACGGACGGCACCGGGAAGCTCCGCGAGAAGACCTGGGACGAGCTCTCCCGCCTGCGCGTGGGACCCGCCGGCCGCGCCGGAGACGCCGACGCCCGGCTGGTCCGTTTCGAGGACCTGCTCACCGCATGGGACGACGTCCACCTCAACGTGGACCTCAAGGACGCGGAGTCGGTCGCCGAGTTCGTGCGGATCGTGGAGGAGCACCAGGCCCACGACCGGGTGTTGGTGGCCAGCTTCCACGACGCCCGACGACGGCGCACCGTCCAGCGGTTCACCCGCCCGGTGGCCTCCTCCGCCGGGTGGGCCTCCACCGCACTGTTCGTCTTCCTCGGTCCGCTGGGGCTCACCCGGGCGATCGCCGGCCGCGCCGCCGACGTCGACTGCCTCCAGGTGCCCGTGAAGCAGGGACCCGTCCGCGTGGTCACCCCCGGCTTCCTGCGTCGCTGCCATCGGGCCGGGCTGCAGGTGCACGTGTGGGTGGTGGACGACCCGGTGGAGATGCACCGACTCCTCGACATGGGCGTGGACGGTCTGATGACTGACGACGCCGAGGCGCTGGCCGCCGTCATGCGGGAACGGTCGCTCTGGCCCCAGCGCGGGGCGGAGACGCCAGAGGACGCCGCGGAGGACGCGGGGGAGGCCGGAGATGTCGGCGGCCCGTGACGACACGCTGCCCGACCCCTGGCACGTCCGTCTCGGTCAGGGGCTGACCCAGCGCCCGTGGATCATCGACGGCGGCCTCATCGCGCTGCCGCTGACGCTGCTGTCCGTGCTCTCGGCGGCCCAGAACCAGGGGTACACGTTCTTCGGCGGCCCCGCCCCTTGGGGGCTGGTCCTCGCGCTGGACCTGCTGACCATCCTGCCGCTGACGGTGCGCCGGATGAGGCCTGCCTGGGCCGCCGGGCTGATCGCCCTCGGGGCGCTGGGGCAGATCCTCACCCTGGTGGGCCCCGGCTTCAGCGCCTTCACCGTGCCGTTCGTGCTGTACTCGGTGGCCAAGTTCGGCAGCCGCCGGGCCTCACGGCTCTACCTGGGAGTGGCGCTGGCCGGGGCGGTCCTGCTGGGGCTCTACGCGCTCGTCCAGCAGCTCCTGGTGCTCCCGGCCTACGCGATCCGCCTGGAGACCCTCTTCGTGGTGCTGCTGATGACCGGCTTCGCCGCCGCCGTCGCCATGGTGGCCTGGCTGCTGGGCGACCTGGCGGGGCGCCGTCGTCGGGAGATCGCCGCCATCACCGAGCGCAACGAGCTGCTGGAGCGCGAACGCGACCACGAGACCCGGCTGGCCGCGGACGCCGAACGGATGCGCATCGCCCGGGAGATGCACGACGTCGTCAGCCACTCGATGTCCGTGATGATCGCCCAGGCCGACGGCGGACGCTACGTGGTGGCCCAGGACCCGCAGGCCGCCGCCGGCGCCTTCGAGACCATCGGGCGCACCGGCCGGGAGGCGCTGACCGAGATGCGCCGCATGCTGGGAGTGCTGCGCGAGGAGCGCGAATCCCTGCTGGTGCAGCCGGCCCCGGGGCTGGAGGACCTGGAGCGGATGATCGCTGACGTCCGCGCCGCCGGCCTAGAGGTGACGTTCACCGACCGCGTGGCCGAGACCCTGCCCGGCGGGCCCCCGCTCGCCGAGGGGGCCGCGCTGGCGGTGCACCGGATCATCCAGGAGGCTCTGACGAACACCCTGAAGCACGGCGGACCCGGCGCCACCGCCGAGGTCACGCTCTCCGCCGAGGACGGCTGGCTGGTGGTCGAGGTGCGCGACACCGGCCGGGGCGCCCGGGCTGAGGGCGACGGCGCCGGGTCCGGACTGCTGGGGATGGCCGAACGGGCCCGACTCCACGGCGGAGACGTCCAGACCCGCGCGCACGCCGGCGGCTTCGACGTCGTCGCCCGCATTCCGCTCACCACCGAGAAGGAGTCCTGATGTCCACCACTTCCACGTCGGTGCTGCTGGCCGACGACCAGGCGCTGCTGCGCGCCGGGTTCGCCATGGTCATCGACTCCCAGCCCGACATGCACGTGGTCGCCCAGGCCGGCGACGGCCAGCAGGCCCTCGACGCCGTCGCCGCACATGCCCCCGACGTCGTGCTCATGGACATCCGCATGCCGGTGCTCGACGGGCTCGGGGCCACCCGCAGGATCACTGCCTCCGGGGAGCAGGCACCGAAGATCATCGTGCTCACCACCTTCGACACTGACGAGTACGCCGTCGAAGCGCTGCGCGCCGGTGCCTCGGGGTTCCTGCTCAAGGACGTCCAGCCGGAGATCCTGCTGGACTCCATCCGCACCGTGACCACCGGGGGAGCGGTCATCGCGCCCACCACCACCCGGCGGCTGCTGGAGACCACCCTGCTGGGCTCCCGACGGCGGCAGCCCACCGCCGCCCAGCAGGCCAAGCTCGAGTCGCTGACCGCCCGGGAGGCCGAGATCCTCCAGGAGATGGCCACCGGCGACTCCAATGCGGAGATCGCCCGCCGCCTGTTCCTCTCCGAGGCCACCGTGAAGACCCATGTGGGGCATGTGCTGACCAAGCTGGAGGTCCGGGACCGGGTGCAGGCGGTGGTCTTCGCCTACGACTCCGGGCTGGTGGGCCACTGATCTCTCATCCTGCAGGATGAGGCCGAGACCATCCTCTGCTCCGATGTGAGCTGACCTGGGGCGACCGTACCGTGGATCCCATGACGCACACATCTGCCGTCGCCGTGAAGGCGACCGACCTTATCAAGACCTACGGCACGGGGGACGCCGCCGTCCGTCCGCTGAAGCGCCTCAGCCTGGAGATCCCCGCCGCCCGATTCACCGCCGTGATGGGCCCCTCAGGATCCGGGAAGTCCACCCTGATGCACGTGCTGGCCGGACTCGACGCCCCCGACGGCGGCAGTGTGATCGTCGGCGACGTGGAGCTCACCGGACTGGACGACCGGCGACTGACCCGTGTGCGCCGGGAGCGCATCGGATTCATCTTCCAGGCCTACAACCTGGTTCCCTCGATGACCGCCGAGGAGAACATCCTGCTGCCCTCCCGCCTGGGGCGCACCAGTGTGGACCGGTCCTTCGTGGAGCTGGTGGTCGAGCGACTGGGTCTGACCGGGCGACTCCACCACCGGCCCTTCGAGCTCTCCGGCGGCCAGCAGCAGCGCGTGGCCGTGGCCCGCGCGCTGGTCTCCCGCCCGGACGTGATCTTCGCCGACGAGCCCACCGGCAACCTGGACCAGGCCGCCGGGGCGGAGGTGCTGGACCTGCTGCGCGCCGCCGTCGACGAGTTCGGCCAGACCGTCATCATGGTCACCCACGACGCCGGCGCCGCCGCACGCGCCGACCGGACCGTCCTGCTGGCCGACGGGCGGCTGGTGGACACCCTGGAGGCGCCCACCGCCGAGCAGCTGGCCGCCGCGATGATCGAGGTGGGCCGATGAACCCCGTGCTGCGCGCGAACCTGCGCTCCGGCGGCACCCGGCTGTTCGCGGCGGGTGCCGCCATCGCCGTGGCGGTGGCCTTCGTGGTCACCTCGCTGCTGATGGTCGACGCCTTCAGCCGCACGATGGAGTCCCAGGCGGAGGCGGAGGCCGCCGGGGCGGACCTGATGGTGGAGGTCTCAGGCCTGGTGGACGACCCGGAGGCGCCCGCGGCCCTGGCCGAACAGGTCCAGGACCTCGACGACGTCGGGGATGCCCAGCTGATCCGCAGCGCCTTCGCCCCGGCCGAGATCGGGGGCCGGGACGGCTTCCTGGGCGTCTCCGAGCTGCCCGAGCATCTGCCGGTGGATTTCCCCGAGGGACGGGCGGCCGAGGCGGCCGATGAGATCACCGTCACGGAGCAGTTTGCCGACGCCTATGGCCTCACGGTGGGCGATGCTGTGACACCTGAGGATCCCGCAACCGGCGACGCCGGGGATCCCTACACCGTGGTGGGCCTGATCAGCGGCATCCAGCGCGCCGGATCCGCCTTCGTCTCGTCCGCCGGCATGGATGCCTTCCCGGAGGAGGCCTTCCCGGAGTCCATCCGGGTGGTGCTGGCTGACACGCTGCATGGAGATGCCGGCGCCCAGCGGATCGTCCAGGATCAGATCCTGGAGCTCGCCCCTGAGGCCTCGGTGCTCACGCATGAGGAAATCGTGGAGGCCTGGCTGGAGGACCTCTCCGGCACCAGCGACATCCTGGTGACCATCGGGCTGGGCTTCGGTGCGATCGCCGTCTTCGTGGCCGGTCTGGTCATCACCAACACCTTCGGGGTCCTGGTGGCCTCCCGGATGTCCACGCTGGCGCTGCTGCGCGCCGTGGGCGCCACCGCCCGACAGCTGAAGCAGGCGACCCTCACCGAAGGCGCGCTGCTCGGCGTCGTCGGCTCCGCCGTCGGCGTCGTGCTGGGCTACGGGGCCGCCTATGGGCTCGGCACCGCGGCCCAGGCGCTGTGGCTGGAGGACTTCGCGTCGGTGCGTCTCACCGCCGTCGCCGTCGTCGTGGGTCTCGCGCTGGGCACCGTGGTGACGGCTGCGGCCAGCCTGTTCCCCGCGCTGCGGGCCGGACGGACCTCACCCATGCAGGCGCTGCGGCCCGCGGACGTCGCCCCCGCCGAGGGTGGGGTGCCGCGGGTGCGGACCACGATCGGCGCCGTGCTGGCGGTGCTGGGCCTGGGATCGGTGGCGGCCGCGGCGGCGCTGACCAGCCCGCTGCTGGGGGTGGCCGGTGCAACACTCGGGTTCCTGGGCGTGCTGCTCGCGGCTCGGGCGATCGTGCCCGCCGTGGTGCGCGGTCTGGGGCTGCTGCTGGCACGGATCACTGGCGGAGAGGTGCCCCGGCTGGTGGCGCAGAACGCCCGGCAGACGCCGGGGCGACTGACCACCACCACCTCGGCGCTGCTGATCGGTGTCACCCTGGTGGTCACCATGACGGTGGGGGCCGCCACCGCGCAGCGTTCCCTGGATGAGGAGCAGGCCGACCGCTACCCGGTGGACGCCGCGGTGGCCTCCACGGACGTCGGCGCCGCGGTGGACGCCGAAGACGCCGTGACCGGCTCCGCCACGGTGCCGGGGGAGCCTGCCGAGGTGACCGCTGAGGACGGCACGGAGGCCCCGGCCCAGGTGGTGGCCGCCTCCACCGAGACGGTGGCCGAGATCGCGCGGCGGGACGACCTGCTGCCCGAGCCGGGACAGGCCCTGCTCTCGGCCTCCTTCTACGAAGGCGAGCAGCCGGTGGCGCAGTGGGGCGAGACGGCGACGGTGACGCTGAAGGCCGCCGGCGAGGAGCCGCTGCAGGTCCAGGGCGAGATGGCCGGATGGCTGCCCCCCGGCACCGTGGTGGTCAGCTCCGCCGCCGGCTGGGATCTGCAGGAGGCCGAGGGGCAGACCTGGATGCGCTTCAGCGACACCGCCACGGTGGATGAGGTGATGCAGGTCAGCGGCACGCTCACCGATGTGGCGGGGGAGGAGACACCGGCCACGGTGGAGGCGGCCCTGTCCCGGGCCTCGATCTCCGGAGTGATCGACACGGTGCTGCTGGTGGTGCTGGTGCTGCTGGCCGCCTCCGTGGTGGTCGCAGTGATCGGGGTGTCCAACACGCTGGCGCTCTCGGTGTTCGAGCGGCGCCGCGAGGCCGCCCTTCTGCGGGCGCTGGGCCTGAGCCGCGGCGGGGTGCGTCGTCTGGTGTCCACCGAGGCGGTGCTCATGGCTGTGGTCGCGCTGCTGCTCGGCGGCGGCCTGGGCGTGTTCTTCGGCTGGGCCGGGGTGACCTCCCTGGTGGCCGAGGACGTCATGGGTGTCGCGCTCGCGGTCCCCTGGGGCCGGTTGGGGCTGATCGCCGCAGCGGCGCTGGCCGCCGCCGTCGTCGCCTCCGCGCTGCCGGCTCGCGCTCTGGGGAGGACCCAGCCCGCGGCGGGCCTCTCCCAGGAGTAGCCCTCCCCTGCTGCGCCTGCGTTGCCTCCGCGGTTTGGGCCCTTTTCAGGTCTCATGCGGGCTCATAAGGGCCCAAACCGCGGAGGCAATCTGGTCGGAAAGCAGTTTTCCACAGGGTGCCCACGGCGGCGGACACGGGGCGGCGTGATCGGGCAGGCTGAGAGCCATGACGACGCCGCGTCCTCTGCCCCCGCAGCTGCGAGACGGTGTCTTCTCTAGACGTCAGGCCGAAGCGCTGGGGGTCCCTCCGAAGCGGCTTCGTGCCCGAGACATGCGACGCGTGGGCCGTGGACTGTATGAATGGGTCGGCTCTGCCGACATCGAGCCTCTGACGGCTCCGATCCCTGACGCTGGGAGCCCCGAGTGGTTTCGGCTGCTGAAGACGGTGCAGGAGGAATACCGATCCACGTGGTTCAGTCATTCGACAGCGGCACGCATCTTCGGACTTCACCTGCCGTCTTGGGCCGATGAGCCAGACATCGTCCATCTCAGCCGACGGGGGCATTCGACGGGGGCGGAGCGAGTGGCCGGACTCGTTCCGCACATGGTGGTCGCCGAAGAGGGTGAAGTCGTTCGGCACGGCGCCCTGTGGGTCAGCCGTCCCGCACGGATCTTCTTCGACCTGATGGGTCGTCTCCCGGAGCGCGAACTGGTCGCCCTCGGAGATCAGCTCGTCCGGAGTCCGTACCCGGAACTCGAGGGGCGCGATCAGCCGTGGGAGACTCGAGAATCCCTGGCGGATCTCGTGGCGGCGCACAGGAAGACCAAGGGCATCGTGAAGGGGCGTCGGGCCGTCGAGAGAGTCCGAGTAGGGGCGGATTCGCGGCCGGAGACGCTGCTGCGGCTGGCGATCCAGGACACGGGCCTGCCTGAGCCGATGCTTCAGGTGCGCCCCACGCCGGGGAGCCCCTACCCGGGCGACCTCGGCTACCCAGAGCTGAAGATCGTCATCCAGTACGACGGCGGTACGCACTTCAGCGCGGCTCAGCAGGCCCGCGACCAGCGCCGGAACCATGCGTTCGAGCGTGCCGGGTGGACCGTCATCCTGGCGAACTCCGAGGATCTCCGAGAGGGGTTCGTCCGAGTGGTGGAGCGGATCCGGCTCGCTCGTGAGCGTTGTCTCCGCGGTTTGGGCCCTTTTCAGGCGTGATGCGGGCTCAAAAGGGCCCAAACCGCAGAGGCAACGCATCAGGACGGGTGCACGATCGCCTTCAGCGTGCGCGGGTCGGCTGCGGCCTCGAGCGCCTCGGCGGTCTGTTCCAGGCTGAAGCGTCCCGTGATGAGCCGGTCCAGGTCCACGCGGCCGGAGCGCACCAGTTCGATCGCGGTCGGCCAGGTGTTGGCGTAGCGGAACACCCCGGTGACCTCCAGCTCCCGGTTCTGCACCGCGGACAGCGGGATGGTCACGTCATCGGCCCCCATGCCGATCAGCACCGCGCGCCCGGCCGGGCCCAGTGCGCGCAGTCCCGCGTGGATCGCCGACGGCGCCCCGGAGGCCTCCAGCAGCACGTCGGCCCCCAGCCCGGACAGGTCCGTGCCGGCGTCGAGTGCGGCGGTCGCCCCGTGCGCCTCGGCCAGGCTCAGCCGCTCTGGGGACACATCGGTCACCGTCACTTCGGCGGCTCCGAGGGCCCGGGCCACCTGGGTGAGGATCAGCCCGATGGGGCCGGCCCCGGTGACCAGCACGTGATCCCCGACGCCGAGGCGGGACTTCCGCGCAGCGGCCACCGCCACCGACAGCGGCTCCAGCAGGGCGCCGGCCTCGTCGGAGATCCCCTCCGGCAGCCGGTGGGCGAACATCGCCGGGATCGTCACGTACTCGGCGAACGCACCGTCCACGGGCGGGGTGGCGAAGAACTGCACCTGCGGGTCCAGGTTGTACCGCCCGGCGCGGGCCTGGGCGGAGGACCAGTCGATGCGCTGCGGCTCCACCGAGACCCGCTCGCCGATCCGGGAGGCGTCCACGCCGTCCCCGACGGCGGCCACGACGCCGGCGCTCTCATGGCCGAGCACCAGCGGCTCCTCCACCACGAAGGGCCCGATCCTCCCCTCCCGGTAGTAGTGGACGTCGGAGCCGCAGATGCCTACGGCGGTGACCCGCACCAGCACGTCCCCGGGGTTCGGGAGCGGGACGGGCCGCTCCTCCACGGTGATCTCGCCGGGGGCCTGCAGCACGGCGGCACGCATGGTGGGGGTCATCGTGGGGTCCTCTCTGCCTGAGGGGGAGGGGGCGGACGTCGGGGCTGCGGAGCGCGGTCGGCTCATTTCACGGCGCCCATCGACAGGCCGCGGACCAGCTGCTTCTGGGCGAACCAGCCGGCCAGCACCACCGGCAGCGAGGCCAGCACCGAGGCCGCGGAGAGCTGGGCGAGGAACTGCCCCTCCGAGGTCATGGTGCTCATCAGGTAGATCGGCACGGTGGCGGCGTTCGCAGCGGTGAGGTTCAGGGCGAAGAAGAACTCGTTCCAGGCGAAGATCACGCAGATCAGGGCGGTGGCGGCGATGCCGGGGCTCACCATGGGGATCAGCACCCGGCGCATCGTCAGCATCAGGGAGGCGCCGTCCATGGAGGCCGCCTCGAGCACCTCGCCGGGCACCTCCAGGAAGAAGGAACGCATCATCCACACCGCGATCGGCAGGTTCATGGCCGTGTAGAGGATGATCAGCGTGACGATGTTGTCCAGCATCCGGATCTGCCCGGCGATCACGTAGATCGGCATGATCACCGCGACCACCGGCAGCATCTTGGTGGAGATGAAGAAGAACAGCACGTCCTGGGTGCGCTTCACCGGCCGGATGCTCAGCGCATAGGCGGCCGGCACAGCCAGGGCCAGCACCAGCAGGGTGGACACTGCGGTGGCGATCACCGAGTTCAGGAAGTACGCCCCGGCCTCGGAGGTGAAGACGGCCCGGTACTGGTCCAGGGTCGGGCTGAACAGGAAGCTCGGAGGCGAGGAGGCGGCGTCGGACTCCTGCTTGATGCTGGTCAGCAGCATCCACAGCACCGGGGCGAAGAAGATGAACGCCGCGAACCAGGCCAGCCCGGTCAGCAGCTTCCCGACGACGGCGTGCCGCCCGGCCCGGGTCCGGCCTGCGGTCGTGGTCTCGGCGACGACGGTCATGACTGCTCCTTGGAGTTGATGCCGCGGAAGATCAGCCGCAGGGCCAGCAGGGAGATGACGATGGTGGCGATCACGGTGACCACACCCATGGCGGCGGACTGGCCGATGTCGAAGCCGAGGAAGGCCCGCTGGTAGATGTAGAAGGGCAGGTTCGCGCTCGCGGTGCCGGGCCCGCCTGCGGTCATCAGGTAGATGTGGTCGAAGGTGTTGACCACGTAGATCGCCCCCAGCAGCACGGAGAGCTCCAGGTAGAACCGCAGGTGCGGCAGGGTGACGAACAGGAAGGTCTTCAGCGGCCCGGCGCCGTCGATGGAGGCGGCTTCGAGGACGTGCTTGGACTGGGACTGCAGCCCGGCCAGCAGGAGCAGCATCATGAACGGGGTCCACTGCCAGACCAGCGCCACCAGGATGGAGAAGATCGGGTGCTGGGAGGTCCAGTCCACCGGACCGAGCCCGATGAGTCCGATCAGCCAGTTCACCAGGCCGTAGGTGGGGTTGAACAGGGAGATGCTCCACAGCATGGCTCCGGCCACCGGCATGATGAGGAACGGGGTGATCAGCAGGGTGCGCACCACGCCGCGTCCGGCGAACTCGCGGTCCAACAGCAGGGCGAGGCCGAGCCCGAGCAGCACGGAGACGGCCACACAGCCCAGGGTGATGAGCACGGAGTTCAGCGCCGCGGTGCGGAACGTGGAGTCGATGAAGAGGTCGGCGAAGTTCTGCAGGCCCACGAACTGGTCGCCTTCGGGGCGCAGCAGGTTCCGGGAGCGCAGCGAGTACCAGATGGTCAGCAGGAACGGCACCTGAGTGCAGACGATGACGAACAGCAGGGCCGGCAGCAGAGGGAGCCGACGCCGGCGAGCCTCGGCCCGTGCGGCGGCGCGGGCGGTGCGGTGGTCGTGTCCTGCCGCACCTGACCGGCCTGACGAGGCTCCGGGGCGCGACGTGCTGGAGGTGTCGGTGCGGGTGTCAGTGGGGACGCTCATGGCTCATCCCTCCCATCCGTAGGTGCGGGCGACGGATTCGGCGAAGGTCTGGGACTGGCGCAGGGCGTCGGCGACGCTCTGCCGTCCGGCCACGGCCGCGGAGATCTGCTGGCCGACTCGGGTGCCGAGGTCCTGGAACTCGGGGATGCCGACGAACTGCAGCCCCGGATAGGGGACTTCGTGGACCATGCAGTTCTCCTGGGTGGCGCGGTCCATGGAGTGCAGGGTGGGTTCGGCGTAGTTCTCGGCGAGCTCGGCGTACTCGGGGATCTCATAGGTGGACAGCCGTGAACCGGGCGGCAGCGCCTCCCAGCTGAGCTCCTCGCCCACGAGCCGGAAGTAGTCGGGGTGGGTCATCCAGGCGATGAAGTCCCAGGCGGCCTGCTTGTGGCGGCTGGTCTCCGGAATGGCGAGGCTCCAGGCGTAGAGCCAGCCGGCGTCGTCGGTCTCCACCACGGGGGCCAGGGCGTAGTCGACGTCGCCCACCACGGTGGAGGAGGCCGGGTTCTCGATGCCGGAGACCATGGAGGAGGCGTCGTACCACATGGCGGCGTCGCCCTGGCTGACGCGGGTGAGGCAGTCGCCGAATCCGGAGGTGGCGGCCCCGGGCTGTCCCCAGGTGCGGACGGTGTCCACGTAGGTGCTCACGGCCGCCTCGACCTCGGGGGTGTCGAGCATGGGGCGCCAGTCCGGGTCGAACCAGCGGCCCCCGAAGGTGTTGATCACGGTGTTCAGCGGGGCCAGGACCTCGCCCCATCCGGCCAGCCCGCGCAGGGCGATGCCGGAGACGCCGTCCTCGGGGGCATGGAGGGCGGCGGCGAACTCGCGGACCTGGTCCCAGGTGGGCTGCCGGGGCATCTGGAGTCCGGCCTGCTGGAAGAGGTCTCGGCGGTAGACCAGGAAGGAGCTCTCCCCGTAGAAGGGCACCGAGTACTGGCGGCCCTCGTGGGAGAGCGCCTCCTTGATGGTGGGGATGAAGTCGTCGGCGTCGTAGCGGTCGGTCTCCGCGATGTAGGGGTCGAGGTCGGTGAGCCAGCCGTTGGCGGCCCACATGGGGGTCTCGTAGTTGGAGATCATCACGACGTCGAACTCGCCGCCTCCGGAGGCCACTGAGGCGGTGATCTTGGCCCGGGCCTCGTTCTCCGGCAGGGAGACGAAGCGGACGTCGACGTCGGGGTGGGCGGCACGGAAGTGGTCGATCAGCCCCATCGCGTCCTGCATCTGCGGGTTGGAGACGATGGCGACGACGATGCTCTCCCGGGTGCCCGCGGAGGACCGGGTGGTGGCGCAGCTGTTGAGGCCGAACGTGGCGGCGGTGAGGCCGGCGCCGAGTCCTGCTCCGAGGAGCGCGCGGCGGCTGGGGCGGGGCCCGCCCCGTGGTTCAGCCGGGACGGCGGTGGGGGATGTCGCGTGGGGTGTCATGGAGTCTGTTCCTCGCGAGAGATTCGATGGGTGCGCTCATATGAGTGTGATCTAGCGCTCATGTGATACGTGACTTTAGTCATATATGCTCGAATGAGCAAGCATGGGAGGCATGATGACCACCGATCCGCAGTCCGAGCGGAGCCATCTGGGGCTCCTGGCCGAGCTCGCCACGGAGTACTACCTGGAGGGGCTCTCGAAGGTGGAGATGGCTCGCCGCCACGAGCTCTCGCGCTTCCAGATCGCCCGTCTGCTGGACCAGGCGCGGGATGAGGGGATAGTGCGCATCACGATCGTCAACCCGTCCGACGCCGGCGCCGAGCATGACGATCTCGCCCGCGCCCTGGGGGTCTCCACCGTCACCGTGGTGGCGCAGCGCTCAGATGAGACTCTGCGCTCGGCGCTGGCTCGCCAGGTCGCCGACCTGCTGCCGCGTCGGCTCCACGACGACGCCCGCCTGGGTGTGGCCTGGTCCAGGACGCTGATGCACCTGTCCGAGCATCTCGGGGAGCTGCCCAAGGTCGACGTCGTCCAGCTGGTGGGGCCGGTCAGCGCGCCGGGCTCCACCACGGGGGACTCGGCCGCCCTGGTGCACCGGCTGGGGGCGCGGGCCGGTGGCCAGGTCTGGCCGCTGCCGACTCCGCTGATCGTGGAGTCCCCCGAAGTGGCCGCAGCCCTGCGCGCCTCCTCGGAGGTGCGCTCCGCCTTGGATGCGGCTGATGAGCTCGACGTCGCGGTGATCGCCATCGGTGCCTGGGATGCGGGGATCTCCACGGTCTGGGCCCGAGTCAGCGATGAGGAGAAGCAGCGGGCGCGCGACGCCGGGGCGATCGCCGAGTGCTCGGGCATCCTGTTGGACGCCCAGGGTCGGGTGGCGCGCACCGGCATGGAGGAGCGGGTGATCGGGGTGACGCCGGCCCAGCTGCGCCGCACGCGGGTGCTCGCCGTCGCGCCCGCGGTCGGGTATCCGGAGGCGGTGCTGGCCGCGGCACGCGGCGGCTTCGTGGATGACTTGGTGATCTCCGCGGAGCTGGCGGATCAGCTGATGGACCTGCTGGCGGCTGAGCAGCTGGACGCCCTGGGCTGAGCTCCTGAGCCGCCAAGGTCATACTTCTACAAGTTGTAGAAAAGTTTTCTACACGCTGTAGAATTCACAGGGAGGCGGGTCGCGAGGACGGCTCCCTCCACGCCACGACGGCCGGTCCGGCCCGGCGCTGAGCGCCGACGTCGGCACTGCCTGCGCGTGACGCGGCCCTTCTCAAGAGCCCTGGTGAGTGCCCCGTGGAAGAACTCTTCGACCCCCTGTCCCTGGCGCGCTGGCAGTTCGGACTGACCACGCTCTATCACTTCCTGTTCGTCCCGCTGACCATCGGGATGGCGCTGATGGCCGCCATCATGCAGACGGCCTGGCACCGCACCGACGACGTCAAGTACCTGAAGCTGACCAAGCTGTTCGGCAAGATCTTCCTGATCAACTTCGCCATGGGCGTGGTCACCGGCATCGTCCAGGAGTTCCAGTTCGGCATGAACTGGTCCGAGTACTCGCGCTTCGTCGGAGACGTCTTCGGCGCCCCGCTGGCCATCGAGGGTCTGGCCGCGTTCTTCTTCGAGGCGACCTTCATCGGCCTGTGGATCTTCGGCTGGGGCCGCATCCCCCGGCTGGCGCATCTGGCCTGCATCTGGACCGTGTTCATCGCCAGCACGCTCTCGGCCTACTTCATCCTGGCCGCCAACGCCTTCATGCAGAACCCGGTCGGCTACACCTTCAACATGGAGCGGGGACGCGCCGAGCTCACCAGCCTCTGGGAGGTGCTCAGCAACCCGGTGGTGCTGGCGGCCTTCCCACACACGATCTTCGCGGCCATCATGTTCGCCGCCACGGTGATGATCGCCGTCGCCGCCTGGCACCTGCGCCGCGGCCAGCACACAGAGACGATGCGCCCGGCGCTGAAGACCGGGCTCTGGGCCAATGTGCTGGCCTTCCTGGGCGTCGGGGTCTCCGGGGATCAGCTGTCCCTGGCGATGGTGGACGCCCAGCCCATGAAGATGGCCGCCGCGGAGGGGCTCTACGAGACCACGAACGCGGCGAGCTTCTCGATCTTCACGCTCGGCACTCCCGACGGCGCCTCCGAGCTGTTCTCCATCCGCATCCCGTACCTGCTCTCCCTGCTGTCCACCCACACGCTCGACGGCGAGGTCGAGGGCATCAACGATCTGCAGGCCCAGTACGTCGCCCAGTTCGGCCCCGGCGACTACACCCCGCTGATCTGGGTCACCTACTGGGCCTTCCGCTGGATGATCGGGCTTGGGGCGGTCTCCGCCCTGATCTCCCTGGTGGGACTGTGGCTGACCCGGAAGAACGCCCGGCAGCTGCCGGCCCGTCAGGAGCAGCTGATGTGGCGGATCTTCATCTGGGCCGCCCCGCTGCCGCTGCTCGCCTCCCTGGTGGGCTGGATCTTCACCGAGATGGGCCGCCAGCCATGGATCGTCTTCGGGCTGATGAAGACCGAGGCCGCCGTGTCCCCGAACGTCTCCGGCCTGGACGTGGCGATCTCCCTGGCCGCCTTCACGCTCATCTACGGGATTCTCGCCGTCGTCGAGTTCAAGCTCATCCTCAAGGCCGCCCAGGAGGGTCCGCCCGAGCTGGACGACGACGTCGACGCCGATTCCGACGACCTCGCCGTCGTGTACTGATCAGGAGCCCGCCATGGACCTCGCCCTGCTGAACCCCGCGCAGTTCGACCTCCCCACGATCTGGTTCGTGCTGGTCGCGTTCTTCTTCGTCGGCTACTTCGTGCTCGACGGCTTCGACTTCGGCGTGGGCATGTCCCTGCCGCTGCTGGGACGCGACGACACCGACCGCCGGGTCATGATCAACACCATCGGGCCGGTCTGGGACCTCAACGAGACCTGGGTGATCGTGGCCGGGGCGGTGCTCTTCGCCGCCTTCCCCGAGTGGTACGCCTCCCTGTTCTCCGGGTTCTACCTGCCGCTGCTGCTGATCCTGCTGGCGCTGATCGCCCGCGGGGTGAGCTTCGAGTACCGGCATCAGCGCAAGCACCCGCAGTGGACGCAGGCCTTCGACCGGATGATCATCATCGGCTCGGTGCTGCCTGCCTTCCTGTGGGGCCTGATCTTCGCCAACGTGGTCCGCGGGCTGCCCATGGACGCCGGCCACAACGTCACCGCGTCCCTGCTGGACCTGATCACCCCGTATGCCGTGCTGGGCGGGGTCACCCTGACCCTGCTGTGCCTGGTCCACGGAGCAGTGTTCATCGCGCTGAAGACCGACGGCGACATCCGCGGGCGGGCGCGTCGGCTCGCGGCGGTCGCCGGGGTGCCCGCGGCGGTGGCCGCCGTCGCGTTCCTGGCGTGGACGCTGAACCTGGAGACCTTCTCGGGGCAGCCGCTGCCGGCCCTGATGGCCGCCGTCGGTGCGGCCCTGGCGATGGTGGCCGCCCTGGTGGCCAACGCCGTCGGCCGTGAGGGCCTGGCCTTCGGCGCGATGGCGGCTACGGTCGGGCTGGCCGTGGTGACGCTGTTCCTGTCCCTGTTCCCGCATGTGCTGCCGTCCACCTCCGGGGAGGGCGGGCTGACCATCGTCAACGCCAGCTCCACCGATTACACGCTCACCGTGATGTTCTGGGTGGCCCTGGTGGTCACCCCGCTGGTGATCGGCTATCAGATCTGGACCTACTGGGTGTTCCGCCGGCGCCTGACGCGCGACCACATCCCCGCTGGGGCGCACTGAGGGCCGGGAGACGAGTGCCATGAAGCCTCTGGACCCCCGCCTGCTCCGTCACGCCCGCGCCGCCCGCGGGTTCCTGGTGCTGGCCGTGGCGCTGGGGCTGACCCAGGTGCTGCTGGTGCTGGCCTTCGCCGGACTGTTGGCGGGGGTGCTGACCACGGTGATCGCCGCCGTCGGGGTGCTGCCCGGGGACTGGGTGCCCGAGCAGCTGGTGGTGGCCGACCCGTCCTCGGGCAGGGCGCTGCTGGTCTCGGTGGCCCCGCTGCTGGGCGGCTTGGCGGTGGTGACGCTCGCTCGCGCGGGGGTCTCCTGGGCGATGGAGGCGGTGGCGGCGCGGGCGGCGGCACGGGTGAAGTCCCAGCTGCGCCGTCAGGCCGCAGAGGCGCTGGTGCACGGGCGCCACGACGGCGGCGGCTCCGCTGGCGGCGGCTCAGCTGGCCCGGCTCAGGCGGTCACCGTGCTGGGCTCCGGGCTGGACGCCCTGGACTCCTACTTCTCGCGGTACCTGCCGCAGCTGGTGCTCACCGTCCTGGCGGTGCCGATCCTGCTGGGCGTGCTGGCCACCCAGGATCTGACCACGGCGGTGATCGTGGCGCTGACCATGCCGCTGGTGCCGGTGTTCATGGTGCTGGTGGGCTGGTCCACCCAGTCCGCGCAGCAGCAGCAGCGCCGCCGACTGGACCGCCTGGGCACCGCCTATCTGGACCTGGTGGAGGGGCTCGCCACGCTGAAGATCTTCAACCGGCAGCACCGGCAGCGGCAGAACCTGCGTCGGCTCACCGACCAGCATCGCGGCGCCACGATGCGGGTGCTGCGGGTCAGCTTCCTCTCCGGGTTCGTGCTGGAGCTGGCCGCCAGCCTCTCGGTGGCGCTGGTGGCGGTCTCGGTGGGTGTGCGGCTGATCGACGGCGAGCTGGGGCTCTTCGTGGGTCTGTTCGTGCTGCTCATCGTCCCGGAGGCCTACGCGCCGCTGCGGCAGGTCGGCGCCCAGTATCACGCGGCCGCCGACGGCATCGCCGCCGCCGAGGAGGTCTTCGCGCTGCTGGAGGCCGAGCGGCGGGCCGAGCCGGGGGTCGATGCCGAGCCAGTCTCGGGCGAGGGGCCGCCGCCTGCTGCGGCGCTGGTATGCCGGGACGTCCAGGTGGGGCGCGGTGAGACTCTCCGCCTCGACCGCGTGAGCCTCACTGCCGAATCGGGCCGGATCACCGCGCTCGCCGGACCGTCGGGGGCGGGGAAGTCCACGCTGGCAGCCGCCGTCGTCGGCCTGGTGGACCACACCGGGGAGATCACCCTGCGCGCGGTGGACGGCACCGAGCGGCGGCCCAGCCGTGACGACGTCGCCTGGACCGGTCAGCGTCACGGCCTGCGGGCGGGCACGGTGGGGGAGAACATCGCCCTCGGTGAGCGGGGCCCGGACCGTGCCCAGGCTCGAGAGATCCTCGACGCGCTCGGGCTGGACGGCCTGTCCCTGGACCATCGCCTCGGAGTCCACGGCAGCGGGCTCTCGGGCGGACAGGCGCACCGCGTGGCGGTGGCCCGGGCGGTCCACCGGGCCCGGGTCCGGCGCTGCCCGGTGCTGCTGTTGGACGAGCCCACCGCCGCCCTGGACGAGGATGCGGAGCGGCTGCTGATCGACCTGCTGCGGGCCGAGGCCGACGCCGGACGCATCGTCCTGGTGATCAGCCACCGGCCCGCTGTGCTGGAGGCCGCCGATGCCGTGCATCGGCTCACCGACGCGCGGCAGGAGGCGCTGCGATGAGCATTCTCGCCCTGGCCCGTCCCAGGTGGCGCAGCCTGGCGCCCGGTGTGGCGCTGGGGGCGCTGTCCGGACTCAGCGCGGTGCTGCTGCTGGGGCTCTCGGCGTACCTGATCACGCGGGCCGCCGAGCAGCCGCCCATCCTCTACCTGGGTCTGCTGGTGGTGGGCGTGCGGGCCTTCGCCCTGTCCCGGGCGTTCTTCCGCTACCTGGAGCGGCTGAGCTCCCACGACGCCGCCTTCCGCACGCTGAGCACGCTGAGAGTCGGCCTGGTGGAACGGCTGATGCCGCTGGCCCCGGCCGGTCTGGCCGACCGCGGACGCGGGGACCTGCTCTCCCGGCTGGTCCGCGATGTGGACCAGCTGCTCGACCTGCCCACCCGCGTCATCCAGCCGCTGGCCTCCTCCGCCGTGGTGGTCCTGGCGACCCTGGCCGGGCTGGCGTGGTTCTCCCCGTCGGCCGCAGCGGCGCTCGCAGTGCTGCTGGCGCTCGCCCTGGTGGCCGGGACCTGGCTCAACGCCCGGATCAGCGGGTCCGCGGAGCGGCGCACCGCCGCGCTGCGGGGGCAGCTGGCCGATGAGGTCGCGGATCTGGCCACCGATGTGGAGGTGCTGTTGGCCTACGGTGCCGCCGACGAGCATATCCGACGGGTGGAGCGGGCCGACGCGACGCTGCGGACCGCCGAGCTGCGCGCCTCTGCTGGTGCCGGCGTCGTCTCCGCGGTGCTGACCGGGCTGACGGGTGCCGCCGTACTGGCGATGCTGCTGCTGGCCGTCCCGGGGCTGCAGCCCAGCGCTCCTTTGGGGCCGGAGTTCGTGCTCAGTCCCGGAACGGTGGACGGCCCGGTGCTGGCGGTGCTGGCCTTGGTGCCGCTGGCGGTCTTCGAGGTCGCGGCCGCGGTGCCGGCCGCCTGGTCCGCCCGACGGCGGGTGCGCGCCTCGGCGGCGCGCATCGCGGAGCTCACCGAGCAGTCCCGGCCGGAGGAGATCCCGGCCGACGACGGCGACGACGACGGCGACGACGACGGTGCGGTGGCTGTGGCTGGTGCGCCCCCCGCCGTCGGCGTCCTGCTGGAGCTTCGCGGGGTCACTGTCCGCTGGCCGGGCCAGCAGGTGGCGACGGCGGGGCCGGTGGATCTGCGGCTGGCGCCCGGGGAGCGGGCGCTGGTCACCGGCCCCAGCGGGTCAGGGAAGTCGGCGCTCGCGCAGGCGCTGGTGCGGCTGCTGGAGCATGAGGGCTCATGCCGGCTGGACGGTGTGGAGATCCGTGAGCTGTCTCCGGCCGCGGTGCGGCGTCGGGTGTGCCTGATCGAGCAGAGGGCGCACCTGTTCGACGCGACGGTGCGGGCCAATCTGAGCTTCGCCCATCCCGAGGGGCCGGAGGGGTGTGCTGACAGCCAGCTCTGGGAGGTTCTGGAGGCCGTCGGCCTGGGGGAGTGGGCGCGTGCCCGTGACGGTCTGGACACCCGGGTGGGCCGCGAGGGAGCGCTGGTCTCCGGCGGTCAGGCGCAGCGCATCGCGGTGGCCCGCGGGCTGCTCTCCCGGGCGGAGGTGCTGGTGCTGGACGAACCCACCGCACACGTGGACCCCGAGCTGGGGGACCAGCTCATCCGGGATCTGCTCGGGGCGGCGGCAGGATCGGGGACGAGTGACGGCTCCCGCAGCGTGATCCTGATGTCTCATGTGCCGGTGCCACAGGGGCTCGTGGATCACCACGTGGGGCTGAGGAGCGCGCTGCCTTCGGCAGAGGTGTGATGGGCGGGTGAATCGGATCCTCAGGTCGGCGAGAGATCCACGCAGCCAGTCCGGCGATGACGAGAATGCTCAGTCAGACCGCGCCGTAGGCTATAGCGGGGAGCTGATACTGGGTGGGACCGAAGGAGGTCCATGCCAGAAGCGGTGCGCCGAGCCGACAGCGTTGAGGGCGGCAGCGACGACACGAGGATTCTGGTTCATCGAACGGGCTGTTCGATCTCGGAGCTCCATGTGCTGGTGGGCTGGTGAAGAGGGCTGAAACCTGCGTCAGCCGCGTGAGCAGGGGAGGACAGCACGAGAGATGCAGTGCCCACTCTCGCTGCAATGGCCGTGCGCTTGTGCATGGATCTTCTCTCCATTCCTGTGAGACTCAGTGTCGTGTCGCTTCCTCGGCACATTCAAGGGGTGTGCATGAAACTGCCGGCCCGCTGTCCCCCATGGTGAGTGCGCTCCTGCGCTCACATGAGCAGTCAATATCACTCATTTGATATGGTGGCGGTCACATCGACCTCCCGTCTCTGAAGGAACGTCATGACCGATGCCACGCCTCTGTCCGCCCGCACTGTCGCCGACCTGGGTCGCGAGACGCCCTCCGGGGAAGTGCTCCACACTCCCGGATATCCGCTGCAGGACCGTCGGGTCGGGATCGTCCACTTCGGCGTCGGGGGATTCCATCGCGCACACCAGGCCCTGTACCTGGATCGGCTCTTCACTGCCGGGCACGCCGCCGACTGGGCGATCTGCGGGGTGGGGCTGCTGCCCGGCGACGTGCGGATGCGTGATGCGCTGACCTCCCAGGATGGGCTCTACACCCTGGTCTCCACCGCGCCTGACGGCTCGCGCGACGCCAGGGTCATCGGCGCCCTCGCCGAGTACCTCTACGCCCCCGACGACCCCGAGGCGGTCCTGGCGCGGATGACCGACAGGGACATCCGCATCGTCTCGCTGACCGTCACGGAGGGCGGATACAACTACAACCCCAGCACCGGGGAGTTCCTGGCCGACACCCCGGCGGTGGCCCGGGATCTCGCCCGCGGTGCCAGTGACGCCCCGGAGACGCTCTTCGGCTTCATCGTCGAGGCCCTGCGCCGTCGTCGGGAGGCAGGAGCGGAGCCGTTCACTGTGCTCAGCTGTGACAACATCCGCGGCAACGGCGACCTCGCGCAACGCATGATCCTGGCCTTCGCCCGGCTGCGCGACGCCGACCTGGCCGCCTGGATCGAGGCGCACGTCGCCTTCCCCAACTGCATGGTGGACCGGATCACCCCGGTGACCACCGAGGCGGACCGCGCCATGGTCGCTGAAGACTTCGGCGTCGACGACGCCTGGCCCGTGGTCAGCGAGGACTTCCTGCAGTGGGTGCTGGAGGACCGCTTCCCCGCCGGACGCCCCGCCTTCGAGGAGGCAGGGGTGCAGATGGTCGACGACGTCGAACCCTATGAGCTGATGAAGCTGCGCCTGCTGAACTGCAGCCACCAGGTGATCGCCTACTTCGGGCTCCTGCTGGGCCACACCTACGCCCACGAGGCCTGCCGCGACGAGCTGCTCGTCCGCTTCACGCGGGAGAACTACATGGACGGCGAAGGGACACCGACCGTCCCCGACGTGCCCGGGATCGACCTCGATCAGTACAAGGACCAGCTCATCGCCCGCTTCGACAACGAACACGTCCGGGACACCCTGGCCCGGCTGGCCGCCGAATCCTCGGACCGCATCCCCACCTGGATGGTGCCGGTGATCCGGGAGAACCTCGCCGCCGGGCGGGACGTGACCGCCTGCGCCGCCGTCGTCGCCTCCTGGGCCCGCTATGCCGAAGGGGTGGGCGAGAACGGGGAGGAATGGCCCGTGGTGGACCGGCTGCGGGAGCGGGTCATGGCCGCCGCCGCCCAGCACGACGACGACCTCCTCGCCTTCCTGCGCGACGAGGAGCTCTTCGGGGACCTGGTGGCGCACGATGCCTTCACGCGCCCGTATGCAGAAGCCCTGACCATCCTGCGGGAGCAGGGGGCCAGGGCGCTGCTGGAGAAGCTGGTGGGCTGAGGGTCAGGGTCTGTCAGCGCTTGGATGTCACCGCTTGGATCAGCCAGATCACGGCGGCGACGATCAGTGCGATGAAGATGAGGTTGGCGGCCAGACTCATCGCCGCACCCAGGATCCAGAGGACCACACGGATGGCGACGATGACCAGGATGATGGTCACGATCACGGAGAGCAGCTGTTTCATGGCCTCAGCCTAGGGGATGACGCCACCAGGCCGTGAGCTGCGCTGAGGGCGGGCCCCGGATCATCCGGGACCCGCCCTCAGCGGTGGTTCAGGTCAGGAGCGGCCTGGGCTCACTCGCCCTCTTCGTCCTGGAGTGCCTCGACGTCCGCCAGCTGCGCGTGCGGGGTGTTCTCCGGGATCTCGCCGTTGAGGCGCAGGCCCGTCTCGGCGTCGAAGAGGTGGATGTGGTCCATCTGCGGGACCACCTTGACGTGGTCGCCCTTGAGCGGAGGACGACGGCCGTCCACGCGGACCACCAGCGGCTGGAAGGACTCGAGGCCCTCCGGCGAGCCGAAGATGTGGGCGTCTGCGCCGAGCTCCTCGGTGAGGTCCACGACCATCTCGATGCCGTGCTCGGGGTCGATGTGGATGTCCTCGGGGCGCACACCCAGGGTGACCTTGTTGCTGCTGGTCTTCTTCAGCGACCCGTCCGGGATCACGTAGCGCTCACCGCCGAGGATGAGGGCCTCGCCGTCGTGCTCCACCTGGAAGAGGTTCATGGCCGGAGAGCCGATGAACCCGGCGACGAACACGTTGGCGGGAGTGTCATACAGGTTGCGCGGGGAGTCGACCTGCTGGAGCACGCCGTCCTTGAGCACGCAGACGCGGTCACCCATGGTCATGGCCTCGACCTGGTCGTGAGTCACGTAGACGGTGGTGACGGCGAGCTTGCGGGTCAGGGCAGCGATCTGGGTGCGGGTCTGCACGCGGAGCTTGGCGTCCAGGTTGGACAGCGGCTCGTCCATCAGGAAGACCTTGGGGGAGCGGACGATCGCGCGGCCCATGGCCACACGCTGACGCTGACCACCGGAGAGGGCCTTCGGCTTGCGGTCCAGGTAGGGCTCGAGGTCCAGCAGCTTCGCGGCATCCTTGACGCGCTTGGCGCGCTCATCCTTGGACACGCCCGCGATCTTCAGAGCGAAGCCCATGTTCTCTGCGACCGACATGTGCGGGTACAGCGCGTAGTTCTGGAAGACCATGGCGATGTCGCGGTCCTTGGGGGAGACGTGGGAGACGTCCTCACCGCCGATCAGGATGCGGCCCTCGTTGACCTCCTCGAGGCCGGCGAGCATGCGGAGTGCGGTGGACTTTCCGCAGCCGGAGGGTCCCACGAGGACGAGGAACTCGCCGTCGGCGATGTCCAGCTGGAGCTGATTGATGGCGGGGCGAGCACCGGGGGTGTAGATCCGGCTCGCGGCGTCATAGGTCACAGAGGCCATGGTGATATTTCCCTTTCACGGGCAGGTACGTGCCCGACGATCCGTTGTGAAAAGTGTTATGAAGTGGCCGGCCACTCCCAGGAGGAGCCCGCCGCTGTGAATCGTATCACGTTACGTGAGTCACAGTGTCCGCGCCTGACGGGCCGGCTGCGGCAGCTGAGCGAGACGGACGAGCCGGCGCCGCAGAGAAGAGAACCGGTCCATGCTGTCGTCCAGACCGCCCGGTCGGGAGGACAGCATCCAGACTCTGCGCTGCTCCGCGAGGAGCTTCTCCAGGCGATCCAGAAGTCTGCGAGCTTCGTCGCGAGCGGTCGCAGAGGTGTCCTCCGAGTCCTGGAGTGCCCCGCCGCGGAAGAGATCACTGCGCAGCACGTCGACGCCGAACTGCGCCCAACGAGCTGCCTGGGCGATCTCCTCGAGGACCACGGGGCCTTCGAGGCTCGCCGGACGTGAGGAGCTCAGGGTGGCCAACGCCGAGTGGATCGTCTCTGCCGCGGCATCCAGGCTCTCCGCGGAGGGCACCTGGTGCGCCTCCAGCGCTTCTGGCTGCTGCACGGCACGGAACAACGGGCTGGAATTGGCGACGGCGGCGTCGAGCTCCCCGGCGACCCGGCCCAGTCGGACCAGGGTCGGCCCCAGCACGCCCTGCTGGTCCTGGAAGACGTGCCGATCCAGAATCTCTCCCAGGAGCTCAGAGGTCTCGCGGTTGCTCTCCAGATGCCAGCTGGCCGCCCCGCCGAAGAGGATGGGCGCATAGGACACGACCAGGGGGTCGAAGTGTCCACAGTCTCCCCAGCTGGTGAGGAGGAAGCCGGGCGCCATGTTCCGCCCTGCGGTCTCGACGGCGTCGATGATGTTGCCCACTGCATTGTCCAGGCGCCCGATGAATGACAGCCAGCTGCCCGTGCCCGGCGCGACCCAGAACGGCACGCCCGCGTCGATGAGCGCCTGCGCGCGGGAGGTGAAGTTCCTCAGCTGCTCCGTGTCGACGCCGTGCGCCTCGTTGAAGCCCCTCTCCGCCTCGCTCATGTGGTCGATCACGGTGGCGATGTGATCCGGAGAGTCATAGAGCCAGACGACAGGCACGGTGCCCTCCGGAACCCGGTCCATCAGCTCCGGGTAGCTGCCCAGGATGTCGGACCAGAACTCCACCTGATGGCCCCGCGAGGTCCACGGGGCCGCGACTCTGGCGACGTAGTCCAGGAAGACCTGGCCCAGCCCCTGCTGTGAGGCCTGCTCGCGGCTGACCCCGGTGCCCAGTTCCCAGGTCTCGTCAGCGCCGATGTTGAGCCGATCCGACCTGAAGTGAGGCGTCAGCTCCTCCAGCAGCTCGGTGACGAACTCCGCGTTCTCCTCTGTGGGCGCCAGGGTGGACGGCGGGCGCAGGCGCCCGGCGAACTCCTGGGGTTCCTGGTTCTCGGCCCGCGGGAGGTAGCGCTCGTGGGCCAGCCAACGCTCCCAGTGCCCGAAGGTGTTCTGGTTGGGCACCAGCTCGATGCCGTGTGCGGCGCAGAGGTCGTCGAGCCAGCGGAGATCCTCAGGAGTCAGCGGTGAGGCGTCCTGCCAGACCTCCTCGTGCCCCGAGTACGTGAAGCTGTGCTCGGTGTAGAGCTCCAGCTGGTTGTACCGGGCCAGGGAGAGGATGTGGATCAGGCGCAGCAGCGTCGAGCGTTCCGGGACACGGTCCCGACTGACGTCGAGCATGAATCCGCGGCGGCGGATGTCGGGCCAGTCCTCGATCAGCACGGCCTGCTGCTGGTCCGCCGGGGTGCCGCGCAGCTGGTCGAGGGCCCGTTGGGCATAGCGCAGTCCGGCGGCGTCGGAATAGGCGATGCGGACCGTCTCAGCGTATTCCAGGCGGAAGCCCTGGGGCGGTAGGTCGGCGTCACGGGTGACGAGGACCTCTGCCTGAGGGGCAGGGGCCGGACCGGAGAGCTCAGTGAGCTGGCGAGGCCGGGGGAAGACTGAAGCGTGCGTCACGAGGGCTCCTGGATTGTTGGGGTGGCGAGGGCCGGGTGTCGAGTGAGGACGGGTGAGTGGGGGACGAGACGAGGCGCACTGCTGGGCTGTGTCAGCCCTTGACTGCACCGGAGACCATGCCGGAGGCCATGCGTCGTTGGACGATGCTGAACAGGATCAGCACCGGGATCGCGATGAGTGCTGAACCGGCCATGATGCCGGCCCAGTCCGTGCCGCTCATCCCTTCCTGGAACCCTTGCAGCCAGACCGGCAGGGTCACCCTCCCGCCGGATGAGAGCATCACCAGGGCCAGTGTGAACTCATTCCACGAGACCAGGAAGCCGAAGACTCCTGTGGCCACCAGGCCCGGGCCCAGGAGCGGAAACGTGACGCGGAAGAAGGCCCCCACCTTGGTGCAGCCGTCGATCATGGCAGCCTCCTCCAGGTCCACCGGGACGCCGTCGACGAAGCCCTTCAGCATCCAGACGATGAACGGCATCACGGTGCCGACGTAGAGCAGCGAGAGCCCAAGGGTCGTGTTCACCAGCCCCCAGCCGGAGAGCATGCGGAACTGGGAGATGAACAGGGCCTCGGCGGGAATCATCTGGACGACCAGCACAGTGATGATGATTGCGGTGCGACTCCGGAACCGGAATCGGCTGAGCGCGACCGCGGCCAACGTGGCGGAGAACAGCGCGACAGCCACGGCGAGCAGGCTGACCTGCATGCTCATCCGCATCGCCGTCCAGAAGGAGCTGTCGGACAAGACTCCCAGGTAGGCGTCCGGAGTGAAGTCGAGCGGCACCCAGGTGGGGCCTTCGAGACGCATCTGCGCATTCGGCTGCAAGGACACGTTCACCATCCAGTAGATGGGGAAGATCCAGAGCAGGGCGACGGCGAGTGCTGTGATGTTCAGTGCCTGCCGACTCGCGGTCCGGCGCGGACGCAGCGGTGTGGTCGACGTCATCGGAGATCTCCTTGTCGGCCGAGGATTCTCACATAGCGCCAGGTCAGCGCCAGCAGGAGCAGGAGCATCACCATGGCCAGAGCGGAGGCCATGCCGTAGTCGCCGCCGGCGATGCCTGTCTGGTAGATGTAGGTCCCCAGCAGGTTGGTGTCCGTGGTGTTCCCCGCCGTCTGCTGCAGGGAGTAGATATGTGCGAACACCCGCAGGTCCCAGATCACCTGGAGGATGGCCATCAGGATCAGCACGGGACGGATGATCGGCAGCACGATGTGCCACAGGATCCGTGGCGTGCTCGCGCCGTCGATCTGGGCGGCCTCCACCGCGGACTCGTCCACCTGACTCAGTGCGGCGTAGGTGGCCAGTGTGACCAGCGGCGTGCTCGCCCAGATGACCACCGTCGCTGCGACGATGAGGAAAGGCGTCGTTCCAGCCTGCAGCCAATGAAATCCGTCGAAGCCGGTCAGGCCGGCTCCGGAGAGCACGGCATTCACCACACCATGCCGGTGATCTGCCATGAGCTTCCAGATGGCGACGGCGGCGATCACCGGCGTGGCCCAGGCGAAGAGCAGCGCCAGCTGCAGTGCCACGCGCACTCCGGTGGCGACGCGCTGCATCAGCACGGCCAGGCCGACGCCGACCACCATGGTCAGCCCCGCGGCCACGGCGGTGAACGCGAGTGTGCGCACCGTGACGACCCAGAAGTAGGTGTCTGTCAGAATCGCCTGATAGTTGGCGAACCCGACCCATTCGGCAGGCTGCCCGAACTGTTGGGCGATGCCGAACTCCTGGAAGGACATCACCAACTGCCGCGCCATGGGGTACCCGAGGGCCAGCATGACCAGGCCTGTGGGGAGCGCGAGCAGCAGGAAAGGGAGGAAGGCCTTCCGACGGCGCGCTCTTCTGGAGACGTCACCCCGCCCTGGGGACGAGTCCCGGGGGACGGTCCCGGGGGGAGAGGTGGTGGGGGTCAGGGTCGCCATCAGTCGTTGAGGATCTCTTCGAGCTGAGCGTCCACGTCGGCGGCGATGTCCTCGACGTCCTCCCCGTCTGCGATGCGTGTCCAGATCTCCAGGGGGAGCTGGGCGCTGTCAGCCACACCCCACGACGGTGTGTTGGGGGTCAGCTGGGAATGTGCCACGGCCTCCTGGAACGCCTCGGCGCTGTGCCCCTCCAGTGCAGAGGCGTGGTCCAGGTTGCCGGGCACCCAGCCCGCGTCTGCGGCGAGCATCGTCTGGAAGTCATCGGAGTAGATGAGCCTGAGTACCTCGCGGGAGAGCTCCTGGTGTGCCGACGCGGCCGAGATGGCGACATTGGACCCTCCTGCGAACGTGGTGCCGGGAGTGTCGGCGTCGGTGCCGGGCAGGGCCATCACCTGGGCGTCACCGCTCTCCCAGAGCTCCTCGTCGATGTCGTACTCCTTCAGGGCGAGCCCCGAGTAGAAGCCGATCTTCCCGGAGTTGAACAGCTCGTAGGCCACCGGCACGGCTTCATTCGGATCCGAAACATACTCGGAACCGCGCTCCATGAGGTCCTGCGCGGCCTGGAGGCCCTCCTGAGACTCTGGGGAGGAGAGCGTGCCTTCCCAGGTGCCGTCGTCGTGCTGAGTCGCATAGTCGCCGCCGTAGGTGAACAGCCAGCCCTCCAGCGTCTTGGGGTCGGAGGAGGCCAGGTAGATTCCGGAGAATCCGTCGGTGTCCTCCGGATTGGCCTCGTTCAGTTCGATCGCCGCTTCGTTGAGCTCGTCCAACGTGGTCGGAACGTCGATTCCGGCGGCGTCGAGTAGGTCCTGCCTGTAGAAGATGATGCGCGAGCCTGCGTAGAGCGGCGGGGCGTACGTCGTCCCTTCCCAGGTGCCGGCTTCCAGGCCAGACTCGATCAGCGAGTCTCCACCGAGCTCCTCGAGGAGGTCGTCGACCGGGGAGAAGGCCCCGACGGAGGTGAAGGTGGAGGCTTGGGTGTTGCCGATCTCGACGAGGTCCGGGGTCTGCGAACTGTCAGGCAGCGAGGTCTGCAGGAGCTCCACGACGCCTGCCCACGGCTGCATCTGCACGGTCAGTGTGGAGCCTTCATAGCTCGTCTCGAACTCGTCGACGAGCCACTCCTGGGCGGTTTCGGGAACAGAGTCCTCCATGAACCAGATGGTGAGGTCGGCGGACTCGGCGTCGTCGCCGGTGTTCCCGCCGCCTGCGCCACAGGCGGCCAGGGTCAACGTCAGAGTGGAGGCGAGTGCCAGGTGGGGGAGCCGTCGCATGAGTGGTCCTTTCACGGTGCGAGATGCCGGGTGCTGCGCCCCTCGTCGAGGGGTGCAGGCCGTCGTAGGAAAAAGTATGGAGCCTTTACTAACAAAATGGAAGAGGCTGGACCGAAGTCATGTGAAGTCCGCCACGTGGCACTCTCCCTTCTGATTCAGGGGACAGTGCTCGAATCGAGTTGGCTCCTGCCCTGGTGGTCGCGCCGCTTTGTAAGTCATACTTACAAACATGAGTTCTCTGGCACGCCCTTCCGGGCCGCAGTCCCGCAGCGCACGACCCGCAGGCCCCGTTCTGCCGGAGCACGTGAGGGTGCATAACCTGGCCCTCGTGCAGCGGGAGCTGTTCCACGCCGGGCCGATGAGCCGTGCGGATCTTGCGCGAGCAACAGGGCTGACCCGCGTGACCGCCTCCGGACTCGTGGGCGAGCTGATCGCGCGAGAGGTCGTCGTGGAGCAGGGCCCCAGGGCGCGTTCCGGACCGGGGAAGCCGGGAGTCCTGGTGGACCTGGACCGGGAAGGTCTGCAGGTCATCTCGCTGGATCTCTCGGGCGCCGAGGCCTACCGCGGTGCGGTGATGGACCTGACCGGCACGATTCTCGCCCGCCTCGAAGAGCCCCGCCGGGGGCGGGAGACCAGCGACCAGGCGCAGGCGACGGTCCTCGCATTGGCGCGCAACCTGCTGGCCCTGGCGGATCGTCGAGTCTTGGGCGTCGGTGTCGGCACACCCGGAGTCGTCTCGGACCAAGGCGTGGTGCTGACGGCGCCCAACATCGGCTGGGACGGCGTCCCGCTGAGGGACCTGCTGCACCGGGAGCTGAGCGTGCCTGTGGTGGTCCGCAATGATGCCAATGCCGCGGCGCTGGCGGAGCAGACCCTCGGGGGCGGTGACCCTGACATGTTCCTCGTCCGTGTGGGACGCGGTGTCGGCGGGGCGCTCATGATCCGTGGCGAACTCGTGGTCGGTCGATACAACGCCGCCGGTGAGATCGGCCATGTGCCGGTGGGTGAGGGCGGCGGTCCGGAATGCGTGTGCGGCAAGCGCGGATGCTTGGAGTCGTGGATCTCGGTGCCGCGGCTGGGTGAGCTGGTGCAGGAGGCGGAACGAGCGGGCCGTCCGATCGAGGACGTGCTCAGCGGCGCCGGAACCAAGCTCGGGATCCTGCTGGCGCCCATCGTCGGCGCGCTGAACCTCTCCGATGTGGTCGTCGCCGGCCCCCGGAGCCTCCTGGAGGGGACGTTCCTCGACGCCGCGCAGGAGGCGCTGCGCAGTCGGATCCTGGGTCGATTCCACACGCAGGTGAGGATGCGCCTGCCGGCCGACAGTGATGACATCGTTCTGCGGGGCGGGCTCGTCATGGTCCTGGAATCTGAGCTGGGCGTCTCATGACGCCCCTGTCAGTGCCGCAGACTGACCGAGCCTCCACGGTGCGAGTCGGACTCGATGTGGGCGGGACGAAGACTGACGCCGTCGCGCTCGATGCTCACGACTCCCTCGTCGCGCGTATCCGGCTGCCCACTCAGCCCGGGGCCGCAGGTGTGCTGGAGACGATCCGGACAGCTCTTCGCGGACTGACGGACCAGTGTACGGCCGGCGACGTTCGGTCGATCGGTATCGGCATGCCCGGGCAGGTCGATCCTGGAGGGTCAGTCGTACGGCACGCGGTCAATCTGGGGCTGCAGGACTTGGATCTCCGGGAGCTCCTTGAGCGGGTGACCGCGGTGCCCGTCAGTGTGGAGAACGACGTCAAGGCGGCGGCTCTGGGGGCGTATGCCCTCCGGGGCGGCGTGGATGAGGCCTTGGGGTATCTGAACCTGGGCACCGGCGTGGCCGCGGGTGCTGTGCTGAACGGTGAGCTGTGGCGTGGATCTGCCGGCGTGGCGGGCGAGATCGGCCACCTGTCCATCGACCCCACGGGACCTCTGTGTGCCTGTGGCCAGCGGGGCTGCATCGAGGCCTACGCCGGCGGTGGAGCCGTGGCGAGGCGGTGGGGCCGTCCTGGCGCAGGGGCCGTGCATGAGGTCTTTGACGCGGCAGAGGCCGGCGATCGCTGGGCGCAGCGCATGCGTGGAGAGATCGCCTGGGCCGTGGCTTCGGCGGTGCGGGTGCTCACACTGTCCCTGGATGTCTCCACTGTGGTCCTGGGGGGAGGCGTGGCCGCCTTGGGGGGCCGCCTTCTCGATCCAGTTGCTGAGGTCCTCGAGCAGGAGGCGACGGCCTCGCACTTCCTGGCCTCTCTGCGGCTCGCTGACCGCGTGGAGACCCTGCCTGCCGGCTCGCTGGCCGCCGCGTTCGGCGCCGCCCTGGTAGGGCAGCGACCCCACTGAGGACGGCGCCCGCCCCGGAAGTGCCGGGACGGGCGCCGTCGTGGTGCTCAGACGTGCGAGGTCAGAGCGCTGAAGGAGGAGGTCAGTCCTCGATGATCAGCGGGTACACGCCGTTCTCGTCGTGGACTTCCTTGCCGGTCACCGGCGGGTTGAACACGCAGATCATGCGCAGCTCCTCCTCGACCTCCACGCGGTGCTTCTCGTGGCCGTCGAGCAGGTACAGGAAGCCGTCGGTGATGTCGTGCTTCTCGCCGGTCTCCAGGTTCGTCAGCGTGCCCTTGCCGCCGACGCAGTAGACGGCCTCCACGTGGTTGGCGTACCAGAACTCGCTGGTGGTGCCGGCGAAGATGGTGGTCTCGTGGAAGGAGAAGCCGACCTTCTCCTTGCCCAGGACCATCCGGCGCGAACGCCAGTTGCCGTGGCGGATGTCGCGCTCGGTGTCGTTGAGGTCGTCGATGTGCAGCGTGTACATGCAGGTCTCCTGTCAGCTGAGGACGGTCGGTGGGGCGAGTGCTGGCCCGGAGTCTAGCGCGCCGGAGCGGCCCCGGCGGGGACGCGCACCGCGGGGGCCGCTCCGGGCTCTCCGATCAGTGCGGGGGGCGCACCCGCGAAGGCTCGCCCATCTGGCCGGTGGCGGCCAGGACGGCGTCCTCGATGACCTTCAGGCCCTTCTGCAGGTCCTCGGAGTCGATGGTCAGCGGCGGCATGACCTTGACGACCTCGTCCTCCGGACCGGAGGTCTCCACCAGCAGGTTGCGCTTATAGGCCTCGGCGGCCACCTTGCCGGCGGTGTCCGGGTCCGGGAAGCAGATGCCAGAGAGGAAGCCGCGGCCGCGCAGGGTCGCGCCCTTCACATGCCCGGCGATCTGCTCCAGACCCTCGCGCAGCTCGTCGATCTTGCCGGCCAGCTCCTTCTCGAAGGAGTCGTCGGCCCAGAACAGCTCCAGGGCGCGGGCGGCGGTGACGAAGGCGAGGTTGTTCCCGCGGAAGGTGCCGTTGTGCTCTCCGCCCTCCCAGACGTCGAGCTCCGGGCGGAACAGGGTCAGCGCCATCGGCAGGCCGTAGCCGGAGATGGACTTGGACACGCAGACGATGTCCGGGGTGATGCCGGCCTTCTCGAAGGAGAAGAACGTGCCGGTGCGGCCGCAGCCGGCCTGGACGTCGTCGATGATCAGCAGGATCTTGTGACGGCGCAGCAGGTCGGAGAGGCCCTTGAGCCACTCCATGCGGGCGGCGTTCAGGCCGCCCTCGCCCTGCACGGTCTCCACGATGACGGCGGCGGGCTTGTCCACGCCGGAGCCGGAGTCCTCGAGGACCTTCTCCAGCCAGATGAAGTCCGGGATGTCGCCGTCGAAATAGTCGTCATAGGGGATCTTCGAGGAGTTGGTCAGCGGGATGCCGGCGCCGCGGCGCTTCATCGAGTTGCCGGTCACCGACAGCGAACCCAGCGTCATGCCGTGGAACGCGTTGGTGAAGGACAGGATGTGCTGGCGGCCGGTCACCTTGCGGGCCAGCTTCAGCGCGGCCTCCACCGTGTTGGTGCCCGTGGGGCCGGGGAACATGACCTTGTAGTCGAGGTTCCGCGGCTCCAGGATGATCCGTTCGAAGGTCTCCAGGAAGCGGCGCTTGGCCGGGGTCTTCATGTCCAGGGAGTGGGTGACGCCGTCGTTGGCGACGTAGTCCACCACCAGGTCCCGCAGCTCCGGGTGGTTGTGCCCGTAGTTCAGGGCGCCGGCGCCGGAGAAGAAGTCCAGGTAGCGGGAGCCGTCCTCGGTGAACTGGTACGCGCCCGAGGACTTCTCGAACACGGCGGGCCAGTTCTTGCAGTAGCTGCGGACCTGGGATTCACGAGTTTCGAAGATGTCGGTGGCCATGGTGCTGGTCTCCTTGATGGCGCGGCGGAGGTCTCTCCGCCGCTCGGGGGTCAGGTGGACGTCGGGGGTCGGTGCGTCGACGGCGCCGGGCTCAGCTGTCAGAGGTGTTCAGCGGTGAGACCGTGTAGAGGTCCTCGGCCGCGTGCTCCTCGCCGGTCTCGGAGGACGGCGGGAACAGCTCCTCCGTGAAGAGGTCGGATCGGGCGATCTCGGCACCCTGGTCGCGGGCGAGCCCGGTGAACAGCGCGATCGATGCGGCGTTGTCCGCGGTGATCGTGGTCTCCAGTCGGGAGGCGCCGGAGCGTGCCACGACGTCGGCGAGCATCCGGGAGGCCAGGCGGCGTCCGCGGAAGGCGGAGTCCACCGCGACCTGCCAGATGAACAGGGTCTCGGGGTCCCCCGGCCGGTGATAGCCGGAGATGAATCCTGCGGGCTGGCCGTCGACGAGCGCGATCACGGAGGTGTCGGCGAAGTCGCGGGCCCACAGGAGGTAGGCGTACGGGGTGTTGACATCCAGCACGCCGGTGCCGGCGGCCAGCCGCCACAGGGCGGCGCCGTCGGTCACCTCGAGGGTGCGGATCTCGACACGTTCCCCGTTCTGGGCAGGGGTGTCTGCGGAGTTCGACATCGGTTCCACAGTAGTGAGCCACACAGACAGATCAACCCTGACCCCGGTGAAATCGGGGTGAAAACACCCCCTGCTGGCTTTTCCTGCGGGCTTTCCCCGTGGCGCGGCATCCTTGCGGTGAGTGGGATCCGCCACGACGACGCAAGAATCGCAGATCTCATCAAATACTGTGATTGTGCTGTGATCTGAATTTCGGCAAACCGTGTCAAGGGGATGTGAGGAGAGGCACGATATGCCGGATCGAACTGTCAGGCGGCGTCGACGGCGGACCGTGCCGCCTGCACCAGCGCGGCGTCGGTGGTGACATACGATCCTTCCCCTCCTCCCGGCCCCGGGGATCCGTGGGTGACCGGGGAGCCGGCCGAGAGATGGACGACGTCGGCGCCGGCCTCCGCCAGGCCCGCCACATGCGCGGCGCGGACCCCGCCGCCGGCGATGATCTCCAGCCGGCCCGCACCGGCCTCCGCCAGCTGACCGATGACGCTGGTCCCTTCGGGCGCCGTCGCGGCTCCTCCGGAGGTGAGCACCCCGCTGACGCCGAGGTCCAGCAGCTCCTCGACGAGCTGCGGCGGCGTGGTGAGCCCGGCGGCGAGCAGCACATCCACACACCGGTGGACCACCACCGGCAGCCCGTCGGCCGCCTCGACCAACCGGCGCAGGGCGGGATGGTCCAGCCCGTGATCGTCCAACGCGCCGACGATCACTCCTGCCGCACCAGCTTCCCGCAGCGCCGGCACATCCTGGCGCATCACGGCGACCTCGGCAGAGGAGTAGAGGTATCCGCCGCCGCGCGGACGGATCAACGGGCGGGCCGGCAGTCCCAGCTCGACCGCCTGGCGGATCATGCCCGACGTCGGAGTCAGCCCTCCGGTGACCAGCGCCTGGCACAGTTCGGCCCGGTCAGCGCCGTGGTCGTGGGCCACCTGGATTCCTGCCACGTCTTGGACGGCGATCTCGAGCTGCATGGCGGGTCGGCCTCCGTGATCTCCGGGTCATCCCGTCCCGGTAAGGTGCATGTCTGTGACCAAGACTCTCATCCCTGGCCTCGGCTGGACCCTGCACGGCGACGGGCGCACCGTCCGCCCCGGCGACGTCGTCGCCCCCGACGAGCGGCTCAGCTGGGGCCGCACCACCGGCATCGGCATGCAGCACGTGGTGGCCATGTTCGGCGCCACCTTCCTGGTGCCGCTGATCACCGGCTTCCCGCCCTCGACCACGCTGCTGTTCTCCGGGCTGGGCACCATCCTCTTCCTCATCATCACCGCTGGACGCGTGCCCTCCTACCTGGGGTCCTCCTTCGCGTTCCTGGCCCCGGTGGGCGCCTCCATGGGCCAGTACGGAATGTCCGGGGCGCTTGGCGGCATCGTGATGGCCGGTGCCGGGCTGTTCCTGGTCGGACTCATCGTCCATGTGGCCGGCACCCGGTGGATCCAGCTGCTCATGCCGCCGGTGGTCACCGGTGCGATCGTCGCGCTCATCGGACTGAACCTGGCCCCTGCGGCCTGGAACAACGTCAACGTCGAGCCCGTGACCGCCACGGTGACGATCGTGGCGATGCTGCTCGCCGGGGTGCTGTTCCGTGGGCTGCTGGGCCGGCTGGCCATCCTCGTGGGCGTGCTCGTCGGCTACCTGGTGGCGGTGCTGCGCGGGGAGGTCGACTTCTCCGGCGTCGGCGACGCCGCCTGGTTCGGTCTGCCGGACTTCACCGCACCGAGCTTCCATGTGGGCACCATCGGGCTGTTCCTGCCGGTGGTCCTGGTGCTGGTGGCCGAGAACGTCGGCCACGTGAAGTCCGTGGCGCTGATGACCCGCCGTGACCTGGACCCGGTCACCGGCCGGGCCCTGATGGCCGACGGGGTGGCCACCATGCTCGCCGGCTCCGGCGGAGGATCCGGCACCACCACCTACGCGGAGAACATCGGCGTCATGGCTTCCTCGCGCGTCTACTCGACCGCCGCCTACTGGGTGGCCGGGCTCTTCGCCATCGCGCTGGGGCTGCTGCCCAAGGTCGGGGCCGTGATCGCCACCGTCCCCGCCGGGGTGCTCGGCGGTGCGGGCACCGTTCTCTACGGGATGATCGGCATTCTCGGTGTCCGCATCTGGGTGCAGAACCGCGTGGACTTCGCCGACCCCATCAACCTGGCCGTGGCCGGGGTGCCGCTGGTCATCGCCATCGCCAACTTCACCATGGAGTTCGGCCAGATCGTCTTCGAAGGCATCGCCCTGGGCAGCTTCGCCGCCCTGGCCATCCACCATGGGATGAGCGCCGTCGCCCGGATGCGCGGTACGGCACTGCCGCCTGAGGCGCGGGACGAGCCCGTTCCCGACGAGGTAGCCCCGCGACCAGGCGCCTGATCCCGCTCGTCTGAACTCCGGGCTTCAGTCCCCCGTCAGCCGTGCCGCGGCCCGCTCGACGACGTCTCCGCGCAGCTCCGTGGTGGCGGAGATCTGCGCCTGGGCGAGCTCGTCATCGGCGTCGGGACGGGACGGCGCGCCGGCGTCGAACGGCGGCTCGGGGTCATACTCCAGCAGCAGCTGCAGGCGCTTGGCGACGTCGTCGCCGTGGATCTCCGCGGTCAGCCGCAGGGCGAAGTCGATGCCGGCCGAGACGCCTGCAGCCGTGATCACCGGGCCGTCGCGGACCACCCGCTCCGCGGTGGGGATCGCCCCCAGACGCTCCAGCAGATGCAGGGAGCCCCAGTGGCTGGTGGCCCGCCGCCCGCGCAGCAGCCCGGCCGCGCCCAGCAGGAATGAGCCGGTGCACACGCTGGTCACCCATTGGGCCTCGGCGGCCTGGCGGCGGAGGAACGCCAGCGTCGGCTCGTCCTCCAGCAGTTCGAAGGTGCCGCGGCCGCCCGGGACGAACAGCACATCGGCCTGCGGGGCCGCCTCCAGCGTGGTGGTGGGCAGAATGCTGAACCCGGCATCGGTGGGCACCGGGTCCAGGGAATCGGCGGCGACGTGCAGCTCGGCCCCGGGCATCTTCGCGAAGACCTGAGCCGGGCCGGTGAAGTCCAGCTGGGTGACGTGGGGGAACAGCAGCGCGACGACGTGCAGGGGCTCGGTCATGATCTCACCTCGGTGAAGTGCTCGACGCGGGGGAACGGGTCATAGAAGTGGTGCAGCAGCGCCTTCCAGCGCTGATACTCGGGGGAGTCGCGGAACCCCTCGGTGTGGTGCTCCACCGTCTCCCACCTCACGAGCAGCAGATACTCCTCCGGCGTCTCCTGGGAGCGCAGCAGCTCCAGGCCCAGGAAGCCCGGCATCGAGCTGATCAGCGGTCGCGCCTGGGCGAACGCCGCCTCGAACTCGGACTCGCGGCCGGGGGAGACCGGAAGGATGGCGTGCTCTGTGATCATGGGGCGAGCATGGCACAGCGGAGGCTCCTGTGGAAGAGGCGCTGAGGAGGAGAGATGGACAGCAGCATCAGAGAGGCCACGCTCGGTGACCACCCGGCCGTGGTGCAGATCGAGCATCGTGCCGGGCTGCTCTTCGTGGGCACTCCGATGGAGGACATCGCCGACGACGAGGCCGTCACCGCGGAGGAGTTCGCCGCCGTCGTCGCGACCGGCGCCGCCTGGGTGCATGTCTGCGAGGGAATCGTCGTCGGGTATCTGCTGGCCGAACGGCTCGACGACGCCGGCCACGTGGAGCAGGTCTCCGTGGACCCGGCATGGTCCGGGCGCCGGATCGGGGCCGCGCTGCTGGACCGTGCGTCGGCCTGGGCCGCAGAGCAAGGGTTGGACGCCCTGACGCTGACCACGTTTGTCCATGTGCCCTGGAACGCTCCCTACTATCGGCGGCTCGGATTCCGGGAGCTGAGCCCCGAGCGCTGGGGTGCCGAGCTGGCCGCGCGGGTGCGCGCAGAAGCGGAGCACGGGCTGGGCAGGTGGCCCCGCATCGTCATGGGCCGACCGACGTCGCTCCAGCCCTGATGATGCTCCGGCGCCCCCGGCGCCCCCGTCGCGTGCTGCCCCTCCGAGATTCTCGAACCCCGCGAAGATCGGTGAGGATCGAGAATCTGGTGGGGGCGCCGCGGGACGTCGTCAGGGCCTCCAGTGGGGGTCACGTCCGATGAACCCCATGAGCTGCGCGGAGGCGGGGGCGTCGTCGTCGACGGGGACCGGCGGGCCGAACTGTCCCGAGGAGCGCATCGCCTCTTCCATCGGGCGCATCCCCTGCAGCAGGGCCTCGGCGTGCTCCTCGTCCAGGGCCGGGTCCTGGCCTGTGGCGACGGCGAGATCCCAGGTGTGCATGAAGACGTCGGCGGTGTAGAAGCGATCCACCATGTCCTGCAGCGGCAGCGTGCCCAGCTGCGGGTGGGTGACATCCCGGTCGGCGTCCTCGGCGTCCACTAGGCTCTGGATCTGCTCCCGGTGGTGGCGCCAGGCGCCGTGCGGATCATGGAGCGGGGAGGGGCCGGCGGTCAGGATGACGTCCACGGACCGAAGGAACTCACTGGACCACTCCACCAGGTGGCGCGGGACGTCCCGCGCTCGCCACTCGGGCACAGGAGTGGGCGCGTCCCAGTCCGTGACGGCAGCACTCACTCGTGTGAAGTCCTCGGCGACGCGGCGGTGGCGCGCGGCGGGGGCGGCGGGAAGGCTCATGGCGCTCCTGAGGTCTGCGGCGGTGCGACGAGTGTACTGACGCCTCGACCCGGGCGGCGAGGGGTCGCGGCCGCCCTGTGCCCGGAACGTGTGCGTCACGGCTCCGCCGCCGTCGGGAGCTGTCTGCGCGTTTCCTGTGAATCTGCCGGCACCTGATGACGCCGAAACTTCTGACCGGTAACGTGACGCGTGTCCACATGTCACCGACGGAGAGGAGTTCACTATGGGACTCGGAGACAAGTTCGACGCCGCGAAGGACCAGGTGTCAGGCCAGGCCAAGGAGGCGGCGGGCAAGGCCACCGGTGACAAGCGCACCGAAGGCGAAGGCAAGGCCCAGGACCTCCAGGGCAAGGTCAAGGAGACCGCCGAGAACGTCAAGGACACGGCGGGCGACCTCAAGGATGCCGCCAAGGGCTTCACCGACAACTTCAAGAAGTGAGTCCGTCCTTCGGGGTGTGAACCTCGAACTCTGAGCGGCGCCGGGATCGCAGATGCGGTCCCGGCGTCGTCATGTCCGGAAGGTTTCCGCGCGACCCACAAGAATCTTCCGAAGAACTTCCAGGAAATATCGGCGAAGATGTTCACAACCGCCGAATGGGCTGTTATTGTTGAGCGCATCATTCCTGTGCCGCAGGATCCGACGAGAGGAGGGGGCGATCACCATGAAGATCACACAGAAGCTGGCTCACAGCACCGGCGCGACCGGCATGACCGGGCGTGATGTCGGGACCGATCGAGCGATCGCCCACCCCCGCGGAGTCCTCGGCGGCATCTATCAGGGATGCACCGCGTGATTCTCGCGCGACGGCAGAGCTGACGCTCGCCGCCTTCCCGCAGCACCGGCACGAATCGTGGCGCCCCGGCGTCCGCGTTCGGCCCCGTGTGCGGGGACGGCCAGCCTGAGGCTCCCGCAGATCCTCTGCGGTCGGTCGGTCCCGCGAAGTCCGTGCTTCCACGGACTGCGCTCGTCTGATCCCCGTGGTCCTTGGTCCTCTTCCGCAGCAGTGCGCGGAGACTTCCACGCCTCATCGCCCAGGCCGTCTTCACTCACTTTGAGCTGAATTCCGCCTGTCCGGATCAGTTTTTCTTCTCACACATCTTTTTCTGGGCCTACTCATGCCCTTTTTCTTCTCTGGAGTTCATCAGTGTCTGTCGTGCACAGCAGTTCTTTCCATCAGTCTCTTCTGCGCCGGGCCGCCCACTCCGTGGGTTCCGCCATGGTGGAGTGGGCGACGCGCACCCAGCGTGAGCAGGTGCGCCGCGTCCCGCGGCTGAGTCCGCAGGAGGTCCACCGTCGTCGCATGGTGCGCCAGGAGGCCGAGGAGCGCCGTGAGCAGGCCGCCCTGCGCGTGCTCACGTTCCCCCGCCAGTTCTGACCGCATCTGTGATGCCTCACCATCCGGCACGCCGGGTCGCCCCACCGGGCGGCCCGGCGTCGTCGCGTTCCTGACCGGCCATGCTCCAGACCGGCCATGCTCCAGACCGCGCAGCGCTCAGCCGGCCTGCATCGTCGCCGCCAGGGCGAGCAGCCGCTCCTCCTGCCCGTGCCGGCCGATGATCTGCACCGACCAGCTCATTCCGTCCGCGTCGGTGTGCACCGGGACGTTGACCGCCGGCAGGCCCAGCACGTTCACCACAGAGGAGTACGGGGTGAACCGGCACTGCTGGATGTAGTCCTCGGCGGGGTCGAGGGAGGCGAACCAGCCCACCGGCGGTGCCCGGAAGGCGAGCATCGGGGTGACCAGCACATCCCAGTCGCCCAGAACATCCTCCGCGTGGTAGGAGGCCTGCTGCAGCGCGGCCCTGGCCTGCGCCGTCTCCTCCTCCGGACGCTCGGCGGAGAGCTCCACGAAATGCCGGGTCAGCGGAGCGAGCTGCTCCAGCTGGTCTCCGGTGAACCCGGCCTGCCCCAGGCGGGAGGTCCACAGCGCCTGGAAATGTCGGTGATAGTCGGCAGGCCAGAGGCGGTCCCGGAGGTCGCCCGTGAGGCCGCCGGCCTGACCCCCTCGCGAACGACCCTGCAGTGCGTGCCCGAGAGCCTCGAGTCGTCCGAGCCCCACCTCCAGGGCTCGCACCGCATCCTCGTCGAGGACGATGTCCAGGTCCGGGCTGAACGGCGACTCCGTGGTGACGCCCACCCGCAGGGGGCTCAGCCCCGAGTCCAGGGCCTGTCGCACTGCGCGCATCGCCGGCCCCTGCGCCAGCACGACGCCGGCCTCTGCCTCGCGCCGTCGGGCCCGCCGACCGCGCGGCCGGTCCGGAACCTCGAAGCGGTGCCCGGCCATGACGTCGAAGAGCAGCGCCGCGTCCTCGGCGGTCTCGGCGATCGGTCCGGAGACCACCAGGTCCTCCACCCGGGTGGAGGCGGCGTCATCGGGGAGGCGACCCCGCCCCGGCTTCAGCCCCACCAGCCCGCAGGCCGCCGCAGGGATCCTCACCGAACCGCCGCCGTCGCTGCCCGGGGCCAGCGGCAGCATTCCGGCCGCCACTGCGGCGGCCCCACCGCCGGTGGAGCCGCCCGAGATCCGGGCTGGGTCCAGCGGGTTCCGAGACGGGGCGGCCAGGGCGTTCTCCGAATAGCAGGGCAGGCCGAACTCCGGCACCTGGGTCTTGCCCACGGAGACCGCGCCGGCGAAGTGGACCCGGCGGGCCAGCGGGTCGTCCCGGCCCGGCACTCGGGGAGGCAGCGCCGTGGTGCCCATCGTGGTGGGCATTCCGGCGACGTCCACCAGATCCTTGAAGGCCGTGGGCAGCCCCAGCAACGGATGATGGGCGGAGAGCTCGCTCAGCCGCGCCGTCCTGTCCCGACCGGTGCCCAGCACGAGGCCGCGCACCGCATCGATCTCAGCGGCGCGGGCCAGCGCCGCCTCAGCGTCCACGTGGAGGAACGCGCCCAGCCGGGAGCCGGCCGCCGCAGCGGTGAGTGCGGTGGTCGCCAGCTCCACCGCCGTCACGTCTCCGGCCAGGAACGCCGCCCGCCAGTGGGCGGCCGTCGCGGCGCGGAAGTCCGTCATGGAGGTGTCCGTGGTGTGGGCCTGATCAGGGGCGGGCGGATCGGGGCGATGGCTCATGACGCCACCCTATGCACCACGGGCCCCGAAACGGCAGGGGCGGCACCCGTCTCGGATGCTGGGCCGACGGCGTCGCGCCCACGCTCGCACAGGCGGAGCCGGTAGTCTCGTCGCGGAGCAGATCGTCACATGCCGGGACCCCGTCCCCGTCACCAGGGAGGCAGTCATGTCGGACTTCGAGACCGTGCGCGCCGCTGATGTGCCCGCGGGCGCCCACCTGCTGGACGTCCGTGAGGACTACGAGTTCGCCGCCGGCCATGCGCCGGGCGCGCTGCACATCCCCGTGGACCAGATCCCGGCGCGTTTTGACGCGGAGCTGGACCCGGATGAGGACTACCACGTCATCTGCCGCACCGGGGGGCGGTCGGTGCAGATCACCCAGTGGCTCACCGCCCAGGGGTATTCGGCGGTCTTCGTGGCCGACGGCATGGACGGCTGGGTGGAGGCCGGCCGGCCCTTGGAGACCGACGGCGGAGAGGAGCCCCGGGTCCTGTGAGCCAGCCGCCTGAGAACCTGCCCTTCGCCCGCTACTCCTACCTGGGGCCCGCCGGGACCTTCACCGAGGCCGCCCTGCTGCAGATGCCCGGAGCGCACGAGGCCGAACGGGTCCCCGCCGCCTCGGTGCTCTCCGCGCTGACCATGGTGGAGGACGGCACCGTCGACGCCGCCATGGTGCCGATCGAGAACTCGGTCGAGGGCGGGGTGACCGCCACCCTCGACGCCGTCTCGGTGGCGCACCAGCTGCACATCGTCGCCGAGGCGCTGGTGCCCATCACCTTCGTGGTCGCCTCCCGCGAGCCCACCACACTGAGCCGCATCCGCTCGTTGACCACCCACACCCACGCGTGGGCGCAGGTGCGCCGCTGGGCCGAGGTGTCCGTGCCGCATGCCGAGTTCATCCCGGCCTCCTCCACCGCGGCGGGGGCGCGGGCCCTGCTCCAGGAGGACCACGCCGCCGACGCGGCCATCTGTGCTCCCTTGGTGGCGGAGCAGCTCGGGCTGCACGTCGTCGCCCACGGTGTGGAGGACGTCGCCGGGGCGGTCACCCGCTTCGTGCTGGTCTCCAAGCCCGGACCCGTGCCGGAGGCCACCGGGGCCGACAAGACCACGATCATGATCCCGCTGCCGGAGGACCGCGCCGGCGCGCTGATGGAGCTGCTGGAGCATTTCTCCACCCGCGGGGTGAACCTGTGCCGCATCGAGTCCCGCCCCACCGGAGACGGCTTGGGGAAGTACTTCTTCTCCATAGACCTAGAGGGTCACATCGACGAGGCCCGGGTGGCTGACGCGCTCGCCGGGGTCCACCGGATCTCGCCGAAGATCCGGTTCCTGGGCTCCTATCCCCGGGCGGATCAGCGTCCCCAGCAGGTGACCGCCGACGTCAGCGAAGCCGCCTTCTCCGCGGCGCGCACCTGGATCGAGGCGCTGCGCCGCCGGTGATCAGTCGCTCGCGGTGATCAGGCGCGCGTCTCGTGCGTGGGCTCCCAGTCCTCGGCGGGGTCCACGGTGAAACGTCCGGACTCCAGCCACGGCACCGCCGCCACCCCGTTGACGGTCAACGACGCCGGCCGCACCCTGGCCTCGACCGCGACCACCTCCCCGACGGCGTCGCCGTCGATCTGGAAGGGCAGCGGCTCGGCCATGGTCAAGGTGCTCACCCGGGCCTGACGCACGGTCATGACCGGGATCTCGGCGGAGAACCGGGTGACGGTCTTGGCGATGATCTTCGCCCAGTCCCAGGCGTGCCGCGGGGTGAACAGCACCGCGTCGAGCATGCCGTCGTCGAAGCGGGCCGAGGGGACCAGCACCATCCCGGCCTGGAGCATCCCGCAGTTGGCCAGCAGCACCGAACGGACCCGGTGGGTCTCCGGCTCGGCGTCGTCCACGGCCATGGTGATGGCACGACGGCGCCCCATCACGTGTCGCATGCCGGCCTCGCCGTAGGCGAGCCACCCCGCCCGGGCCTTCAGCGCCTCGCGGGTGTCGCTCATGACTTCGGCGTCGAGCCCGCCGCCAGCGATCACCAGCGAGTTCTCCTTCTCCGTGGAGCCGTCCTCGCGATGCAGGGCCAGGTCGAGGGTGTCCACACGGTGGGCGAGCCCGTGCAGGGCCTCGTCCACGCAGGCGGACAGGTCATGGTGGGGGAGCCCGATGTTGCGGGCGAAGAGGTTCCCGGTGCCCATGGGGATGATGCCCAGAGCGGCGTCGGTGCCGGTCAGCTCCTTGGCCACCGCCCGGACGGTGCCGTCGCCGCCGGCGGCGACGACGATGTCGGCGCCCTTCTCCAGGGCCTCGGCGGCCATCCGCTGGCCGGGGTCCTCCGCGGTGGTGGCCAGCAGCAGCGGGGCGGGCATTCCGGCCCGGGAGCATGCCGAGTGCACCAGCCGGACGACCTCGTCGGCTTCTGCCTTGGTGGGGTTGACCACCAGGGCCACCTGGCGGCCGGCACGGGCCGGGGCGGTCGGTGCGGCCTCCTGCTGATCACGGAGGCGACCGATCTCCGCGATCTCCACCTGCAGGCGCCGGGTGGTGACCAGGGCGCGGACGATCACCGCCAGCGCGATGACGTGCACGACGGCGGAGACGATCAGCAGGGTGGTCAGCAGCTCCAGGCTCACCGGGCCAGTCTATCCAGGCTGACCTGGGGAGCGCCTGAAACCGGCGTGACCCGATAGGCTGGGGCCCGTGATCGACATCAAGGACCTCATCGAGAACCCCGACGCCTACAGGGCCAGCCAGCGCGCGCGGCAGGCCGACGAGTCCGTGGTGGATCAGCTGATCTCCGCGCAGCAGGCCCGGAACGAGGCGATCTCCCGGTTCGAGTCCCTGCGCGCGGAGCAGAAGGCCTTCGGCAAGAAGGTGGCTCAGGCCCAGGGCGAGGAGAAGCAGCGGCTGCTCGCCGAGGTGAAGGACCTGGCCGCCCAGGTGAAGGCCGCTGAGGCGGCCTCCGGGGAGGCCGAGGATCAGCTGCGCGACCTGCAGCGCCGGGTTCCGAACCTCATCCACGACGGCGTCCCCGCCGGCGGGGAGGAGGACTTCGTGGTCCTGCGCGAGGAAGGCACGCCGCGGGACTTCGCCGGCGAGGGCTTCGAGCCGAAGGACCACCTGGCCCTGGCAGAAGGGCTGGATGCCGTCGACATGGAGCGCGGGGCGAAGGTCTCCGGTGCGCGGTTCTACTTCCTCAAGGGCTTCGGAGCCCGCCTGGAGCTGGCCATCATGCAGATGGGCCTGGACAAGGCGCTCGGCGCAGGCTTCACTCCGATGATCACCCCCACCCTGGTGCGTCCGGAGACCATGCAGGGCACCGGTTTCGACGTCGAGCACGACGAGGAGATCTACCGGCTCGAGCGGGACGACCTCTACCTGGTGGGCACCTCTGAGGTGGCGATCGCCGGGTACCACGCCGACGAGATCATTGACCTCACCGGCGGCCCGATCCGCTACGCCGGATGGTCCTCCTGCTACCGCCGGGAGGCCGGCTCGCACGGCAAGGACACCCGCGGGATCCTGCGCGTGCACCAGTTCAACAAGCTGGAGATGTTCATCTACTGCTCCCAGGAGGACGCGGCGGCCGAGCACCGCCGCATGCTCGGCTGGGAGGAGGAGATGCTCTCCGCGCTCGAGCTGCCCTACCGGGTGGTGGACATCGCCGCCGGGGACCTCGGCCTCTCCGCGGCCCGGAAGTTCGACTGCGAGGCCTGGGTCCCCACCCAGGGCACCTACCGCGAGCTGACCTCCACCTCGGACTGCACCACCTTCCAGGCACGGCGGCTGAACATCCGGGAGCGCACCGTCACGCCGGACGGCTCCAAGGGGCCCACCCGCCCGGTGGCCACCCTGAACGGCACGCTGGCCACCACTCGGTGGCTGGTCGCCATCCTGGAGAACCACCAGCAGGCCGACGGCTCGGTGCGCGTGCCCGAGGCGCTGCGTCCCTACCTGGGCGGCCTGGAGGTGCTCGAGCCGGTCGGCTGACCGGGCGGAGCGCCCCGCACAGTGGAGCGCCCCGCACCGCAGCACATCGCAGCACAGCAGACGGCGGCGGACCCGGTCAGGGTCCGCCGCCGTCTGCTGCGTCAGCGATGTGTCACTGCGTAGAAGGGAGCTACTGGCGGATCCAGGCGGTGGCCTCGCCGGGCAGCTGGCCGTCCCGCAGCGGGGCGCTGGCCAGCAGCACCTCGCCTGCCGGCAGCGGAGTCTCGGCGGTGCCGAAGTTCGTGACGGTCACCCAGCCGCCCGGACGGCGGAAGGCGAGGACGTCGTCGCGCCCGGTGTCGACCCACTCGAGAGTCTCCGCGGTCTGCAGCTGGCGGCGCAGCCGCAGCGCGGACCGGTAGAGCTCCAGAGTAGAGTCCTGCTGACCGTCCTGGGCCTCCACGGAGTACTCGGCGAACCACTGCGGCTGCGGCAGGTGGGCCGGGCCGGGGCCGAAGCCGAAGGAGGAGCCCGTACGGGCCCACGGCAGCGGGACGCGGCAGCCGTCACGGCCCTTGTCCACGCCCGGGTTCCGGAAGAACGTCGGGTCCTGCCGGGCGTCGTCGGCGATGTCGCCGACTTCGTGCAGGCCCAGCTCCTCACCCTGGTACAGGTAGGCCGACCCGGGCAGGGCGAGCTCGAAGAGCGTCGCGGCACGCGCACGCCGCTCACCCTGCTCCCGGTCCAGCTGATCCTCCGGCCCGCCGGCGAGCACCCAGGCGGCGCCCTGCTTCTGGTCCTGCTCCGTGCTGCCGACCTGGTCGGCCAGCGGGGGCAGCCCGTAGCGGGTGGCGTGCCGGACCACGTCGTGATTGGAGAGCACCCAGGTGGAGGAGGAGCCGGACTCCGCGGCGAGGGTGAGGCTGTCGACGACGACCTCCTTGAACGCGGCGGCGTCGAACTCCTGGGTGAGCAGGTCGAACTCGAAGGCCTGCCCCAGGCCCTCGGCGCTGGCGTAGCGCGGGCGCCGGTGGCGCTCCACCCAGGCCTCGGCCACGGCGGTGCGCGGCGGGTCGTAGGAGTCGAAGACCTTGCGCCACTCCGCGTAGATCTCGTGGACCTCGTCGCGGTCCCAGATCGGGTGCTGGCCCTCGCCGCGCGGGATCGCGTCCAGCTCCGCTTCTGAGGGCAGCGGGTCGGTGAGGTCCTTGGTCAGCGCGTGGGCGACGTCGATGCGGAAGCCGTCGACGCCGCGGTCGGACCAGAAGCGCAGAGTCTTCAGGAAGTCTGCCCGCACCTCCGGGTTGGCCCAGTTGAAGTCGGGCTGCTCCGGGGCGAAGAGGTGCAGGTACCACTGGCCCGGCGTGCCGTCCGGCTCGGTGACTCGGGTCCAGGCGGGGCCGCCGAAGATGCTGGTCCAGTCGGTGGGCGGCTCCGAGCCGTCGTCTCCGGCGCCGTCGCGGAAGATGTAGCGCTCCCGCTCCGGGCTGCCCGGCCCGGCGGCCAGTGCCTGGCGGAACCACACGTGATCGTCCGAGGAGTGGTTGGGGACGATGTCCACCACCACCTTGATGCCCTCGGCGTGCAGGGCGGCCACCATCTGGTCGAACTCCTCGAGCGTGCCGATCCGGGGGTCGACGTCGCGATAGTCGGCGACGTCGTACCCGCCGTCGGCCAGGGCGGAGGGGTAGAACGGGCTCAGCCAGACCGCGTCGATCCCCAGCCCTGAGAGGTAGGGGACGCGGGAGATGATGCCCTGCAGGTCGCCGATGCCGTCGCCGTTGGCATCGGCGAAGCTGCGCGGGTAGATCTGATACACAGCGGCCTGCCGCCACCAGGTGGGGTCCTCGGCGGCAAGGTGCTGCGGCGAACCGACGACGTCGGTCTGCGGGGTGGAAGTCACAGGGCGGGTTCCTTTCTCAGCGGGTGTCAGATGTGGGTGTCAGATGTGGGTGTCAGATGGTCACGATACGGACTGCGGGGGCCTCAGGACTTCACCGCGCCCTGGGTGACTCCGGAGAGCACCCAGCGCTGCGTGAAGACGAAGACCAGGATCGAGGGGGCCAGCGCCATCAGGTAGGAGGCGAAGGAGACGTGGTAGTTGCTGCTGAACTGGCTCTGGAAGAGCTGGTTCACCACGGGCAGCGTCTGCAGGGACGGGTCGGAGATGATCATCGAGGGCATCATGAAGTCGTTCCAGGAGAACAGGAAGGCGAAGATGCCCACCGTGGCGCTCATCGGGGCCAGCACGGGGAAGATGACCCGCCAGAACGTCTGCCAGGTGCTCGCGCCGTCGATCCTGGCCGCCTCCTCCAGCTCATGGGGCATGTTGCGCAGGAAGGTGGTCAGCAGCAGCACGTTGAATCCCAGATGGAACATGATGTGCAGGATGCCCACACCCAGTGGGGTGTCCAGCCCGACCATCCCGGTGAGCTTGATCTGCGAGAGGGCGAGCACCGGGAAGGGCAGGAACATGGCGGCCAGGATGTAGAAGAACGCGAACTTGAAGAACCGTCGCTCCCAGTTGGCGTGGATCGCGTAGGCGGCCATGCTGCTGATCAGCACCGCACCGGCCACGGCGATCGCGGAGACGAACACCGAGATGCCGAAGCTGACCGGGAAGTCCGTCAGCCGCCAAGCCTCGATGAAGCCTTCGATGCTCAGCGGGTTGGGCAGGGTGAACGCCTCACCCTGGACGGCCTGGGCCCCGGATTTGAACGCCATGGACACCGTCACGAACAGCGGGACCAGCACCGTCAGCGTGCACAGGGCCAGAACGACGGTCAGCGGGAGGTTGTACCGGCGCCTGGTGCGTGACGCCTTGATCGAGGTGATCTCCTGGGTGGACATGATCACTTCTCCTTTCGGCGCATCAGGCGCAGCTGGATGAGGGCGATGGCGAGGGTGATGAGGAAGAAGATGGTGGCGGTGGCCATCTGGTAGGCGTAGTCGCCGTCGGTGAACCCGGAGAAGATGGTCATCGCGACCGAGCGGGTGGCCGTGCCGGGTCCTCCGTCGGTGAGGCCCACGATGATGTCGTAGGCGTTGAGGAAGTTCTTGAAGGTGAGGATGACGTTGATGAGGATGTACCCGCTCATCAGCGGCACGGTGATCTTCAGCAGCTGCTTCCACGGGCTGGCGCCGTCGAGGGCGGAGGCCTCGTAGACGTCGTCGGGGATGGCCACGAGTCCGGCGATGTAGATGAGCATGGTGCCGGGGATGGCCTGCCAGGCGGTGACGATCACGATCGAGACCCAGGCCAGGTCCGCGTCGGCCAGGATGCTCGACTCCAGCGGACCGAACCCGACGGTCTGGGCGGCCGCCGGCAGGGAGCGGGCGAACAGGAACTGGAAGACGAAGGCGATGATGATCGGCGAGACGACCATGGGGATGACGAAGATGGTCCGCATGGTGATGCGGGCGCGGATCTGGGACGTCAGCCCCACCGCCAGGAGGAAAGCGATGATGTTGGTGACCACCACGGTCACCGCGGCGAAGCCCAGCGTGAAGCCGAAGGACCACAGGATGGCCGGGTCGGTCAGCATGAGCCGGTAGTTGGCCAGACCCACGAAGTCCCAGTCGCCGTAGCCCACCGAGTTCGTGAAGCTGAAGAAGATGCCCATCACCGCCGGCAGGGCGATGGCCAGGGTGAAGGCGATGAGCGTGGGCAGAAGGAACAGCCAATGGGTGAGGTCCGGGCCCCGCCGGGGCCCCGACGTGGAGGGCTGGGGCGCTCGGCGGGTGCCGGAGGATCCCGAGGCCGGGGCGGGGGTGTCTGCGGGTGTCCGAGTGTCAGCGGTGCTGTGAGACATGATGCTCCTTGGTCGAGCGGCCGGTCAGGTGCGCTGGGCCAGGCGTGCCCAGTCGGCGTCGAGCGTGCGCAGCATCTGCTCGAGGTCGGCTCCGAAGACGAGGTCCTGGCAGTAGCTCTCGAAGGGGATGGTCAGCGGGATGCCCTGGGAGACGCCTTGGTAGATGGCGCCGCTGTCCACGTAGGGCTGCATCTCGGCGATGCGTTCGTCGGTGACGTCCGGGGCGTCCTCGCGGACTCCGAACCCCAGGGCGTGTTCGTTGTAGGCGTCCTGGATCTCCGGGCGGGCCAGATACTGCAGCAGCTGGCGGGCCTCCTGGGGGTGCCGGGCTCCCTCGGGGATCCACAGGGCGAGGTCCAGGTTGACTCGGACCTTGTTGTCCGCCGGGTCCTCGGTCATGGGCAGCGGGAAGGTGCCGACCTCCAGGTCCGGGTTGATCTGTCCGATCTCGATGAGCGCCCAGGGGCCCTGGAAGTACATGGCCGCCTCGCCGTTGGCGAAGGCGTTGTTGCCGTCGCCGTAGTTGCGGCTCAGCGCATCATGCTGGGTGTACTCGGAGATCTCCAGCATCTTCTCCAGCGGCTCGTGCAGCACCTGGCTGAAGGAGACCGGGGAGTCGGGCGTGACGTCGGGGCCCTGGGCGCGGAGCTGCTGGAAGAAGTCGATGACGTCGACCATCCCGCCCACCGCGTAGTCCACCAGGCCCTGCTTCACGGTCCAGGCGTCGGAGTAAGTGCCGTAGACGGGAGTGACGCCGGCGTCCTGGAAGGTCTCGCAGGCGGCGATGAACTCGCTGTAGGTGGTGGGGACCTCGACGCCGTGCTCGGCGAAGATCTCGCGGTTGTAGATGACCGAGGCGGCCATCATCGAATACGGCAGCACGGAGACGTGGTCCTCGTACTGCGGATAGAGCTGGACCTGCTCCATCACCGGTGCGGCGATGGCCTGGGTCTCGGGCAGGTCGGAGAGGTCGCTGAGCTCGCCGCGCTCCACGAAGCGGGCCATCTCGAAGTTGTAGAGCTGCAGCGCGATGTCCGGCGGCGAGTTGCGGACGAACATGCCATTGAGCGTGCCTTCGGCGGTGTCATGGATGGGGCGGACCCCGGGGAACTCCTCGCGGAAGTCGCCGAGGAGGTCGCGGATGTAGGGGATGACCTCACGCTTGGTCTGGTAGAAGCGGAGCTCCGTGGCGTCGCTGCGGCCGCCGCCGCAGCCGGCCAGGGAGAGTGCGGCGAGGCCTGCCGCTCCGGCGATGAGACTCCGCCGGGACACCGACGGTGGGGGTGCGCCCATGCTTGTCCTCCTGAGGTGCGAATCGAACCTGTGGTGCGAGCAGGGAATCCATGCGGGAGAAGCCCTGGTGATCTCCGCCACATCCTGTGGTGCGTAAATTTAGCATCTATATTTAAGGCTGTCTATGATGGCGGCGTGGATGATCAGGGATCGAGGCAGACGGGCGGACTGGCCGTGAACGGTGTGTCCCAGCGCGTGCTCAACGGCCGACGTCTGCTCGAGTACGCGTGGTCGGGCGAGCCGATGACGGCCACCGAGCTCATGGAGGGCACGGGACTGACGCGCGCCACCGTGCTTTCGTTGTGCCGTGACCTGGTCGAGGCCGGATGGTTGCGGAAGGTGGCCGACGCCCGTGCTGCGGGCCGGTATGTGAAGGGGCGGCCGGCGCTGCGGCATGCCTTCTGCCCGGAGGCCGCCTATGTGGTCGGCTGCGACGCCGATGAGGACGTCTTCACCGCCGTCGTCGCGGATCTGCACGGAGAGGAATTGTCGCGCGTCCGCCGGGAGGTGCGCGCCCTCCGGGATCCTGGTCTGCGGAGGGAGGAGCTCGAGGCGCTCGTCGATGCCGCGCTCGCGGCGGCGGGTGTGGCCGGGGAGCGCGTGGCCGCCGTCGTCATCGGTGTGCCCGCACCGGTGGACCTGCAGGGCGCCTCGCCCCCGCCCGACGACGACGCCCACTACTGGAGCATCGCTAACCCCGGCTACGCCGACATGTTCCAGGACCGGGGCTGGATGGTCCGACTGGACAACGACGCCAACCTCGGAGCGCTCTACGAGGCCGCCGACGGGGCGGGGGTGGGGGCGCGCTCCTTCGCCGTGCTGCTGGCGGCCGAGCGGTTCGGCGCCGGCATCGTGGTCGACGGCGCGCTGCTGCGCGGCACGCGCGGCCGCGTGGGCGAGCTGCGCGTGCTGGATATGGTCTCCGGCGTCGATGCGCCGCACGGCCTGGGGCGCCGCACGCGATGGGAGATCCAGCGGATGGCCGACGCCGGCCTGCTGGCCGGCGAGCTGGCGGACCTTCCGCCGGAGGACTGGGGCGCGGAGGCGCTGCTCGAGGCGGCGACGCGGGGCGATCCCGTCGCCCTGGAGATCGTGGACCGTCTGGCGCGACGCCTGGCGCCCGTGGTCACGCTGCTCACCGGCCTGTTGGACCTGGATCGCGTTGTGCTGGCCGGCCCCTTCGCCGCTTCGGCCGAACCGCTGCTCAGTCGCACCCGGGAGATCCTGGAGGCCTCGGTCGTCTTCCGCTGCCCGGAGCTCGTGGCCTCCACTGCCGGCGGTGACGTGATCCTGCGCGGTGCCGTTTCGCGGGCGGTCGACGTCGTCAGGGAGCGGGCGCTGCTGGACTGACCATCGGCGCGTCGCAGGGCCGTCCAGACGGGGCCCTTTCTTTTGTCTCTCGAAGAGGCCATAATCCCTGTGAGTCACATCACCCAGGGAAGGCATCGCCATGCAGGCATCACGGATCACCACCATCGGCGCCACGACGACGACTCTGCTGCTCGGCCTCACGGCCTGCGGCGGGGGCGGCGGGGGAGGGGAGGCCAATGCCTGGGTGCTCAACGGAGGGGTCTGGCCCGTCGTCGAGGAGGACTTCGAGGCCTGGAACGAGGAGAATCCGGATCAGGCGATCACCGTGGACTCCTTCGCCAATGACGTCTACAAGGAGCGCATCCGCACCGCCGTCGGCTCGGGCGAGGCGCCCACGCTGATCGTCGGCTGGACCGGCGGCACACTGCTGGAGTATGTGGAGCACGATTACGTCGTCGACCTCACCGAGTCCACCGAAGACCTGCGCGAGCGGCTCATCGACTCCGTGGTCGCCAACGGGGAGGTGGACGGCAGCACCTACGCGGTGCCGATGAACAACGTCCAGCCGGTGGTCATGTACGTCAACCAGGCCGTCTTCGACGAGGTCGGCGTCGACGTCCCCGCCGACTGGGACGAGATGCTCGAGGCCGTGGAGGCCTTCAACGACGCCGACATCGTCCCCTTCGCACTCGCGGGCGGCTCCCGATGGCCGATGCTGATGTGGGCCTCGTACCTGACCGACAGGATCGGCGGTCCGGAGGCCTTCGACGCCGTCGTCGCCGGCGAGCCCGACGCCTGGTCCCATCCGGCGATCCTCGAGGCGCTCGAGCGGGTCCAGGAGCTGCTCGACGCCGAGGCCTTCGACCCGAACTTCTCCTCCGTGGTGGCCGACCAGAACGAGGATGCCCAGATGCTCGCCGACGGGCGGGCCGCCATGGTGCTGCAGGGATCCTGGGTGTACTCGCGCATGCTCGAGGACGTCCCCGACTTCGCCGCCTCCGGGGACCTGGCGTTCACCACTTTCCCGGAGATCCCGGGCGGGGCGGGGGACCCGGCCAACATCGTGGGCAACCCGGCGAACTTCTGGTCCGTGTCCGCGGACGCCTCCGAGGAGGACCAGCAGGCGGGGATCGACTACCTCAGCGAGCACCTGTTCAACGACGAGTCCGTGGACGCCATGCTGGAGACGGGCAACATCCCGCCGCTGGAAGGGCTCGAGGAGAAGATCGCCGACACGGAGGACGAGGAGTTCCTGGGCTTCGCCTATGACATGGTGCGGGACGCCCCGAGCTTCCAGCTGTCCTGGGACCAGGCGGTGGACCCGAGCCAGGAGCAGCCGCTGCTGGAGAACCTGGAGAGCGTCTTCCTGGGGCAGATCACCCCGGAGGAGTTCGCCGAGAACATGAATGCCACTCAGCCGGAGTGAGGGCCGGAGTCAGTGATCAGTCGTCGCTGCGCACGCGGGAGGCCACGGCCTGCAGGTGCGTGCGCAGCGTACGACGCATCAGCTCCGGGTCTCCGGACTCGAAGGCCTCCAGCACCGCTTCATGCTCGGCCAGGGCTTCGTCCAGATCCAGCTCCCCGTGGTCCACCGTCTGGCGGAGGCGCTGCACATGGGCGCTGAGTGACTCACTGGTCTGCAGCAGATAGCGGTTCCCGGCCGCCTCGAGGATGACCCGGTGGAAGTCACGGTCAGCCTCGAAGTACTCCCGCAGGTCCTCGAAGTCCTGCGGGGCGGCGTCGCCTGCCGTGTGGCTCTCGGCGTGGTCCTCCTGGGTCCGCAGGGCGCGCACCCGTTGGGCGGCGCGGACGTGCCGCTCGTGGGCGGCACGCAGCACGGGGGTCAGGGCGGCGGCCCGCTCGGCGGCGCGCTCCACGGCGGCCATCTCCACGATCATGCGCATCTCGAACAGTTCGCGCAGCTGCTGGCCGCTCAGTTGGGGCGCCACCCGGTATCCCTTCAGCGCCACCCGGGTCACCAGCCCGGTGTGCTCCAGCTGCACCAGAGCCTCCCGCACCGGAGTGGGGGAGACGTCCAGCTCCCGGGCCAGGGCGTCGATGCTCATCGAGCTGCCCGCAGGCGCCGAGCCGTCCAGGATGCGGTCGAACAGGGCGGAGTAGACCTCATCGCGCAACGCGCGCCGGGCCACCCGGGCGCCGGGGTCGGTGGCATCGGAGTCGCCGGCGCGGAGGTCGGAGCGGCGGCCGGAGCGAGGGCTGAGCGAGCGGTTCATCGTCTGGTGATCCTAGCGGGTCGACGGCGACACGGTCCTGCATCTTCCTATTTCCTATAGGATATGCGAGCATGTGGTCCGAGCCACAGGACCTGCGTCACATTCCGGGGATGGTCGTCCGATGCCCCGGCAGAGAGGACCCGCCCATGCCCGTCCAGACCCCGAGACCTGTCCCGCACGCGGCGGAGACCTGGCCCATCGCCGGCAACATGCTCGCCTTCGGCCCCACTGGCCCCAGCGGGCGCCCCTGGTGGGACGAGCCCGCCTCCGCCTGGGCCGACTGCCTGGCCCAGATGCGCGACCTCGGCTTCACCCACATCGACCCCACCGACGCCTGGCTGCCGCTGCACCGGCTCAGCGACGCCCGGATCGCCGAGTTCAAAGCGGTCCTGGCCGACCACGGCCTGCAGATCCCCTCGATCTCCATGACGCGGAACTCCGTGGTGGACGTCCAGCACGGGGAACGGAACCTCGCCGACGCCCACCGGCTCCTCGACCTGGCTCCGGAGTTCGGCGCCACCATCGTCAACACCGGATTCATGCAGGCCTTCACCCCCGCTCAGGCCGACGCCCTGTGGTTCTGGCTGGCCGACGGCCACGTGGACGACCCTGCCCTGCGGCCCCTGGCGATCGAGCGCATCCGCGAGCTCGGCGACCACGCGCAGGCCAACGGCGTCGAACTGAGTCTGGAGATGTACGAGGACACGTTCGTCGGCACTCCGGATGAGGCCGTGGCCTTCCTCCGCGACGTCGACCACCCGGCCGTCGGGCTCAACCCCGACCTCGGCAACCTGGTGCGGCTCCACCGCCCCGTGGAGGACCCCGACGCGATGTTCGAGAAGGTCCTGCCGCACACCAACTTCTGGCACATCAAGAACTACTCGAGGGACTTCGACCCCGCCACCGGGGCCTATGCCACCGCGCCGCTGCCGCTGAAGCACGGCTACATCAACTACCGGCGCATCATCCGCCGGGCCCTGGAGCTCGGCTTCACCGGGCCGTTCTGCTGCGAGCACTACGGCTCCGACTCCATCGGCGTCTGCGCCGAGAACCGTGACTACATTCGCCAGGTGCTCCGCTCCGCGCTGCCCACCGGCTGATCCCGTCCCTGACCCAAGGAGAACACCCGCATGACCACCATCAGCACCGTCACCGTCGTCGGCGCCGGCTACATGGGCGGCGGCATCGCCCAGTCCATGGCCCTGGCCGGCCTGGACGTCCAGATCGTCGACGTCGACTCCGAGACCACCGCCCGCGGCCTGGAGCGCCTGCTCGCCGAGGCCCAGCAGTTCGAAGACCAGGGCCTCTACCCGGCCGGCTCCACGGAGACCATCCGCACCCACCTGAGCGCCGGCACCAGCTTCGAGGCCGCCGTCGCCCGGGCCGATCTCATCGAGGAGGCCGTCTTCGAGTCCCCCGAGGTCAAGCAGGAGGTCCTCGGGCGCATCTCCGAGCACGCCCGTGAGGACGCCATCATCGGGACCAACACCTCCACCATTCCCGTCCACGTGCTCGCCCCGCATGTGACCAACCCCGGGCAGTTCCTCACGGTCCACTTCTCCAACCCCGCCCCCTTCATCCCGGGCGTCGAACTCGTCTCCGGAGAGGCCACCGAGGCCTGGGCCGTCGAGGCGGTCAAAGAGCTGCTGCCGCGGATCGGCAAGGAGGGCGCTGAGGTCGCCGACGTGCCCGGCATGGTGCTCAACCGCCTCCAGTACGCTCTGCTCAAAGAGGCCGTCACCGTCGTGGAGGAGGGCGTGGCCACCCCGGAGGCGGTGGACATCATCGTCCGCACCACCTTCGGCTTCCGGCTGGGCTTCTTCGGGCCCTTCGCCATCGCCGACCAGGCCGGCCTGGACGTCTACGCCAAGTGCTTCCGCATCGTCGAAGAGGCCTTCGGAGAGCGTATGGCCACCCCGCAGATGCTGCTCGACCAGGTGGAGTCCGGCCGTCACGGGGTGAAGAACGGCAAGGGCTGGACCGGCGACTTCGACGAGCAGACCGCCGCCGAGCTCATCGCCTACCGCAACAAGGCCTACGCCCGGATGGGTGACCTGCTGCGCGAGCTCGGCCCGGCGCCGACGGGCACCCGCCCCGAGGGGACGGACTGAGTCCCATGGACGGCATCACCCTCGCCGTGGAGCACCCCACCTGGGCGCTCATGCTCATCGCGGTCGCCGCCATCGCGGCCCTGCTGGTGCTCATCGTCAAGGTCAAGCTCCACGCCTTCTTCGCCCTGATCATCGTCTCCCTGCTCACCGCACTGGTCGCCGGGATCGGCATCGGCGACGTCCTCGACGTCGTCGTGAGCGGATTCTCCACCACCGTGGGCAACGTGGCGCTGCTCATCGGCTTCGGCGCGGTGCTGGGCCGCCTCGTGGAGGCCTCCGGCGGCGCCCAGGTGCTGGCGGACCGCATGCTGCGCACCTTCGGCGAGCGCAAGGCGCCGCTCGCGCTCGCCGTGGCCTCCCTGTTCTACGCCTTCCCGATCTTCCTGGACGCCGGGTTCATCGTGATGCTGCCGATGATCTACACGGTGGCCCGCCGACTGGGCGGCAGCTTCATGCTCTACGTGCTGCCCTCCATCGGGGCGTTCCTGATGATGCATGCGCTCACCCCGCCGCATCCGGGCCCGACGGCGGCGGCCACCGTGATGGGCGCCGACGTCGGCACCGTGCTGCTGGTGGCCCTGCTGGTGGGTCTGCCCACCTGGTACCTGGCCGGCTACCGACTCGGCCTCGTGCTGGCCAGGCGATACCCCGGCTACCCGGTGCCGACGCTGTTCGGTGAACCCGAAGTCAAGGAGGAGGACGAGCTGCCGGCTTTCGGCACGGTGATCGGCTGCCTGGTGCTTCCGCTGGTGCTGATCTTCTTCAACACGCTGTCCTCCACGCTGGAGGCCGACGGCACGCTGCCCACCGAGAGTCCCGTCTACGCGCTGTCCCAGCTGATCGGCCCCACCCCGGTGGCGCTGCTGATCTCCTCTCTGGTAGCCATGTACCTGCTGTACATCCGCCCCCGCCGGGCCCGCGGCGCCACGGTGGGCTCGGCGCTGTCCGACCTCACCGACAACGCCCTGGCCCCGGTCTGCTCGATCATCCTGATCACCGGAGCCGGCGGTGCCTTCGGCGCCGTGCTGACCGCCACCGGCATCGGGGAGTCCATCGCCGACGGCCTCGACGCCATGGGGCTGCCGGTCATCCTCGCCGGGTTCCTGGTGGCGGTGGTCATCCGCGTCGCCCAGGGCTCGGCCACCGTCGCGGCCACCACGGCCGGCTCCATCATGGCCCCCGCTGTGGCCGGGCTCGGCCTGGACGGCTTCGCGCTGGCCACCGTGGTGGTGGCCATCGTGGCGGGCTCCATCACCTGCTCCCACTTCAACGACTCCGGCTTCTGGCTGGTGGGCCGCTTCTGCGGCTTCGACACCATGACCACGCTGAAGACCTGGAGCGTCATCGGCACCGCGATCGGCGTCATGGCCTTCCTGCTGAGCTGGGCGGCCTACGCGCTGGTCGTCTGAGAGAACAGAACCGAGGACACCTGATGACCTACCTGATCAACGACTCCTCCGACTTCGCCGCCGAGGCGGTGGCCGGCTTCGTCGCCGCCCACCCTGAGCACGTGACCGCCGTCCACGGAGGGGTGGTCCGGGCGCGGCAGACCCCGCCCGGCCAGCCCGCCCTGGTGATCGGCGGCGGCTCCGGCCACTACCCGGCCTTCGCCGGCTGGGTCGGCCCAGGGATGGGCCACGGCGCCCCCTGCGGCAACATCTTCGCCTCCCCCTCGGCCTCCCAGGTGCATGCGGTGGCCCGCAACGCCGACAACGGGGGAGGGGTCATCCTCGGCTTCGGCAACTACGCCGGCGATGTGCTCCACTTCGGGGCGGCCGCCGAGAAGCTGCGCGCCGAGGGCATCGATACCCGTATCGTGGCCGTCACCGACGACGTCGCCTCCGGGCCCGCCGACCAGCGGCGCACCCGGCGCGGCATCGCCGGGGACCTGCCGGTCTTCAAGATCACCGGTGCGGCCATCGAGGCGGGCGCCGACCTGGACGAGGCCGAGCGGATCGCCCGCCGGGCCGACAGCGCGACGATCTCCCTGGGCGTGGCCTTCGACGGCTGCACCCTGCCCGGGGCCCAGGAGCCCCTGTTCCACGTGGAACCCGGCACCATGGGGGTCGGCCTGGGCATCCACGGCGAACCGGGAGTGGAGGACCGTGCCCTCGGCACCGCCGACGAGGTCGCGGACCTGCTGGTGGACGGCCTGCTCGCCGAGCTCCCCGCCGTGCAGGCCGCGGTCGCTCCCGCCGGACACTCCGGCCGGGTGGCGATGCTGCTCAACGGGCTGGGCACGGTCAAATACGAGGAGCTCTTCGTGGTCCACCGGCGGGTGGCGGAACGTCTTGCCGACGCCGGGCTCACCGTGGTGCGTCCCGAGGTCGGTGAGTTCGTCACCAGCCTCGACATGGCCGGTCTCTCGCTGACCCTCGTGGTCCTCGACGAGGAGCTGGAGCGCCACTGGCTCGCCCCCGTGGACACACCCGCGCTCCGGCGCGGCGGCGCCGTCGTCGGACCCAGTGCTGAGGCCCCTGCCCGCGATGAGATCTACGCTCCCGGCGCCGAGGCGATTCCGGAGGCCGCCGAGGCCTCCCGGGCCTGCGCCGCCCAGGTGCTGCGGCTGGTGGAGCGCTTCGAGGCCACCTGCGCGGCGCACGAGGAGGAGCTGGGCCGCATCGACGCGATCGCCGGAGACGGCGACCACGGTCAGGGCATGCGCCTGGGCACCCGGGGTGCCGTGGCCGCCGCCCAGGAAGCCCTCGACGGCGGCTCCGGGGTGCGCACGCTGCTGGTGCGGGCCGGCTCCGCCTGGGCCGAATCCGCCGGCGGCACCTCCGGAGCCCTGTGGGGCGCCGCCCTGACAGCCGCCGGCGGCGCGCTGAGCGACGATGCGGCCCCCACCGACGCCGACATCGCCGCCGCGCTGGGCGCCGCCGTGGACGCCGTCGCTCGGCTCGGCGGGGCCCAGCCCGGGGACAAGACCATGATGGACGCCGCCGCGCCCTACGCCCGGAGCCTGGCCGCGACGTTCCACGCCGACGGGGATCTGGCCGCCGCCGCACGGCAGGCCGCTCGCACCGCCCAGCAGGCCGCGGAGGCCACCGCAGAGCTCACCGCCCGGCTCGGCCGCTCCCGGGTGCTGGGCGAGAAGTCCCGCGGCACCCCTGACCCCGGGGCGGTCTCCTTCGGCATGCTCGCCGCCGACGTCGCCTCCTGGCTCGAGGCCCGCTGATGGGACTGGCCGCGACGTCGTCGTGCTGGATCGGCACCAGCTGGAAGATGACCAAGACCCTCGCCGAGGCGCGCCATTACACGGCCGGACTCGCCGAGACTCTCCAGGTCCGCCCGGAGCTGACCGACGCTGTGCAGGCATTCGTCATCCCGCCGCACACCGCGCTGGCCGAGGTGGACCGGCAGCTGCAGCACGTCCAGGCCCAGGTGCTGCTGGGTGCCCAGAATGCCCACTGGGAGGACGCCGGCGCCTGGACCGGGGAGATCTCCGTGCCGCAGGCCGCCGACGCCGGGGCCCGGCTGATCGAGATCGGACACTCCGAGCGGCGCGAGCACTTCGGCGAGACGGTGGAGACCACCGCGCTGAAGGTCCGCGCCGCGCTGCGCCACGGGCTGCGGCCCCTGCTGTGCGTCGGCGAGCCCGCTGCGGTCCGGGACGTCGGTGACGCCGAGGAGTTCATCCTCGCCCAGGTGCGCGGGGCGCTCGCCGGACTGGACTCCGCCCAGCTGGCGCGGGTGCTGGTGGCTTATGAGCCCATCTGGGCCATCGGCGAGCACGGCAGGCCCGCCACGGTGCAGGAGCTCTCCGCACCCTTCGCCGCCCTGGACCGTGCCTATGGCGCCCAGGTGGAGGCGGTGCTCTACGGCGGCTCGGTGAACCAGGACAATGCGGCTGAGCTGCTGGGGATCCCCGGGGTGGACGGACTGTTCGTCGGCCGCTCGGCCTGGGGGTTGGACGGGTACCTGGAGCTGCTGGAGATCGGGGCCTCCCATGGGCGGGCCCATCGTGGCAGGCTGGACGGATGAGCTCCATGACGCTGGATGAACTGCTCGAGCCCGGATCCACGCTGCGCAAGGTCGCCGACGGCGCCACGTGGACGGAGGGGCCCTGCTGGGTGCCGGACGCCGGCGTCGTGCGCTGGTCTGACATCCCCGGGAACCGCATCCTGCAGTACGACCCCGCCACGGGGAAGGCCTCCGTGCATCGTGACGAGGTCGAGTTCACCAACGGGCGGACCCTGCGCCCCGACGGCGCGGTGGTGCAGTGCTCCCACGGGCTCCGCCGGGTGGAGGTGGAGGCCTCGGGGCAGCAGGGTCCGGGGGTCACTCCGGTGGTGGAGCGCTGGGCCGGCGGGCGGTTCAACTCGCCCAACGACGTCGTTGTGGCCTCCGACGGGGCGGTCTGGTTCACCGATCCGCCGTACGGCATCGTCAACCCGGAGGAGGGTCACCCTGGGGAGATGGAGTACGGCGGCTGCTACGTGTTCCGCGTGGACCCGCACACCGGGGAGGCCCAGCCGATGGTCACGGAGATGGGAGACCCCAACGGGTTGGCGCTCTCCCCCGACGAGTCGGTGCTCTACGTCAGCGACACCCTCGCCGCCCGGAAGCCGGGAGAGGGGAACCCGCACCATGTGCGCGCCTACCCGGTGATCCGTGATGGAGAGGCCGCCCGGACCGGTCGGGCGGTGCGCTGCGGGGAGGGCTGGACGCTGTTCGAGATCGCCGAGGGCGTGCCGGACGGCATCCGGGTGGACGTGGACGGGCGCATCTGGAGCTCCGCCGGGGACGGGGTGCACCTGTACTCGCCGTCCGGCGAGCATCTGGGGCACCTGCCGGTGCCGGAGGTGGTGTCGAACCTGTGCTTCGGCGGCCCGGACGGGCTCGACCTCTACATCACCGCCACCACGGGGCTGTACCACCAGCGGGTCACCGTCCGCGATGCGGCCTGGCGCGTGCCAACCCTGACGAGCGTCTGCCGTGGTTCGGCTATCCCTCCACCACGCCGCCGTGGGTGGCGGTGCTGACCGCGCTGGGCGCCGCTCTGCTGGTCCTGGGCGTCAGCAGCCTCGCCTCCGCCACGGATTCGCTGGTGATTCCGGCGCTGTTCATCGTCATGCTCTGCTCCGTCCTGCTGATCTCTAGGCGCCACAACCGCCAGGTGCGGAATCGGCGGTTCGCCGCGTGAGCGGCCCCGGCCTCACCCGCGACGACGTCCGGGCCGCCGTCGAGGCGGAATACCGAGCCGACCCGCTGAGTGAGATCTCCTGGGACGACCAGTATCCGCAGCGCCTCCTGCCCGGCGGAGGCTCGGAGCCGCCCGAGGACGCGTATTCCCGGGTCAGCGAGCCAGAGAGGTACAGGATCGTGGGCGCACGAGCCCGGGCCTGGGAGCGTGCGCTGGAGCGTCTGGGTCTCGGCGACGCCGTGCCGACCATAGCGCCAACCACAGCGCCGGCCACCGTTCCGACGGCAGTGCTGACCGCGGTGCCGGCGTCCTGGACTTTCCGGCCGGAGCAGCCGCAGGTGCGTCTCATCGTGCCCCGGCGCTCGGACGCCCAGCCGCTGGTCCTGGTCACCGGCGCGCTGGAGGGCGTGGGGGAGACCGTCGTCGCCGTCGGGATGGGCGACGCCCGAGGAGGCTCTGAACCGGTGCTTCTGGGCTGGGAGCCGGACCGCGGCTGCGACGCCTGCGACTCCGGCTCCGCAGATCTGCTGGCGGCCGTCGATCAGGAGATCCTCACGGTGGTCGGCGGGGCGGTGCATGTCAGCGGCGGAGGGGGTCGCCGTCGTTGGGTCGCCTGGACCACTCCAGGTGGTCACCGCGCCAGCGGACGGCGCATACCCCGCGACGTCGACGGCATTCTGACGGACGCCCGCGCGGGTCGGGTGCGTCGCGGGTGGCAGGTGCTGTGCGGGGAGTCCTGGTGGGGCGGCTCGGTAGGCTGAGCCCATGCCGCCAGCGTTGCCCCGGATCCTCGCCGACGACGTCGTCGCCGTGCGGTGGGGGCGGCTGTACTTCGCGCTCCAAGCCCTCGGCGGAGCGCTCTGGTGGGCGGGTGTCTTCACGGTCCCGGGGGTGCGTGGGTCCACGCTCGGTGGACTGGACCCCGTGATCGTCGGGATCCTGGACGTGCCGCTGTTCGTGATCGCCTCAGCGCTGGTGGCCGCCGGACTGCGGCCGCTGATCTGGGTGGCTGTCCCCTGGACGGTGCTGGTGACCGCCGCGATGGTCGGGTATGCCTCGATCACCGGTCAGGCGGGCTGGGGTGCGCTGATCATGTTCGCGGCCGCCGGCGGCTCGCTGGGAGCCGGGGTGGTGCTGCACCTCGGTCGGCTTCCCGCTGAGATGCTGCTGCGCGGGCCTTTCCGTTTCCGGGCCGCCCGGGCTTCGAGCCGCGGCCGGCTGGTGGGGCAGACGTTCGCTCAGCTGGCCGTCTTCTGGTTGCTGTTCCTGGTGCTGCTGCCCGGGGTCATCCTGTGGTGCGAGCGCCGGTGGGGTGTGGGGATCGAGCTGCCGGGCGCCGTCGTCGTGGTGGGTGCTGTGGTCCTTCTCGGGGCGAGCCTGCTGGTCGGCTCCTGGCTGGTGGTCCTCTATGCGGTGGCCGGCTCGCTGATCTGGAACACCCTGGTCCGACCGCTCGAGGAGGAGGATCTCGCAGCCCGGTTCGGGGCGGAGTTCGAGGAGTATCGCCGCGGGGTAGGTGTGTGGCTGCCGCGGTGGGAGAGCCTGAGGGCGTGCGCCTGAGCAAGAAATCGTCTCCCGGTGAGAGATCGTCCCTGTATTGAGGGGCGATCTCTCATGGAGAGACGATCTTCCGTGCTGTGCGGGCGCCCGAGCCTCCCGTGCACTCTGTGAGAGCGTGACCATCCCTGTCGCTGTGCACATCACCCTCGACGCCGCCCCCCGTGTCCGCCTGTGACCTGTGGCGCTTGACACCCTCGTGCGCGGTATTTAGTCTTGCGGAAAGACGAAATATGGATCACACTCCGGTGGCACCCCCGGGGCATCCGTCGCGGCACCGGCGACGACGCTCCCGCCGCCGCGCCGAGCACTCCGCCGACCGCACCGTCGTCGGCGTGCTCGGAGGCGCCGGCGTCCACCACCTCGCACCGAAGGGAAAGGACCCCTCATGAGCCGCAGAACACCGCTCCGCATCGCCACCGCAGGCGTCGCGGCCACCTCTCTGCTCGCCCTCTCCGCCTGCGGCGGAGGGAGCGGCGGAGACGGCGCCGACGCCTGGATCCTCACCGGCGGCGGCTGGCCCACGATCGCCGAGGACTTCGACCGCTGGAACGAGCAGGCCGAGGACGGCGAACAGATCTCCGTGGAGGAGTTCGAGAACGACGCCTACAAGGAACGCATCCGCACCGTGGTCGGCTCCGGCGAGGCACCCACGCTGATCATGTCCTGGACCGGGGGCGCGCTGAACGAGTACGTCGCCCAGGACCGCGTGGTGGACCTCACCGAGCAGGTCGGCGACCTCGAGTCCCGCGTGCACGAGTCCGTCTGGCAGAACGGCGAGGTCGACGGCGCCCAGTATGCGGTGCCGATGAACGACGTCCAGCCGGTGGTCATGTACTACAACCAGGAGCTCTTCGACGAGGTCGGACTCGAGGTCCCGCAGACCTGGTCCGAGGTCGAGGAGGCCATCGAGGTCTTCAACGAGCACGACGTCACCCCGTTCTCGCTGGCCGGCGGCTCCGTCTGGCCGGCGCTGATGTGGCTGCAGTACCTCACCGACCGCCACGGCGGCGAGGAGGTCTTCCAGGCCGTGGTCGACGGCGAGGCGGAGGCCTGGAGCGACGAGTCCATCCTGTTCGCGCTGGAGACCATCCAGGAGCTGGCCACCGAGGGCGGCTTCGACGCCGACACCTTCACCGGAGTCGACGCCGGCCAGAACGAGGACGCGCGCCTGCTCGCCGACGGCGAGGCCGCCATGCTGCTGCAGGGCTCGTGGGTCTATGCGACCGTGCACTCGGACTTCCCCGACTTCGCGGAGTCCGGGAACTTCGGCTTCGCCGAGTTCCCCGTCCTGGAGGACGGCGCTGGGGACCCCAGCAACATCGTGGGCAACCCGGCCAACTTCTGGTCGGTCTCCGCCGACGCCTCCGAGGAGGAGCAGCAGGTCGCCCTGGACTACATCACCGAGCACCTTTACAACGAGGACACCGTCCAGACCATGGTCGAAGGCGGCGGTCTGCCCCCGCTGAACGACATCGACGACGTCATCGCCGAGACCGAGGACGCCGACTTCCTGCAGTTCGCCGACGAGATCGTCGCCGGGGCGAACCACTTCCAGCTCTCCTGGGACCAGGCGGTGGCGCCTGAAGTGGCCCAGCCGCTGATGGAGAACCTGGAGAACATCCTCCTGGGGACCATCACCCCGGAAGAGTTCGCCGAGAACATGAACGCCTACCAGGACTGAGTCCACCAGCATCATGACTCAGACCGCTTCCCCCGTCCGCCGTGGCGGGACCACCGGGCGGCGCCAGAAGGGACCTTCGTTCCTCATGGCGCTGCCCGCGGTCCTGTTCTTCGGCGTCTTCGCCCTCATCCCGCTGGCCGGCGTGGTGGTCCTGTCCTTCATGAGCTGGGACGGCCTCGGTTCTCCCAGCTTCGTCGGACTGGACAACTGGTTCCGGATCCTGGAGCGCGACCACACGCACAACGCTCTGTGGCTGACCTTCGTCTTCGTGACCGTCTCGTTCATCTTCCAGGCACCGGTGGCGCTGCTGCTGGGTGTCTTCATGGCCGGCGCGCAGAAGTACCGAGCCTTCCTGTCGGTGCTGTTCTTCCTGCCGCTGCTGTTCTCCTCGGTGGCGGTCGGCCTGACGTTCCAGGCGCTGTTCAGCCCGAACTACGGGATCAGTACGGCCCTGCCCTTCGACTGGCTGCCGGCTCAATGGCTCGGGAACCCGGACATCGCCCTCTACGTGGTGATCTTCGTGGTGGGATGGTGCTTCGTCCCCTTCCACTCGCTGCTCTATCAGGCCGGCGTCCGTCAGATCCCCGCCTCCCTGTACGAGGCGGCCACCATCGACGGCGCCGGGCGGGTGCGGCAGTTCTTCTCCATCACGCTGCCCCAGCTGCGCTATACCGCGATCACCTCCTCCACGCTGATGCTGGTGGGCTCGCTGACCTACTTCGACCTGGTGTTCGTGCTGACCCAGGGCGGCCCCGGCAGCGCCACCAGGATCCTGCCGCTGGACATGTACATCACCGGCTTCCGCAACTTCGACATGGGCGGCGCCTCGGTGATCGCCGTGATCCTGGTCGCCGTCGGACTGACCCTCTCCCTGGCGCTGAACAAGATCTCCGGATCCAGCCGTATGGAGAGTGACAAGGCAGGTATGGGATGAGCACCGAGACCGTGAAGACCCCCGAACGCGCCGCCGAGAAGGTCGTCACCCCCGCAGGGCGCCCGACGCCGAACCGCCGCAAAGCGCGCAAGCCCACCGAGCGTCCCAACGTGCTGGCGGGGATCTCCGGCTGGCTCTGGCTGGCCGTGATCATCCTGCCGATCTACTTCATCGTCATCACGGCATTCCGTGACCGTTCTGACCTGGCACAGTCGAACCCGCTGGTGCCGTCGACGGAGCCGACGCTGGGCAACTTCGTCCGGGTCATCGAGAACGACTTCTTCCACTTCTTCCTCAACTCGGTGATCGTCACCCTGGCCACCGTCGCCGTGGTGCTGGCCGTCTCGCTGATGGCCTCCTACTACATCGTGCGCTCGGTCAGCGCCGGCGGGCAGCGGCTGTTCAGCGTGATCCTGCTGGGCATCGCGATCCCGGTGCAGGCCACGATCATCCCGGTGTACTACCTGATCCGGCAGCTGGGTCTGTATGACACCCTGTGGGCGCTGATCCTGCCGCAGATCGCCTTCGCGATCCCGCTGAGCGTGCTGATCATCGTCAACTTCGTCCGGGACATCCCGGCGGAGCTGTTCGAGTCCATGCGGATGGACGGCGCCGGGGAGTGGAAGATCCTGTGGAACCTGGTGGTGCCGATGTCGATCCCCGCGCTGATGACCGTGGGCATCTACCAGGCGCTGCAGGTGTGGAACGGGTTCCTGTTCCCGCTGATCCTCACCCAGTCCCGTGACGTGCGCGTGCTGCCGCTGTCCCTGTGGGAGTACCAGGGCCAGTTCGCCATCGACGTGCCCGCCACTCTGGCCGCCGTCGTGCTCTCGGCGGTGCCGCTGCTGGTGGCCTACATCCTGGGTCGCCGGTACATCGTCGCCGGCCTGACCGCCGGCTTCGGCAAGTGATCTGACCTCCCGCGCCCTCGACCCCGACGATCTTCCCGAAGGAGCTCCCATGAGCGACGTGACCACCCAGAACGCCCCTGCCGTGGACCGGATCACCGGCCCGTGGAACGACCCCTCGCTGCCGGTCGCGGAGCGGGTCGAGGCGCTGCTGGCGCAGATGACCCTGGAGGAGAAGGTCTCTCAGCTGGGCTCCCACTGGGAGATGCGCGAGGACGAGGAGGCCCAGGGGGAGGTCGCCCCCATGGAGGACGCCATGTCCGCCGGGAAGCTGCCCTTCGCGCAGGAGATCGTCGACGGCGAGGGCCACCTGACCCGCACCTACGGCACCGTGGCGCTGACCGTCCCCGAGGGGGCGAAGGACCTGCGCGAACGGCAGGCCGCCGTGGTGGCCGCCAACCGTTTCGGCATCCCCGCGATCGCCCATGAGGAATGCCTCACCGGTTTCACCGCCTACCAGGCGACCGTCTACCCCACCTCTCTGGCCTGGGGCGCGACCTTCGACCCCGAGCTCATCGAGGAGATGGCCGCCGCCATCGGGCGGGACATGGCCGCCGTCGGCGTCCACCAGGGGCTCTCGCCGGTGCTCGACGTCGTCCGGGACGCCCGATGGGGCCGGGTGGAGGAGACCATCGGTGAGGACCCGTATGTGATCGGGACCCTGGGCACCGCCTATGTGAAGGGGCTGCAGCGGGCAGGGATCATCGCCACGCTGAAGCACTTCGCCGGCTACGCCGCCTCCCGCGCGGCGCGGAACCACGCCCCGGTGCACATCGGCCCCCGTGAGCTGGAGGACCTGATCCTGGTGCCCTTCGAGATGGCGGTCCGTGAGGGGCAGGTCGGTTCGGTGATGAACTCCTACGCCGACATCGATGGAGAGGCCCCCGCCGCCTCCACGCGGCTGCTCACCGAGGTGCTGCGCGATCGGTGGGGCTTCGAGGGCACCGTGGTCGCCGACTACTGGTCCGTGGCCTTCCTCGAGAAGATGCACCGTGTGGCCGAAGACCAGGCGGAGGCGGCGCGCCTGGCCGTGAGCGCCGGGCTCGACGTGGAGCTGCCGCACACCGGCGGCTACCGCACTCTGGCCCAGCAGGTGCGCGACGGGAAGCTCGACGAGGCCGTCCTCGACCGCTCCGTGCGCCGGGTGCTGCGCCAGAAGATCGAGCTCGGCCTGCTCGACGCCGCCGAGGGTGAGGCCTATGAGCCTGCCGTGGACGAGAGCATCGACCTGGACTCCCCGGCCAACCGTGCCCTGGCGCGGAAGGTCGCCGAGCGTTCGCTGGTGCTGCTGGCCAACGACGGCGTCCTGCCGGCTCAGCCGCAGTCCCTGGCCGGCAGGCGGATCGCCGTCGTCGGGCCCTCCGCGGACGAGCCGCGCACCATGATGGGCTGCTACTCGTTCCCCAACCATGTGCTGGCCAAGTACCCCGCCGGGACCTTCCCACACCAGGGGATCGGCGTGCCGATGCCCACCATCCTCGCCGCGCTGCGCGAGGCCTACGACGGCGCCGAGATCACCTATGCCGCCGGCGCCCCGATCGTGGAGCATGACACCTCCGGCATCGCCGCGGCCGCACGGGCCGCGGCGGAGTCCGACCTGGCCGTGGTGACGGTGGGCGACATCGCCGGCATGTTCGGCGCGGGCACCTCGGGTGAGGGCTGCGATGTGGAGGACCTGCGGCTGCCCGGCGCCCAGCACGAGCTGGTGGAGGCCGTGCTGGACGCCGCTGAGGCATCCGGGACTCCTGTGGTGCTGGTGGTGGTCTCCGGACGCCCCTACGCGCTGGGCGGCCTGGCCCAGCGGTGCTCGGCGATCGTGCAGGCCTTCTTCCCCGGTGAGGAGGGCGCCCCCGCCCTGGCCGGGCTGCTCACCGGCTCAGTGGAGCCCAGCGGGCGACTGCCGATCGGCGTGCCCGCGCATCCGGGCGGCCAGCCGGCGGGCTACATCGCCGCCCCGCTGGGCCAGAACAGCCAGGGGGTGTCCAACCTGGACCCGACACCGCTGTATCCCTTCGGCCACGGGCTGAGCTACTCCACTGTGGAGTACCGGGACCTGCGCCTGTCCGCGGAGGAGATCGCCGTCGACGGCACGGTGGAGGCCACCGTCACCGTCGCCAACACCGGGGAGCGTCCGGTGGATGAGGTCGTGCAGCTCTACGTGGGCGACCCGGTGGCCCAGGTGGCCCGCCCGGTCCGGCAGCTGGTCGGCTATGCGCGGGCCGCCCTGCAGCCCGGGGAGACCCGCGAGGTGACCTTCACCCTCCATGCCGACAGGTTCTCCTTCACCGGTGTGCAGCTGCGCCGGATCGTGGAGCCGGGACGCATCGACCTGTGGTCCGGACCCTCCGCCGGGGATCTGCCCCTGGAGGCCTCCGTGCGGCTGACCGGTGAGATCCGCGAGGTCGGCGAGGGACGGGTGCTGACAACCCCGGCCCGCGTGAGCTGACCGGGCCGCCTCGCGTCATAGCGTCTGCGGAACCCCATCGGATGACCGTGGCCCCGCGTCGGGCTTAGGATGCGGGCACGAGCAGTCGACTGCGGGCACCCGTGCCCGCCGCGAAAGGAGTTCCCGATGGCAGAAGACCAGTATTCCGACTACACCGTGCCGGGTCTGGCCCGCGAGAACGGACATGAGATCGCCGGCCTGCTCCAGGTCCGGCTCCACGCTCTGAACGATCTGCAGCTGGCCCTCAAGCATGTCCACTGGAACGTGACCGGGCCGCACTTCATCGCCGTCCACGAGATGCTCGACCCCCAGGTCGACGTCGTCCGTGGCTTCGTGGACGAGACCGCCGAGCGCATCGCGACCCTGGGCGGCAGTCCCAGCGGCCGCACCGGTGAGCTCGTGGCCCGCCGCCACTGGGAGGACTACCCGCTCGGCAAAGCCGACTCCATGGCCCACCTGGCGGAGCTGGACACCGTCTACACCGGCGTCATCGAGGACCACCGTGACGTCCTCGCCAAGGCCGGGCAGGTCGACCCCATCACCGAGGACATGCTCATCGGCCAGGTCAAGGAGCTGGAGCTGTTCCAGTGGTTCATCCGTTCCCACCTGGAGCGCGCCGGTTCCTAAGCCTTGCGGGTCCTGAGCCTTGCCGGCCCTCCGGGGGCGGGCTTCAGTCCCGCTGGGCGATGAGCCCCTGCCGCGAGGCGTAGGCCTCGCGCACCTGGGGGGTCGGCTCCGCGGTGAAGGTGTGGACCGCCGAGGTGGTCCACGACGGCGGCTCCTGGGCCCCGGAGAGCACCCAGGCGGCCTGGCGGGCCGCGCCGTCGGCCACATACTCGCCGGGCTCGGGTACCTGCACCTGCCGGCCCAGCACCGCCGGAGCGATCTGCTGCACGGCCGCCGAACGGGCAGCCCCGCCGATCAGCTTCACCGACTCCACCGGGACGCCCAGGGCCGTCATGGCCTCCAGTCCGTCCGCCAGCCCGCACAGCAGGCCCTCCACGGCGGCGCGGGCCACGTTCTGGGGGTTCATCGAGGCCAGGGACAGCCCGATGAACGAGCCGGTGGCCCGGGGCAGGTTCGGGGTCCGCTCACCCTCCAGGTAGGGGACCAGGGTGAGGCCGTTCGCGCCCGGCTCCGCGGCCAGCGCCAGCTCGGCCAGCCCGGCGTGGTCCACGCCCAGCATCCGGGCCGCGCCGTCCAGCACGCGGGAGCCGTTGAGGGTGACCGCCAAGGGCAGGAACTGGCCGGTGGCGTCGGCGAAGCCGGTGACCATCCCGGTGGGGTCCTGGATGGGCCCCGGCGAGATCGCGGAGACCACCCCGGAGGTGCCGATGCTGATCGCCACGTCCCCGGGCCGCATGCCCAGTCCCAGGGCGGCGGCGGCGTTGTCCCCGGCGCCCGGGCCGAGCACCAGGTGGCCCCATCCCCGGGAGGCGTCGCCCGTGGCGGCCTGCTCATTCGCCGTCACCACCCGCGGCAGCACGATGCTGCGGGCCTGATCCTCGGAGATCCGCAGGGCGCGGGCCAGCAGGTCATAGCGGTACTGGCCGGCCGCCGGGTCGTAGTACCCGGTGCCGGAGGCGTCGGAGCGGTCGGTGGTCAGGTCGCGGATGTCGGAGGAGCCGGAGAGCCGCCAGGTCAGCCAGTCGTGGGGGAGGGCGACGGCGGCCACGCGCCGGGCGTTCTCGGGCTCCGCGTCGGCCAGCCAGCGCAGCTTGGTCACCGTCAGCGACGCCACAGGCACCGAGCCGGTGGCCGCCGTCCAGGCGGCGGCGCCGTCGGTCCCTCCGCCGAGCTCCTCGATCAGGGTCGCTGCGGCATCGGCGCTGCGGGTGTCGTTCCACAGCAGCGCGTCTCGGATGACCTGCCCGTCGGCGTCGAGGGCCACCAGGCCGTGCTGCTGGCCGCCCACCGCGGCGGCGGCGACGTCGGCGAGCCCGCCGGCCTGCTCGAGCGCCTCCAGCAGCGCCTCCCACCAGGCGGAGGGGGCCACTTCGGTGCCCTCCGGGTGCTTGGCGGAGCCGCTGCGGACTTCGGCGCCGGTCTCGGCGTCGCGGATGATGACCTTGCAGGACTGGGTCGAGGAATCGATTCCGGCCACGAGAGTGGGCACCGGGGTCTCCTTCGTCAGGTGATGGGGGCGGAATGGCGTCGGGGCCAGTGTAGTGAGGCTGGTGAGTCAGGTCACCGGACAGATGAGTCCGGAGGACCCACCTGGCGTCGGGCTGCTGCGCGACGCCGGGCGGATCCTCCGGACTCATGCTCGCCGCCGGGAGGCGGGTGACGCGGGCGGTGCGTCAGTCGATGAGGTGACGCAGCGCCAGCTGGTTGAGCTTCACGAAGCCGAAGTTCCGCTGCGCGGCGGCCTCCGGGTCGAAGTCCTCATAGGTGGACCGGTCGGCCAGCAGGTCGGCCACGGTCTCGCCCTCGGCCAGGGTGGACTCGCCCAGCTCGAAGACGCCGGCGGTCCGGAAGGCCTCCTGGACCTCCGGGTCCTCGCGGTAGGCCTTCGCCTTCTCGGCGAGCAGGGTGACCATCTCGACGTTGGCCTTCGCGGAGTCCCAGATGCCGTCCACGTAGTCGGTGCGGGAAGGCTTGTAGTCGAAGTGCAGCCAGCCGTCGTAGCGTGGCCCGCCGTTGGGGAAGCCGTTGACCAGCAGGTCCACGGTGAAGAAGGCGCTGATGAGGTCGCCGTGGCCGAAGACCAGGTCCTGGTCGTACTTGATGGAGCGCTGGCCGTTGAGGTCGATGTGGAACAGCTTGCCGGCCCACAGCGCCTGGGCGATGCCGTGGGTGAAGTTCAGCCCGGCCATCTGCTCGTGGCCGGTCTCCGGGTTCAGGCCGACGATGTCTCCGTTGTCCAGCTGGGCGATCAGGCCCAGGGCGTGGCCGATGGTGGGAAGGAAGATGTCGCCGCGGGGCTCGTTGGGCTTGGGCTCCAGCGCGATGCGCAGGTCGTAGCCCTTCTCCTTGATGTAGCCGGCGATGGTGTCGATGCCCTCGGCGTAGCGCGCGTGCGCGGCGTGGAGGTCCTTGGCGTTGTCATACTCGGAGCCCTCGCGGCCGCCCCACATGACGAAGGTCTCGGCGCCGAACTCGGCGGCCCGGTCCACGTTGCGCAGCAGCTTGCGCAGGCCGAAGCGGCGGATGGAGCGGTCGTTGGAGGTCAGGCCGCCGTCCTTGAACACCGGGTGGCCGAAGGTGTTGGTGGTGACCATCTCGACCTTCAGGCCCACCTCGTCGGCGACGTCCTTGAAGCGGGTGAACCACTTCTCCCGCTCGGCCTCGTCGGTGCCGAAGGGGGCGACGTCGTCGTCATGGAAGGTGACGCCGGAGGCGCCGGCCTCCTTGAGCTTCGGCAGGTACTCCCACGGCTCGAAGGCCGGGCGGGAGGCGGAGCCGAACTGGTCCTGGGCGGTCCAGCCCACGGTCCAGAGGCCGAAGGAGAATTTGTGGTCCTGAGGGGTGGTCATGAGGTCCTCCTGAGGGAAAGGGAGTGGGTGAGCACGTAGGGTGGGTGCAGACTTGTGACCCGGCACTCATTTTGTATCTAGATAAAACATAAATCCTATGGAGGCTAAGATCAAGTCCGTGACGGATCCGACACGCAGCCCCACCCCGCCCCCAGGGCCTGGCCACGTCTCGGGCGCGGGCCCCACCGGCCGCCTGGGCGGCTTCGGCCCTGGCCCTGTCGCCCGCCTGGGACGGCGCGGCATCAGCCGCGGCCTCACCGGCAACGGCGCTCCTCAGGAGGATCTCGACGCCGGCTCCGGCCGTCGCGAGAGACCCCCTCATCACCGTGCGCAGCGCCCCGGAGCTCGCCAGGAGACCCTGCGCGAGTCCAACCTGCTGCTCATCACCGAGGAGATCTTCTCCGCCGCGGAGCCGCCGTCGCGCGCCGACCTGTCCATCCGCACCGGCATGACCCGCTCCACGGTCTCCCGCCTGGTGGACGACCTGCTCGCCGCGGGCATCGTGCGCGAGGGCTCGCCGATCGTCGGGGGCACCCGCGGGCGCCCCGCCGTCCCGCTGCACCCGGCGCGCGGCACCCTCGCCGGCCTGGGCGTGGAGATCAACGTGGACTTCATGGCCGCCCGCGTCCTGGACCTCACCGGCACCGCGTTGGCGGAGGAGCTCATCGAAGGCGACTTCTCCGCCTCCGACCCTCAGGAGGTCATCCCGCAGATCGGCGAGATGGCGCTGCGTGTGGCCCGGCAGGCCGCCGAGGCCGGTGCCCGTGTGGTGGGCACCGTCATGGCGCTGCCCGGCCTGGTGACCGCCGAGGAGGACCACCTGATGCTGGCGCCGAACCTCGGGTGGCGCGACGTCGACGTACCCCGCCTGATGTGCCGGTCCCTGGGCGGCCCGGAGCGGCTGTCCCAGCTGCCTGAGGGCAGCCCCCGGCTCGCCGAGTTCGGAGACTTCTTCGTGATCGCCAACGAGGCCAAGCTCGCCGCGCTGGCCGTGGCTCAGGAGTTCAGCGCCCGCGAGCAGGAGGAGCAGACCTTCTTCTACGTCTCCGCTCAGATGGGCATCGGCGCTGCCGTGGTCATCGACGGGATCGTCGACGCCGGCCCCCGCGGCTGGGCCGGGGAGATCGGCCACGTCGCCGTCGAGCCCGGCGGCCCGCAGTGCGGCTGCGGATCCTCCGGCTGTCTGGAGGTGTTTGCCGGCAAGCGCGCGCTGCTGGAGGCGGCGGGCCTGGAGCCCGATGCCGACGCCGAGACGCTCGTGGCGCTCACCGAATGGGAGGACGAGCCCGGCGAACGGGCCCGCCAGGCCATCGACCGTGCCGGCTGGGCGCTCGGCGTCGCGCTCTCCGGGGCCGTGAACCTGCTGGACGTGGACGACATCGTCCTCGGCGGAGAGTTCGGGCCGCTGGCTGACCTGCTGCGGCCGCGCATCGAGCAGGAGCTGCGCCAGCGCGTGCTCGCCGCCCGATGGAGCCGGTTCCGGGTGCGGGAGACCTCCATCCGCCTCTCACCGGCCACCACCGGCGGGGCGCTGCGTGCGCTGCGCGCCGTGGTGGACGAGCCGCTCCGCTGGGTGCCCCAGGCCACCTGAGGGCCAGCCGCGCCCTGGAGTGGACTGGTGCGCCGAGCGGCAGGGGCTCCGTCGTCGGGGTCCGGCGGCTCAGTCGCGGTGCATGACCTCGATGCTGTAGCCCACCCGGTGCCACTGGCCCGGCGCCAGATACACGACGTCCTCGCCGGAGTTGAACGCATCCGGCGGGCAGGTCATGGGCTCCACGGCGACGCCGGCCCGGTCCATCCGCTCCCCGGTGTAGATCTGCGCCCAGGGGGTGTCAGCGATCATCCGGACCACGAAGCCCGTGGGCCCGTGCACCAGCTCCGCGGTCCATCCCTCCTCCGGGAAGCCCGTGTAGGCGTGGTCGATGGAGCGGCCCACCAGCAGCGGTCCGCCGGTGAGGTCCAGGTCACCTGAGACGGTCTCCCGGGAGGCGACCTTGCCCGCGGGGTCCAGGGAGACCACCGTGTGGGCGGGCAGCTTCAGCCGGCACTCGTCCAGCGGGGCGGATCCTGCCCGCAGATAGGGGTGGAAGCCGGCTCCGTAGAGCGCGGGCGCGGCGTTCGCGGCCTCGAAGGAGTCGGCGTCGTCGTCCCCACCCGGGGCCACCGGCTGGCGGGCCATCAGGGTGGCGGCGAGGCCGACGTCGGAGGACACACGGTAGAACAGCACGAACTCCAGCGTGAACGGGTAGCCTTCGCTGGCCTCCAGGACGGTGCGCAGCTCGACGCCGGACTCCTCCTGCTTGACCACCTCGAAGGGGGCGTCCAGCAGGAGGCCGTGCAGCGCCGCGCCGGTCTCCTCCTCGGTGACGGGCAGCTCGTAGAGGGTCTCGTCATGGACGTAGGTGGCACCCGAGACCCGGTTCGGCCACGGAGCCAGCACCGCTCCGGCGAAGGAGCCCTCAGCCTGCGCTGCCGGCACCACGATCTCGTCCTGCTCGTGGCGCAGGCTCAGCAGCTGCCCACCCCGCAGGCCGATCTCCGCGGCGTACCCGCCGCCGGTGATCGTCACGCTGCTCAGCGACTCGTCCATGTGTCCTCCCGTGGTCCCCAGCCGGTGCTGGCCCGGCCATCCGCGGCGGAACGTCGTGCGACGTCCCTCTTCCGTTCATCCGTCATTCTGCCTGTCCTGGCACGATCCGGCATAATGGACCATTCCCCTGTGAGCTGAACCATGCCACACCAGGAGACGGACCACACTCGAGACATTACAGGCAGCGATATGAACTCAAGCATCCGAACCGATGACACCACCGACTTCTCCATCCCCGCGGCGGGCCTGGGTGGGACGTTCGTCCACCAGCAGGGCCGGGCGATGGTCTGCCTCGACGTCGACGGCACATTGGTCAATCATGATGGTCACATGTCCGAGGCCGTTCGGCAGGCGGGACGCGCCGTCGTCGCCGACGGCCACACCGTGGTGGTGTCCACCGGGAGGTCGCTGCCGGCCACGCTGCCGATCGTCGAGATGCTCGGCGTCACGCACGGCTATGCGGTGTGCAGCAACGGGGGCGTGACGGTCAGGATCGATCTGGAACAGTCCGAGGGCTACGAGGTCATCGACCGCCGGATCTTCGACCCCGCACCCGCCCTGGACGCTCTGCAGGAGCGGCTGCCCAATGCGAAGTACGCCATCGAGACCTCGGAGGGCACGTTCCTGTCCACCGAGCGGTTCCAGGACATGTCCTTCGGCCTGCAGGCCCAGGGCACCAGCCTGCGGCAGATGCGCCGGGCCGAGGCGGTGCGCCTGGTGGTCAACTCCGACGACTCCACCGCCGACGAGTTCGCCGCCGCGGTGGAGGGGATCGGGCTGCAGGGTGTGACCTATTCGGTGGGCTGGTCCGCCTGGTTGGACATCGCCGCCGCCGGCGTCACCAAGGCCTCTTCGCTGGAATGGCTGCGCGGCAAGCTCGACGCACCTCTGGAGGCCACGGTGGCCTGCGGGGACGGCCGCAATGACATCGAGATGCTCGCCTGGGCCGCCCGCGGGGTGGCGATGGGCCAGGCCCCCGAGGAGGTCAAGGCCGTCGCGGACGAGGTCACCGGCCATGTGGACGAGGACGGCCTGGTGGACGTGCTCACCAGCATCCTGGAGGACTGATCCTCCCTGCTGCGTCGAGCTCGGAGATCTTGTCGCTGAACCTCGCGTGAGTGCCCGTATTCCGCCCACGGCACCGGAGCCGATGTGGTGGGGCGGGCGAGGTGGAACGGGGGTGCCGTGGGGCGTCAGCGCAGGTGCTCGCCGAGGCGCTCCAGGGCCGCGACGCCGACCAGGTCGCCGCGCAGCAGCGGCAGGGTGTCGACGACGGCGCCGGGCACCCGACGTCCCAGCTCGTCGAGGTGCCGCTGCTCCTGGTCCCGACGTGCGGCCAGGAAGTCGCCGGCGTCACGGGGCGCGAGCCGATTCACCACGAAGCCCCCGACGTCGACCCCGGTCTCGGTCAGCTGGGCGTGCAGCTCCACGGACTCCAGCACCGGCAGCCGCTCGGCGGTCAGCACGATCACGAAGCTGCACCGGGAGGCGTCGGACAGGACCTGCCGCATCGCCTCGAAGCGGTTCCGACGGCGGGTGAGCACCTGACGGATCCGGCGGTCGCGCGCCGCCGGCGAGGACCCGTCCGGGGCGTCGTCGCCGTCCAGGGCGCGCACCGCGGCGCCGAACCGCTCAGCCCTGGTGCGCCGATCCAGCAGCCCCTCGGTCCAGGCGGTCATGATCTCCGGCAGAGCCATCAGCCGGGCGGTGTGGCCGGAGGGCGCGGTGTCGAAGACGATGAGGTCGTGGTCCTCGCCGTGATCCTGCAGCAGGGCCGCGATCCGCTCCAGGATGGCGGCCTCATGGGTGCCCGGAGAGCGGGCGGCGAGCCGCAGATGCTTGTCCACCTCTCCGTGCAGATGCGCCGGCATCATGCTCCGCAGCGTCTCTCCCACGTCGGCCAGATGCGCGGCCGTGGTGGCCTCCGGGTCGATCTCCACGCCGTCCAGGCGAGCCGGACGGACTCCCGGAGGGGCGCCGCGGTCCTCCCAGAGCGTGACGACCTCATCGCCGACCTCCCGCTCCCACAGGTGCCCGAGATTATGCGCCGGGTCCGTGGAGACCACCAGGACACGGGCGCCCTGCTGGGTGCCCTGTCGCGCTGCACCCTGCGGGGCGCTGTGCTGGGCCCTGTGCAGCGCCGTCGCGGAGGCCACCGCCGTCTTCCCGACCCCGCCCTTGCCGCCGATGAACAGCACGCGGCGATCCCGGGCGAGGTCGAGCAACATCCGAGGCGTCCTTCCAGTGGTCAGGGCTGTGCGGTCAGGGCTGTGCGGTCAGGGGTGCAGGGCGAGCCGCGGTCCGATCAGCAGCAGGCCAGCTGCTCCTCGAACGGGGAGCGGTCCATTCCCATCCGCAGATGCCACTGGTGCATCCGGTCCAGCATCTCCGGCAGCAGCTCCAACGTGGTGCCGGAGGCAGGGTTGGGCACGCCCAGCGCCTCGGAGAGGACCAGCATCATGAACAGGTCCTCCTCGTCGCGCTGGGCGCGCGCGAACGTGCGCCGGTACGGGGCCACGTAGAACTCCCGCAGCCCCGCTTCGACCCCGCGCAGCCGGGCCCGCAGCCCCGCCAGGAGCGTCACCGGTCCAGCGGCAGCCGCTGCTCGGGGGAGAGAGCGACGTCGTCCTCCGGCTCCCTCTCCCCGCGGCGTGCCTGCCCCATGGCGATGACGGCCTCGACCAGCACCCACAGGGCCGCCACGATGATCACCACGTCCAGGGTGAACAGCAGCCACTCGCCGTCGGCGAAGAGGTCGAACAGCTGCACCAGCGCCGCGTAGATCGTCATGGCCAGCACGAAGACCGCCGGGACCAGCACCGGCAGGAACGGGCGGCCCTTCCGGATCAGGATCACGGTCAGGATGGTCAGCGTCAGGCCGGCGAGCAGCTGGTTGGTGGTGCCGAACAGCGGCCAGATGGTCAGGCCGCCCGCGCCGTCCGCGCCCTGGGAGAACGTCAGCGCCGCGCAGATGACGATGACGATCGCCGTCGCCGGGCCCGTGCCGATCCGCACTCCGGCGATCTGCCCGATCTCCTGCACCACGAATCGCTTCAGGCGCACCCCGGTGTCCAAGGTGGTGGCGGCGAAGAGCACCGTCATCGTGGCCAGGATGGTGGCGGACAGACCGGCCGGCAGGCCCAGTCCGGAGTTGATGATGGAGGCCCCACCCTCCACGAAGGCGGGAACGCCGCCGGCGCCGAAGGACTCGTAGACCTCCTCCCACTGAGCGATGGTCTGGAAGCCCGCCGTGGTGGCGATGATCGCCCCCAGGGCCAGCAGACCCTCGCCGACCGCGCCGAAGTAGCCCACGAACCGGGCGTCGGTCTCGCGGTCCAGCTGCTTGGCGCTGGTGCCGGAGGAGACGATCCCATGGAACCCGGAGATCGCCCCGCAGGCGATGGTGACGAACAGCAGCGGCACGATGCCCGGCGTCCCCTCAGGGACATGCTGGTTGTAGGCCGGGGCGACCACCGTGGGGGTGGCCAGCAGCACGGCGCCGTAGATGATGCCCAGGCCGATGAACAGCTGGATGCCGTTGATGAAGTCCCGCGGCTGCAGCAGCACCCACACGGGCAGCAGCGAGGCGATGGCCGCGTAGACGAACAGCAGCACGATCCACTGGCCCTCCGGGGCCAGGCCCATGAACTGTTCGGGCAGCTCCACCGGGTAGCGGTCCCCGACGAGGATCAGCCCGTAGAGCGCGACGACGCCCACCGAGCTGATCGCCACGAGGTTCCAGCGCAGCCGGTAGATCGCCTGCCCCACCAGCAGGGCGACGATGAGCGCGCCCCAGGTGGGGATCACTGCCGTGGGCTGGGAGACCAGCAGGCCGGAGATCACCACGGCGAACGCGGCGATGACCATCAGCAGCAGCAGGAAGATGACCACCAGGAACAGGTTGCGCCCCCGGTTGCCGATGTAGGTGCCGGACAGCGCCCCCATGGAGCGGCCCTTGTTGCGGGCCGAGGCCCACAGGGCGCCGAAGTCGTGCATGCCGGCGATGAACACGGTGCCGATGGTCACCCACAGGAAGGCGGGCAGCCAGCCCCAGATCACCGCGACCGCCGGACCCACGATGGGTGCCGCTCCGGCCACGGAGGTGAAGTGGTGGCCCCACAGGACATACCTGTTGGTGGGGAGGAAGTCCACGCCGTCGCGGAACTCATGCGACGGCGTCTTGAACTCCGCATTGAGCTTGTAGACCTTCTTGGCCAGGAACCTGGAGTACAGGAAGTACCCGGCCAGCATCATCGTCACACCGATGACGGCCAGGATGAGTGCATTGGGCCCGTCCATGATCTCCCTACTCTCTCTCGGGCAGGCTCCACACTGAGCCCCCCGGGACACGATGCCAGTGATGCCTGACATGCTACTCGCGTGAGACCCCCGTCACGGTGACCTCAGGCCGCAGGGCCTGTCCTGAGGCGCTGACTCGATCTACCCTGGCTGAGGAGGAGGGACGCCGCCCCGGCCCCGCCGGGGCGAGGAGGCGCCGAACGCCTGGAGCGCGGCGCCGCATGCCGGAGACCGACCCCGAGACACCCCTGTGAGAGGTGCCTGACATGACCCAGCATCCCCCTGTCCCCGAGAAGCGGTCGTCCGAGGCTCATACCCCGGGGCCTCGAACCATCGGGACCCCGCCGACCCCCCAGCTCGGTGCAGAACCCGCTGCCGCGCGCGACGCCGGCCGAGACGCTGCAGATCCTCGCCGAGGTGCTCACCCCCATGGCGGCGAAGGGGCCGATCACGCGACGGCCCGGCGTCGTGGCCGCCGTCGAACGGCTCGACCTGGAGGGCCGTGCGGTGCGCCGGGTGCAGGCGCTGGCGGAGAAGTACGGCCGAGGACCTCTGCTGGTGCCGCTGCCCGGCCGGCCGCTGGCGCTGGTGCTGGACCCGGAGCATGTGCACCGGATCCTGGACCGCACCCCGGAGCCGCTCGCCGCCGCGGAGACCCTCAAGCGCCATGCCTTGCAGCACTTCCAGCCGGGGGTCTCACTGATCTCCCACGGCGGGGACCGGGCGGTGCGGCGTCGGCTCAACGAAGCGGTCCTCGAACCGGAGCATCCGGTGCATCGGATGGCGGAGTCCTTCCTTCCTGTGGTCCACCAAGAGGCCGACCAGATGCTCGCCGAGGCCGACGACGACGGCGGCGCCCTCGACTGGGAGCGGTTCAGCAGCGCGTGGTTCCGGATCGTGCGGCGGCTGGTGCTCGGTGACTTCGCCCGCGACGACGAGGAACTGACCACGCTGCTGGACGAGCTGCGTGAGCGCGGGAACCTCGCCTTCCTGCGCCCGGTGGACGACGAGGCTCGGGAAGACTTCCTGGACCGGATCCGCGACGCGTTGGACCGTGCCGAGCCCGGCAGCCTGGCCGCCGTCATGGCGCAGGCCCAGGAGCAGGACGCGGACGGGGCCCTGGATGCCGACGGCGGCCGACCGGAGCACCAGGTGCCGCAGTGGCTCTTCGCCTTCGACCCCGCCGGCATGGCCACGTTCCGGGCGCTGGCGCTGCTGGCCTCGCATCCGGCGCGGCTGCGCAGCGCGCGCCTGCAGGCCGAGGACGAATCCGGCGGGGGAGTGGCCCGACTGGAGCTGCTCCGCGCCACGGTGCTGGAGGCTCTGCGCCTGTGGCCCACCACCCCGCTGATCCTGCGCGAGACCACCATGGAGGTGGAGTTCGAGCACGGGATCATGCCCGCCGGCGTCTCGGTGCTGATCTTCGCGCCCTACTTCCACCGTGACGAGCGGAATCTGGACTTCGCCCACCGCTTCGCCCCGGAGGTCTGGGAGGAGGGGCTGCGTCGGGACGCGCAGGGAGACCCGCAGCGGGACGCCGACGGGGAGGCCTGGCCGCTGATGCCGTTCAGCCTGGGGACGGGCATCTGTCCGGGGCGGCAGCTGGTGCTGCTGGTGACCTCCAGCCTGCTGGCCCGGGTGCTGGAGAGCCGCGAAGTGGACCTGCTCTCGCACAGCCTGGGGCGGGAGAAGGAGATGCCGTCCCTGCTGGACCCCTATCGACTGAGGTTCCGGCTCTCTGAGCGGTGATGCTGGACGGTGAGGCTGAGCGGTGAGGCAGGATGGGGGGATGTCTCGCTTCAGCATCCGCTCCGATGACTCCGCCCAGTCCCTGGAGGAGATCTGGCCCCCGTTCGGGCTCCGCATCGACACCCCGCGGCTCGCCCTGCGCGTGATCCGGGAGACCGACTTCCCGGACTACGTGGCCGCCGCGACCTCCGGTGTGACGCGGACTGAACGGAATCCCTTCGCGCATGCCTGGAACGAGAAGTCGCCCGAGGGGCTGGTGCGTGCGTCGCTGCCCTGGCTGTGGTCCAGTCGGGAGAAGATCGGGCCGACGTCCTGGCTGCTGATGCTGGGCGTGTTCCTCAAGCCCGAGGCCGCCGCTGACGACGGCGCTGACGGCGCCCCTGCCGCTGACGGTGCCGCCGGCGTCGTGCGTGACGGGGAGCGGCTGATCGGCATGCAGGACTGCGGCGCTGAGCACTGGCCGGTGCTGCGGACCGTCACGTCCGGCAGCTGGCTGCGCGCCGATGCGCAGGGGAACGGCTACGGCCGGGAGATGCGCGCCGGCATGCTGCTCTGGGCGTTCGACCACTTCGGGGCCGAGTACGCGGCCTCCGGGGCCTATGAGTGGAACGAGCGCTCGCGGCGGGTGTCGCTCGGGCTCGGCTACCAGGTGGTGGGACGCAGCCGCGTGCCGGACGCCCACGCGGAGCAGGCGCAGTGGCATGACGACTACCGGCTGCCGGCCGCCGATCTGGTGCGCCCGGACTGGAAGGTCCAGGTCCAGGGGTCGGACCGGCTGCGGGCGTTCTTCGACGGCTGACGTCCGACCGAGACACCCGGCGCCCCCGACCGCCTGGACTACCCGGACCGCCCCGGCGATCGTCTCTCGGTGAGAGATCGTCCCCGGATTGGGCGACGATCTCTCACCGGGAGACGATCTGTGGCAGAGGGATGCGGCAGGATGAGGATGTGCAGACTTCCACTGGCTCTTCCGTCCGGACGTCCCCCTCTCTGCGGCCCTCGAGGGGGCCCACGACGTCGGGCCGCCCGGTGAGCGTCACCCAGGACTGGGTGCGTCGCGCCGTCGTGGCCGCGCAGCGGATCCCTCCTGCCGACGGCGCCGACGCCGGCCTGCGGGACAGCGGCTTCGCCACCGATGCCGCCGACGTGCTGCGGGACATCGGCCTGATCCAACTCGACCCACTGATGCGGGTCTCCACCGCCCAGCGGCTCACCTGCCTGACCCGTCTGCCCCGCACGCACCGGGCCGACGACGTCGACGACTCCCTGTGGCCACAGGGACGTGTGGCTGCCTTCGAGTCCTTCACCAAGGTGGCCTGCGTCTTTCCGATCGAGGACTGGCCGTTGCTGCGGCTGCGGAGAGAGCGTCAGGCCGCCGGGCATCGTCGGGAGATGCCGGTCGCGATGGTGGAGCAGATCCGCCAGGTCGTCTCCGAGGCGGGGCGCGGCGTGCAGATCGGCGCCATCGAGTCGCAGGTGGGCGACGGTGAGCGGACCACCGGTTGGAACTGGACGCAGGTCAAGGTCGTCGCCGAGCTGATGGTCCGCACCGGGGAGCTGGTGATCACCGCCCGGGACGGCACCACCCGGCTGTTCGACCTCCCCGAGCGGGCTCTGCCCGCCCAGGTGCGGGAGGCCGCGGAGCTGCCCGATGACGAGCTGCGTGCCGCTCTGGCCCGCCGTACCGCAGCCAACCTGGCGGTGATGACCCGGGCGGACTTCGCCCACCACTACCACCTCACCGCCGAGGACGCTGCGGCCGGCATCGCGCTCGCTGGGCTCGTACCCCTGGAGGTCGAGGGGTGGGATGCCCGGCACGAGGCGTACTGCCTGCCGGAGCTTCTCGACGGTGAGCTGCCCGACCCCACGGCCCAGGGCGTGCTGCCTGGACCGGCCGCGCATGCCGCGCACACCGCCGTCGACGTCGGCGACGGCGTGGGCGGGGCCCGTCAGCAGTGGGGCGTACCGCGGGAGGCGCGGCTCATAGGCCCCTTCGACCCGCTGCTGCGTGACCGTGGCCGGGCGCGCCGGGTGTTCGGCTTCGACTACCTCTTCGAGGCCTATGTCCCGCGGGCGAAGCGGGTGTACGGGCACTATGTGATGGGCGTGCTCTCCGGCGGGAGGATGATCGGCCGGGTGGACATCCAGCGGGTGGGCGCTGAGCTGCGCATCAACGGGGCGTTCCCGGAGTCCGGCGTGCCGCGTCGGGTCCTGCTGCCGCGGGTCCGCGGCGCTGGGAAGACGCTGGCTCGGCAGCTGGGCGCGGAGCTGGTGATGCCGGACTCGTGATGCCTGACTCGTGATGCCTGACTCGTGATGCCGGACTCGTGATACCTAGTGGGTGATGCGGCCGAGGCTTCAGGCGGGGCTCCGGACGGGGCTCCGGGCTCTCCGCCCTGGCCGAGTTGGTCGGACGTTGTGGAAACTCGAGTCGATCGAGCCGAGTTGTGGATGTCTGGGACCCATTCGGCGGCACATACGGCGCCGCGCGTGAGGACTCAGAGCGTGAGCGTGAACAGCTCGCAGGTGGTGTCGTAGTAGCGGTCGGTGGTGCCCTGGTGGACCATCCCGATCCGTGCGGCGACCCGCTGTGAGGCCAGATTTCGCGGATGGGTCACCGCGACCACCTCCGTGAGCCCGTGGCGCCGGGCGTGGGCCAGCAGGGCGCGCGCCGCCTCGGTGGCGTAGCCGTGGCCCCAGGCGTCGGGGTGCAGGTGCCAGCCGATCTCGGTGTCCTGGGCGAGGCCTGCCTGGGCGCGGGTGTCGGCCAGGCGGACGGACCAGGGGATGGGCTTGAGCAGGGCGAACCCGAGCGGCCGTCGGCCTTCCACCGTCTCGACCAGCCAGATCCCTGCCGCTCGTCCGGCTGCGGCCCGGTACCGGTGGATGCGGGCCAGGGCCTGCTCCTGGGTGGTCTCCACCCAGTCGGTGGTGCCGATGAACTCGGTCACCTCCGGGTGGGCGTACAGGTCCTGGACGAATGCGGCGTCGTCCTCCGTCACGGCGCGCAGTCGCAGTCGCGTGCTCAGCAGTGTCGGCAGGTCCGAGGGTGTCACCACTCCAGCGTAGCGCGCATCACATCTACTACACTGCGTAGAAATTCCATGCCGTTGTCGTCGCACCCCATCGAATGAGGACCCATGCCCGCACAGCCTCAGCCCGCACGATCTTCCGCCCGCGCCCTGCGATGGGCTGGAGCGGGGATCCTGATCGCTCTGATCCTCGCCGTCGCGCTGATCTCGGTGCTGGGTGGCGGCGATGACGCACCCGAAGACGACGCTCCCGAGGGCGCCGCTCCCGGCGGCGACATGGCCGGGCACGAGGCCGATGCCGACGAGGCGTCAGAGGCCCGGATGGAGCACATCCACGGCCTGGGGGTCGACCCGTCAGACGGTGCGCTGCTGATCGCCACCCACTATGGCCTTTTCCGGATGGGTGACGCCGCCCCGGAGCGGGTCTCCGAGGTCCAGGACTTTATGGGCTTCACCGTGGTGGACGAGGATCGGCTGCTGGCCTCCGGCCATCCGGGCCAGGGGCAGGACGCGCCGTCGAATCTGGGGCTCATCGAATCCACCGACGGCGGCGCCACCTGGGAGGAGGTCTCCCTCGGCGGGGAGGCGGACTTCCATGGGCTCGACGCCGTGGGGGAGCGCGTCTACGGGGTGGACTCCACCAGCGGCGGCCAGCTGATGGTCAGCGACGACGGCGGCGAGACTTGGGAGTCCCCGGACGTTCCCGCGATGGCCGGCGTCGCCGTGGACCCCCGCGACCCGGACACCCTGCTGGTCACGACCCCGGATGGGCCGATGCTCAGCACCGACGGCGGGCAGAGCGTCACGGCCCTGGAGGATGCTCCGCTGCTGCTGATCGCCGACTGGGCCGCCGACGGCACCCTCTATGCCCTGGACCCGGTCGCGGGGCTGCACCGCAGCGACGACGACGGCGCCACCTGGGACGAGGTTCCAGGGTCCGCGGAGCTGCCGGAGGGCTACCCGGAGGCGGTCTATGGCGTGGACGCGGATGAGCTGTGGGTGGCCGTCGAGGGGGCCGTGCTGCACAGCACCGACGGCGGAGAGAGCTTCGAGACCGTCCACGCCGAGTGAGCCGAGCGTCTCACGGGATAGGGTCATAGGAGACCTGAGCGACGTCGAGGGGAAAGTGGAGTCTCGTGTGATGGACGACCGAAACAGAGACCGCCGCCTGCCGGACATGGGAGGCAATGGCGGACGCCCCATGTTCGCCGACCCGAAGACGATCCTGCTCGGCGGCGTGATCCTGGCTGTGGTGCTCGCCGTCTCCCTGATCATCAGTTCCTGACCCCATCCTGGTGAGAGGGTGCGTTTCGGCCGGGCGGCGCGAGGGCTGCAGGTGCCGGCGTCGTCGTGCGCGCACCCCGCCCCGGTGATCTGTGTACGCTGGCTTCGAGCAATCCACGTCTTTCCCAAGGAGGCCCCCTGTGTCGCTGACCCGCGATGTGACCATCGAGATCCCCGCCGGCTCCCGGGTGAAGTACGAGATCGACCACGAGACCCACCGTCTCCGCCTCGACCGCGTGCTGTTCACTCCGATGCAGTACCCGACCCACTACGGCTACTTCGACGACACCCTCGGTGAGGACGGCGACCCGCTGGACGCCCTGGTCTACATCCCCGGCGTCGACCTGATCCCCGGCGTGGTCGTGGAGGCCCGCCCGATCGGGGTGCTGAACATGACCGACGACGGCGGCGGCGACGCCAAGCTGGTCTGCGTCCCCGACGACAAGCGCTTCGACCACATCCAGGAGCTGGAGGACCTCGGCGAGTTCCTCAAGGAGGAGATCGAGCACTTCTTCACCCGCTACAAGGACCTCGAGCCCGGCAAGTGGGTCAAGATCGAGGGCTGGGAGGGCCGCGAGGCCGCCGAGGCGGAGCTGCAGCGGTCCATCGAGCGCTACGGCAAGTGACCCCGGCGCACTGACCCCGGCTCAGCGGAGCTGATCCGCCGCCCTCCCGAGGCGGTCCACACGACGACGGCGCGTCGCCTGCCCCAGGCGGCGCGCCGTCGTCGTGCGCGGGGGAGCAGCTGCGGCACCGCCGACGCCCAGCCACCTGTGGTGTGATGGATCCATGGAGCACACTGCCGCTGAGTCCTCTCCCGCCGACCTGCTCATCGCTTGGGACGTCGCCGAACGGTCCGCCGCACGGCTGGTGCCCCCTGGGCCGCGGCTGGGCGCCCGTGAGGCGGCAGCCGAGGTGGCCGCGCTGCGCCGAGCGGCATGGGAGAGCGTGGAGCACGTCCACCGGATCACCGAGCTGGAGGCGGCGGCCGGCCTGGGCGCCGGCTCCGAAGCGGGCAACTCGGACACGTTCATCGTGGACCGCGCCACCTGGGCCAAGGCCAACGCCGCCTCGTTCCGGCGACTGCTCACGCCCGCTCTGGAGGAGGCGGTGGCGGCGAAGCCGGAGATGCTGCGTCCCGGCAGCACCAGCCAGGTCCTCGGCTCCGGTGTGGCCGGCTCTGAGCTGGGGGCAGTGCTGGGCTTCCTCTCCGCCAATGTGCTGGGCCAGTTCGACCCCTTCGCCCCCGACGGCGGCCGGCTCATGCTGGTGGCCCCCAATGTGGTGATGATCCGGCAGGAGCTGAACCTGGAGCCCGAGGACTTCCGCCTGTGGGTGTGCCTGCACGAGCAGACCCACCGGGTGCAGTTCGCCGCCGCGCCCTGGCTGCCGGAGCATCTGCTCGGGCTGATCGGGACGCTCTCCAGCTCCACCCTGGGGGCGGCGGACTCGATGGGCGAGCGGCTGGCCGAGGCGCTGCGCCACCTGAAGGAGGAGCTGCGGCGCGGCCGTGCCGCGGCCGGGACGCAGGATGACGGTGCGGGACACGACGGTGCGGGTGCTGACGGGGACTCCGACGACGAGGGCCCCGGACCGCAGCGCAACCGACTCATCGAACTCATCGGCAGCGAGGAGGCCCGCGAGGCGTACTCGCAGATCACCGCCGTGATGAGCCTGCTCGAAGGCCACGCCAACCACGTCATGGACGCCGTCGACTCCTCCATCGTGCCCTCGGTGAAGACCATCCGTCGGCGGTTCCAGGAGCGCGGCAAGCACCGCAGCGTCCTGGAGCGCTGGGTGCGTCGGCTGCTGCAGCTGGACGTGAAGGCCCGCCAGTACACCGACGGGCAGCGCTTCGTCGGCCACGTGGTGGAGGCTGTCGGCATGGCCCGGTTCAATCAGATCTGGACCAGCGCCGAGCACCTGCCCACGGAGGAGGAGCTGCACGACCCCGACCGTTGGATCACCCGCATGGGATTCGACGCCGACTCCGAGGGCTGAGATGGCCGCGCTGCCCCCGGTGGTCGGTGCGGCCCGCCGCGCCGTCGCAGAGATGCTGGACCCCGACCGGCCGAACCTGGTCGCCTGCTCCGGCGGGGCCGACTCGTTGGCGCTCGCCGTGGCCGCGGCGCACCCCCACCGTCGCGGGGACGCGACCGTGGGCGCCGTCGTCGTGGACCACCGGCTGCACCCGGACAGCGCGGCGGTCACCGCCGCCGCAGTGGACCAGCTGCGCGGGCTGGGCCTGGAGCCCGTGCTGAGCCTGACCGTCGACGTCGACCCGGACTCTCCGCAGGGCCCGGAGGCCGCCGCCCGGCGGGCCCGCTACGAGGCCTTCTCCCGGTCGATGGCCCAGACCGGCGCGTCACGGGTGTTGCTGGCGCACACCCGTGACGACCAGGCCGAGCAGGTGCTGCTGGGGCTGGCTCGCGGCTCGGGCACCCGCTCGTTGGCTGGCATGCCCGCGGTGCGCGGCCCCTTTCGGCGTCCGTTGCTGGGGCTCGGCCGGGAGGACACCGAGGAGATCTGCCGGTGGGCCTCGCTGACCCCGTGGCAGGACCCCGCGAACAGCGACCCCCAGCTGCTGCGCTCCCGGGTGCGCACCGAGATCCTCCCGCTGCTGGAGGAACGGCTGACGCCCGGGGTGCGCCAGGCCCTGGCACGCACGGCGCAGATCGCGGCCGAGGACGCCGACCTGCTGGACGCCCAGGCCCAGGATCTCTTCTCCCAGCTGATGGAGGACCCCGACGACGTGGGCCGGCTGCGCCTGCCGCTGGACCGGCTGGCGGAAGCCCCTGCGGCGCTGCGGCGGCGAGTGATCGCGCTGGCCGTGGTGGCCGCCGGCGGGGCGGCGCCGTCCTTCGAGAGGCTGAGGGCGGTGGAGTCGCTGCTGGCCCGGCAGGGGTCGGCGGGGCCCATCCAGCTGGAGGGGCACGTCGCGGCCCACCGGGGCACGCATGATTCGCCCGACTATGGAAAACTGGTCCTCGTTCCTCGGGGTGCCGCCGCGCCGGAGTCCTGAGGGCCCGGCACTGCGCCGGAGAAGCTTACTGCCGTCCGGGCGCATCGCCCGGCACCTGCCCAGACTGAGGAGCGCATCAGCACTCATGGACGCCCAGGACGTCACTGCAGACCTGACCGAGGTCCTCTACACCAAGGAAGAGATCGACGCGCGCGTCAAGGAGCTCGCCGCGCAGATCGATCGGGACTACGAGGGCAAGGACATCTTGCTCGTGGGTGTGCTGAAGGGGGCGTGCATGGTCATGGCCGACCTGTCGCGCGCCCTGACCAGCCACGTCACCATGGACTGGATGGCGGTGTCCTCCTACGGGTCCGGCACCAAGTCCTCCGGTGTCGTCCGCATCCTCAAGGACCTCGATGCCGACCTGATGGGACGTCATGTGCTCATCGCCGAGGACATCATCGACTCCGGACTCACCCTGTCCTGGCTGAAGTCCAACCTGGAGTCCCGCGGGCCGGCCTCGGTGGAGATCTGCACCCTGCTGCGCAAGCCGGAGGCCGTGAAGGTGGACATCGACGTCAAGTACGTGGGCATGGACATTCCCAACAAGTTCGTCGTCGGCTACGGCCTGGACTTCGCAGAGAAGTATCGCAACCTGGACTGCGTGGGCATCCTGGCCCCGCACGTCTATCAGTGACGCGCTGAGCCGGGGGCTGCGAGCCCGTAGACTGGCAGGCGGATCACGCCGCACCACGGGTCCCTCCGGGAGGCTGCCGGCTGCGGCGTGATGCGCATTCTGCTGTCGACCGGGTGAGGTGAGCTGTGGCGTCGTCGGAGACGCGGTCGCCCGGCTCCGGGTCCGGCCTGGGAGTCGGATCAGGCTCGGTGCGACCGGTCAGCAAGGCGGCCGCGGCCTATGCCTCGTTGCGCAAGAGCATCCGGGTCGGCGACCTGGAGCCTGGGGAGAGGGTCACCCTCAAGCGGCTCTCCGAGCATCTGGGGATGAGCCTGACGCCGGTGCGGGAAGCGCTGAGCCGGCTCGAGTCCGAGGGGTTCGTGGTCCACGACCCCCACCGAGGGACCTCCATCGCCGAACTGACGCCGGCACGCATCGAGCAGGTGTACCGGCTGCGCGGCGTCCTGGAGCCGATGGCCGTCCGTCTGGCCGGAGAGCGGGCGACGCCTGCCGACATCGACCGGCTGCGGGAGCTCGTCCTCGCCTGCGACGAGGCCACCACCCCGCTGGAGGTGGTGGAGAACAACGAGGATCTGCACCTGGCCATCTACCGGCTCAGCGGAGACTCCCTGCTGCTGGGGTTCATCGATCAGCTCTGGGCCGGCATGCCCTACCCCTCGTTGGGGCTCTACGGCTCCCAGTCCCGGGTGAGCCAGTCCTCCCAGGAGCATCACCGCATCGTGGAGGCGATGGCGGAGGGACGGCTCGACGACGCCGCGGAGACGATGCGCCTGCACATCGATCACGGCCGCGCGGCCGCCCTGAAGAACCTCGACGCGGACTGAGCGCCGGGGTCGGGGGCGGCCGGTGTCATGGGCTCCTTCCCGTGGCGCTCTCCCGTGGGTCCCTCCTGTTCCTCCTCACGTGACGTCCTCTCATTGAGGAGTCACTTTCCGGCACATCTCCCTCCAGGTGACGCGCGTCAGCCCATGAGGTGCAGGGGAAAGTGACTCCTGGATGCGCATCGAGCCTCCGGATGCCCGTTCTGAGGGTGATTCCGCGCACTGTGTTGATATTTTATAAAGTGCAGACTAGTGTCATGGCCGTCACAGTGTGTGAGATGCATGACAGGAGCGCGCGAGCACGCCCATCCATCCGTGGGGCCGGGCTGCGAGAGCGCGCATGACGATGGGGAGACATCCATGGACCAGACGCCGCAGTCGACACGGCCGTCGACGCCGCAGTCGACACCGCTGACCTCCGATGAAGCTCAGGTCGGAGGTGCCGACGACCAGCGCCGCGAGTCGGCCGAGACCGCCGCGAGTGGGGACGCCGGTGCGGCCGCGAGCACCGCCGCGGACCGGCTCGCCGCCGAGTTCGCCCGTCCGGAGAGCTGGACTCGCATCATGGGGCTGCCCATCGGGTGGTTCGCCGTGCTCTTCGCTGTCGTGGCCGCCTGTGCCGCTCTGGGGGCGCTGCCGCCGACGATGCTCGGCGGCTTCGCGGTGGTCATCCTCATCGGGGCGCTGCTGAACTGGATCGGCGGCCGCGTGCCGGTGCTGCGCAACTACGGGCTGCCCACGGTGCTGTGCATCCTGACCCCGGCGGTGCTGCTGCATCTGGGCCTGTTCCCGACCTCCTTCGCCGAGACCATGGAGGTCTTCACCGACGGCGGTCAGATCGGGTTCATCGATCTCTACATCGCCAGCCTCATCGCCGGCTCGATCCTGGGGATGCCGCGGGCGCTGCTGCTCAAGGCCGGTGCGCGCATCGCGGTGCCGCTGCTGGGTACGATCATCGCGGTGTTCACCGTGATCGGGCTGGTCGGCACGGCCCTGGGCTTCGGCCTGCGGGAGTCCGTGCTGTTCATCGCCGCGCCGATCATCGGCGGAGGCGTCGGGGCCGGAGTGGTCCCGATGTCCGGGATCTATGCGGACCAGATGGGCGGCGACGCCGGCTCCTACGTGGCACAGCTGATCCCAGCGGTGATCATCGCCAACGTGCTGACCATCCTCTGCGCCGGCATCTTCAACGGCATCACCTATAAGGGCCAGCAGTTCTTCCTCGGCTTCAACGGCAACGGGCAGATCGTCCGCGTGCAGGGCCGGACGGACCAGTTCACGACCAAGCCGAAGGCGACTATGGGGGCCTTCCCGGTGCTCCTGGTGGGCCTGACCATGGCCTGCACGCTCTTCCTGCTGGGCACATTGGTGGCCGAGTTCGTCCCGGGCATCCATGCCTATGCCTGGACGATCCTGCTGGCGGCGCTGATCAAGATCTTCGGCCTGGTGCCTGAGGCGTTCGAGGATGCGGTCTCCACGTGGTTCGCCTTCGTCTCCTCCACGCTGACCCCGGCGCTGCTGGTGGGCATCTCCATCACCTACTTCGAGTTCGACGAGCTGGGCGCGCTGCTCTCCGACTGGCGCTATCCGGTGCTGGTGGCGCTCGCCGTCGTCGTCGCGATCCTCGTAGCGGGCACGCTCGGCTGGCTGGTGAAGATGTACTTCGCCGAGACCTCGGTGGCGATCGGCATGGGCATGACGGACATGGGAGGCACCGGGGACGTCGCCGTCGTCTCCGCGGCCAACCGGCTCGAGCTCATGCCCTTCCTGCAGGTGAGCTCGCGGATCGGCGGGGCCCTGGTGCTGCTGACGGTCTCGGTGCTCATCCCGTTCCTGAACTGAGGTTCTGCGTCTCGCTCGATGCCCGCGCCCGGCTCGGCAGTGTTGAGAATAATTCGCAACAGCGTACTATGGCGGAGTGACCCAGCGTCCTCCCATGCTCTCCGCCGATCTGCGCCGGGGCCCCGTGCCCTCCGCCGACGCCGGCCCCGCCCCCTCCGCCGAGGCTCCCTCCGTCGAGGCCGCCTCCGCCGTCGCCCCGGCGGCCGCCACGGGGGAGTACGTGGAGAACCACGCACTCAGCAGCACCGGCCGGCGGGTGGCCGCCACTCGCCGCTGGGTGCTGCGCTTCCAGCGCCTGGTCGTGGCCCTGCTGCTGGGCGGCATCGTCGCCATCGTGCTGCTCTCGGTCTCCACCGGGCCCATCAGCCTGAGCATGAGTGATGCCGGGCGCCTGATCCTCGGGCATCTGATCCCCGGCATGCCGTGGATGAGTGACGGCACCTACACCGGCTTGGAGGATCAGGCGGTCTGGCACTTCCGGCTCCCCCGAGTCCTGCTGGCCCTGATCGGCGGCGCCGGCCTCGCGCTGGCAGGTGCCCTCATGCAGGCGGTGGTGCGCAATCCGCTGGCCGAGCCCTACCTGCTCGGAGTCTCCTCCGGGGCGGGCCTGGGTGCGGTCGCCGTCATCTCCTTCGGCTCGGCGGCTCTGGGCGGGCTGTCGATCTCCCTGGCCGCCTTCGTGGGTGCTCTGGCGGCCACCGGCGCCGTGTTCCTCTGCGCCCGGCAGGACGGCGTGGTGGTCCCAACCCGGCTCATCCTCGCCGGGGTGGCGCTGGGCTCGCTGCTCAGTGCGGTCACCAGCTTCCTGACCCTGACCGGCGACGCCCACCAGGTCTTCTCCGTGATGTTCTTCCTGCTGGGCAGCCTCTCGGCGGCCTCCTTCGGCCAGCTGGTGCTGCCGACGATCGTGCTGGTGGGAGTGCTGGTCTTCGCCGCGCTCAACGCCCGGGGTCTGAACGCGCTGATGGCCGGGGATGAGACCGCCACAGCTCTGGGCGTCAACGTCCATGCCCTGCGACTCGGTTCCCTGGCGTTGGCCGCCCTGCTCACCGCCTCGGTGGTGGCGGTCTGCGGCGGCATCGGCTTCGTCGGGCTGATCATCCCGCACACCGCCCGGCTGCTGGTGGGCTCGGACCACCGGTTGATGCTGCCGGTCGCGGTCCTCGGAGGCGCTCTGTTCCTGGCGGCCGCGGATCTGGCGGCCCGCACCGCCGCCGCGCCCACGGAGGTGCCCATCGGGATCTTCACCGCCGCCGTCGGGGCCCCGTTCTTCCTGTGGCTGCTGCGCCCCGGCCGCACTCGTGGGGGTCTGGCCGGCCTGCTGCGCCGCCGTCAGGTGGTGGACGCGTGAACCCCCGGCAGCATGGTCCGGGGGAGGGGCTCCGCTTCGACGGCGTCACCGTGGAGCGCGCCGGTCGCAGGCTGGTCGACGACGTCGGCTTCACCGCGCCGGCGGGCCAGGTCACCGCCCTGGTGGGCCCCAACGGCTCGGGGAAGTCCACCCTGCTGAAGACCGCCTACCGGCTCATCCGCCCCGACGCCGGCGCCGTGAGCCTCGACGGCGAGGACCTGTGGCAGCTGCCGCGGCGGCAGGTGGCCCGGCGGGTCGCCGTCATGGCGCAGGAGGCCCAGACCGTGGTGGACAGCGCCGGGATGGGCCAGTCCGTGCTGGACATCGTCCTGATGGCGCGCTCCGTGCACCATTCCGGCTTCAGCCCGGACACCGATGCCGACCTGGACGTCGTCGTGCGCAGCCTGGAGACCGCCCGCGCGGGGCACCTGGCGGACCGCGGCTTCGCGGAGCTCTCCGGCGGGGAGAAGCAGCGGGTGCTGCTGGCCCGGGCGCTTGCCCAGGGAGCCGGAACGCTGCTGCTGGACGAACCCACCAATCACCTCGACATCGCCTTCCAGATGGAGCTGCTGCACATCGTCCGGGAGCTGGGACGGACGGCGATCGTCGCCGTGCATGACCTCAACCTGGCACTGGCCTACTGCGACCACGCCGCCGTGCTCTCCTCCGGACGGCTGGTGGATCACGGGCCGGTGGAGCAGGTGCTGACCGCGGCGCAGGTGCGCACCGCCTTCGGGGTGCACGCCACCACCATGCGCCTCCCCGGCCGGGAACAGACGCGCCTGGCCTTCGAGCGCCTCGAGGCCTGAGCCCTGACACGGCCGTGATGCGACCTCGCAGCACGGCCCGACCACCCCTGATCGAAAGGACATCCATGCAGATGACGACGACCGCCCGCCCCCGGCGCCTCAGCCTCGCCGCGATCGCGGGCGCGAGCCTGCTGCTGACCGCCTGCGGGACCGGGGTGCAGGACGCCTCCGACGATGCCGCCGGCGCTGACGACGGAGGCACGGCCGCCGTCGACGTCGCCCTGGAGAACTGCGGGCAGGAGCTGGAGTTCGAGGCCGCGCCGCAGCGGGCGGTCGGGATGAGTCCGGCGCAGACGGAGCTGCTGGTGCGGCTGGGGCTGGGGGACCAGGTGGTCGGTGTGGCGCAGACCTCCTCCTCGGAGCTGCCCGAGGACGTCAGCGCGCAGCTGGGGGCGGCGGAGGAGCTCAGCGATGACCTGCCGCCGTCGCGGGAGGTGCTGCTGCAGGTGGAGCCGGACTTCGTCTACGCCCCCACCAGCTATGAGTTCAGTGCGGATCAGGGCTTCGCCAGCATCGAGCAGCTCGACGAGGCCGGGGCGGCGTCCTACATCGCCACCGGCGGCTGCTTCGAGCGCCGCTCGGAGGGCACAGTGGAGGACCTGTTCACCGACATCGAGAACCTGGGAGAGATCTTCGCCGCCGAGGAGGCTGCGGAGGAACTCATCGAGGACGGCCGGGAGCGCCTGGAGGACGCCGCCGAGCTGAGTGAGGGCGCCGAGCCGCTGACCGTGGCGCAGGTCTACGTCGAAGGAGACACGCTCTCCGTGGTGGGCGGCGGTGTGGAGTACGACATCATCGCCCAGGCCAGCGGGGAGAACGTCTTCTCCCCAGATGAGGACCAGTTCGACTCCTTCGTCTTCGCCCAGATCAGCGCGGAGGAGCTGGCTTCCCGGGACCCGGAGGCGATCACCTTCGGCGTGGAGGACGCGGCACATGAAGAGGCCACCCGGGAGTATTTCGCGCAGAACCACCCGGAGGTCCAGGCGGTCCAGGAGGATCGGCTGATCCCGGTGCCGAACCACCACCTGTTCCCCGGCTCGCTGCAGAACATCGACGCCGTCGAGCGGGTGGCCGAGGGGCTGTACGGGGGCTGAGTGCGCCGGGGCGTGCCGGGTCCCCGATCGACGGCGCTCACAAAGCGATGATCCGATCCGAGCTCGCCACCGTGCTGGCTCGATGCGAGACCGTCAGCACGGTGCAGTCCAGGGAGCGGATCAGGGCGGTGATGTCGGCCTCCGACTCGGCATCGAGGCTGGCGGTGACCTCGTCGAGGATGAGCAGCGCGGGGCGCCGGGCCAGGGCGCGGGCCAGGCAGAGCCTGGCGCGCTGGCCGCCGGAGAGTCGCAGTCCGGTCTCGCCGAGCTCATCGTCCAGGCTGATCCACTCATCGGCTTCGACGGCGGCCAAGGCGTGGTGGAGGTCGGCTTTCGTCAGTGCCCCCTCCGGCGCCCCCAGACGCAGGTTCTGCGCCACGGTGCCGCGGAAGAGCCTCGACTCCTGGTCCACCACCGCCACCCGTGCGCGGAGCTCCTCCTCGGGAATCTTCTCAGGGCTCCGGCCCGACTCGGGGTCGTCGGCGCCGAACAGCACCGCCTCGCCTGCACTGGGGCGCCACAGCCCCGCCACCAGATTGATCAGCGTGGTCTTCCCGACGCCGGAGGGCCCGGTGATGGCCACATGCTCACCGGGTCGGACGGTGATCTCGGGGTAGCGCAGCTCCCCACGGCCGGGGTGGCGGTGTCTCAGCCCGCTGACCCGCACGCCCCAGGGGGCCGGAGCAGCGAGGGTGGGACCAGGGGTATGCAGTGCGGCGTCGTCGTGGTCGTGCCCCCGCGGCGTCGTGCTGGAGGCGGTCGTGTCGGGACCAGCCGGCCCGGCGTCGTCGAGCTGCGCGGCCACCCGCGCGGCGGAGGCCTGCAGCGGATGCAGCTTGCCCAGCGTGTCGGCGGCACCGATCAGCGGGGCCAGGCTCATCATCGCCAGGGTGACCGCCGCGGCCACCATCTCCGGGGCGACCGCTGACTCCGGCACGGCCGCGCGGCGCAGCCCCAGCAGGAGCACCAGCAGCAGCGCGGTGACCGTGAGCAGGTCCCGGACGCCGGAGGCGAGGCTCTCCAGCAGCGCCGCGCGGCGCTCCTGGCGGCTGATCCGTGCGGTGCGTCGCGCGGACTCCTCGACGATCCTCCCGGCCAGCGAGAAGCTCAGCACGTCCCGGGCGTTGCCGAGGACATCGGTGAGGAACCGCGAGAGTCGATTCGTCTCCTCCTGCTGCGCCTGGCCAGCCCGGGTCATACGGCGTCGCAGGAACAGGCTGCTGGCCATCAGCACCGCCCCGAGCGCCAGCAACGCCGCGCCCATGGCGGCGTCCAGCAGCCACAGCGCCGCAGCACCTGCCCCGAAGGTCAGCACGGCCGAGGCCATCTGGGCGATGGTGTGGGCGTAGAAGAACTCCAGCTTCTCCAGGTCGGTCAGCGCCGTGGAGGCGGCGTCCCCGGAATGGGCCTGTCGGCCCTCCACCACACGGGCGGCATAGGAGTCGAACAGGTGCATCCGCAGCAGGTCCAGGACCCGGTAGGCCAGGGCATGGGACACATCCATCTCGTGCCAGGTCAGCAGCACTCGGACCACCACCGCCGCGCCCAGTCCCCACCAGAACCCCGACGGCGGCAGTTCCCCGAGCACCACGGCATGCCCCACACCCCAGGCCCCCATCACGGTGATCGCCATGAGCGCCAGCCAGCCCGCCCAGGAGACCAGGCCGGTCCACAGCATCGGCAGGACCATCGGCCGCAGCAGGCGCAGCAGCACCAGCAGGGGTCTGACAGGGGCGCCGGGCTCTCCGGCGTGGTCCCCGGGGGTGTGGTCCTCGTGTGTCCGTGCGGCGTCGGCGGTGGCGCTCATGCGTCCTCCTCCTGTGGGGCCGTGGCTGGACCGGCGACGGCCGCGCGGGCAGCCGCGACGACGGGCGGGGCCGCGGCCCCGCCGGGGTGCACTCGCCCGTTCTCCAGGCCCCAGTGATCATCAGCCGCCCGCATGACGTCCTCGCGGTGGCTGATGATCAGCACGATCCGCCCCGCAGCGCGTGCCCGCAGGCGGGCCAGCACGGTCCCCGCGGTGTCCTCGTCGAGTGCACTGGTCGGCTCATCCATCAGGATCACCGGCCGGTCGGCGAGGTAGGCCCGGGCGATGGCCACCCGCTGAGCCTGCCCTCGGGACAGGGAAGCCCCGCCCTCCGCGATCGGGGTGTCCAGGCCCTCGGGCAGCGAGCCGAGCAGCTCGGCGAGTCCGGCGTCGTCGCAGGCGTCCAGGAGCGTCTGCTCGTCCCTGTCGCTGTCCCCGGGCGCCGCCAGGCGCAGATTCTCCCGCAGCGTGCCCGAGAACAGCGACGGCGACTGGGAGACCACCGCGATCTCCTCCGGCAGCGGACGGCGCCCGGCCAGCGTCACCGTCCCGGCCGTGGGCGTCAGCAGCCCCAGGATGATGTCGAAGACGGTGGACTTGCCGGCTCCCGAGGTCCCGGAGAGCACCGTGATCCGCCCCGGCTCGACGGCGATGTCGACCCCCTGCAGCACCGGCGCCACCGTCTGCGGGTACTGATGGTGGACGTCCTTCAGGTGCAGTGCCCCCGGTGCCGGTGCCGGTGCCGGTGCCGGTGCCGGTCGACGTGGCGCCGAGTGCGCAGCGGACGGGTCTGCTGCCGGGGCATCGGTCCGCATCGCCTCACCGTCTTCGTCTCCCGAGGAGTCGAAGGCACCGTGTTCGCCCAAGGCGCCCACCGCGGAGAACCCCAGGAACCCGGCGTGCCACTGCTGGGACACGTCGCGGATGGGGCGGAACGTCTCCGAGGCCAGCATCAGCATCGCGAAGGTCCGGAACGGGTCCTCGGCGACGGCGCCCAGGGGAGTCGCCAGCAGCCCCTGCGGCTCGGCGCCCGCGGCGGTGAGGATCGCCAGGGCGGCCGCCGTCGCCGTGCCGGCCTGGATCATCAGGTCCAGGATCCCGGTCTCCCACAGGGAGGCTCGCATGGTGCGCACCGTCTCCCGATGCAGCCGCGCGGAGCGGGCCCGCAGCACCCGGCGGCGACCCGGCACGGCGCCGAGCAGCTGCAGGGTGCGCATGCCCTGCAGCGCCTCCTGGATGTCGGCGCTGAGGTCGTCGTAGGACTCCCAGCGCTCCTGTGACCGGCGTGCCATCCACCGGTTGAAGGCCCGGGGCGCCACGACGGCGGCCGCCACGAACGCCCCCAGCACGACGGCGACAGCGGGGGAGAGCACCGCCATGGCCAGCACCAACAGCGGGCACAGCAGCGCCACCTGCGCCACATGGGGAAGGTAGCGGGTGAGATAGGCGTCCACGCCGTCCACGGCGTCCACCACGGTCAGCCGTGCCGAGCCGGCACGGCCGCGCACATCATGCAGCCGTTCGGGCACGAGTATCCGGCGCAGCACCCGCGCCCGCATCTGCTGGCGCACCGCGGTGCCCAGCGCGGAGGCCAGGTGCTGCTGGTGCTGGCGCAGCAGGAGCCTGCCGGCCGCGGCCGCGGCCAGCACGCCCAGGCAGGCGGCCCCGGCCCCTGGTCGCTGATCGACGACGGCAGCCAGGGTGCCGGCCACGGCCAGCGCCTGGAGGAGGTGGGTCAGCGAGACGCCCACCAGTGCACCGGTGAGCCGGCGGAACCGGCGGGGGTGCTCTCGTGTCAGCTGGACCAGTTCGGGGACGATCATCATGGGGCTCACCTCGGGGTGGGGACGTCCTGTTGAGTCTAATGCGAACCATGTGCAACAAAAGGTCGACGTCGGGAGCCTCATTCCACCTGTCGCGAACGTGACGACGTCCCAGGTGCCGTTGTCAGGCACTGGCAGTACCCTGGTGCGCTAGGTGTACCCCCTTGTGTCTGACGGAGCTGCATGAACTTGAAGAAGATCTTCACCGGTCCGCTGTTCTGGATCCTCCTGGCGGTGGCGGCGCTGCTCATCGTGGTGCCCATGCTGTTCTCCTCGGGCCAGACCGGCGCCCGCGTGGACACCAATGTGGGCATGGAGCTCATCGCCGACGGCCAGGTCTCGGAGGCCAGGATCGACGACGGCGACCATCGCGTGGACCTGCATCTGACCGAGCCCTATGAGCAGGACGGGGAGGAGCTCGGCGACGTCGTCCACTTCCACTTCTCGCAGGCGCGGGCTGAGACCGTCGTCGATGCGATCGCCGAGGCGGACCTGGAGGGCTACACGGACGAGCCGGAGCAGTCGAACTGGCTGCTTTCGCTGCTGAGCTTCATGATCCCCTTCCTGCTGATCGCCCTGCTGTTCATCTGGTTGATCACCCGCATGTCCGGCGGCAACTCGCGGGTCATGCAGTTCGGCAAGTCCAAGGCCAAGATGTTCGACAAGGACATGCCGCAGGTGACCTTCCGCGACGTCGCCGGAGCTGAGGAAGCTGTGGAGGAGCTCCACGAGATCAAGGAGTTCCTCTCCGAGCCGGAGAAGTTCCAGCGCCTGGGCGCGAAGATTCCCAAGGGCGTTCTGCTCTACGGTCCGCCCGGCACCGGCAAGACGCTGCTGGCCAAAGCCGTGGCCGGTGAGGCCGGCGGCGCCTTCTACTCGATCTCCGGCTCCGACTTCGTGGAGATGTTCGTCGGCGTCGGCGCCTCCCGGGTGCGGGACCTGTTCAAGCAGGCCAAGGAGAACTCTCCGGCGATCATCTTCGTGGATGAGATCGACGCCGTCGGCCGCCAGCGCGGCGCCGGCGTGGGCGGCGGCAATGACGAGCGCGAGCAGACCCTGAACCAGCTGCTGGTGGAGATGGACGGCTTCGAGGCGAATGCGAACATCATCGTCATCGCCGCCACCAACCGTCCGGACGTCCTGGACCCCGCCCTGCTGCGCCCGGGGCGCTTCGACCGGCAGATCCCCGTGGAGGCCCCCGACTTCGCCGGTCGCCGGTCCATCCTCGAGGTCCACGCCAAGGGCAAGCCCATGGTGGAGGACCTGGACCTGGAGTCCATCGCTCGCAAGACCCCGGGGTACACGGGTGCGGATCTCGCGAACGTGCTCAACGAGGCGGCCCTGCTGACCGCCCGGTCCAACGCCGACCTCATCGACGACCGCGCCGTGGACGAGGCCATCGACCGCGTGATGGCCGGCCCGCAGAAGCGCACCCGGCTGATGAAGGACCACGAGCGCCGGGTCACCGCCTACCACGAGGGCGGCCACGCCCTGGTCGCCGCCGCCCTGAACTACTCGGCCCCGGTCACCAAGATCACCATCCTGCCGCGCGGCCGCGCCCTGGGCTACACCATGGTGGTCCCGGAGGATGACAAGTACTCCACCACCCGCAACGAGCTGCTGGACCAGATCTCCTATGCCATGGGTGGGAGGGTCGCCGAGGAGATCGTGTTCCACGACCCCTCCACGGGGGCGGCCAACGACATCCAGAAGGCCACCGACACGGCACGGAAGATGGTCACCGACTACGGCATGAGCGCCAGGGTGGGGTCCGTGAAGCTCGGGTCCGGGGACACCAGTCCGTTCCTGGGCCGGGAGATGGCCACCGGCAAGGAGTACTCCGAGGAGCTGGCGGCGATCGTCGACGCCGAGGTCCGCGCCATCATCGAGGAGGCGCACGACGAGGCCTACTGGGCGCTCACGGAGAACCGGCACGTGCTGGACCGACTGGCCGAGGAGCTGCTCCGCGTCGAGACCCTCAATGCCCACGAGGTCGCGGCGATCTTCCATGACGTGAAGAAGCGACCGCATCGGCAGGTCTGGGAGTCCTCCCCGGAACGGCCCATCATCATCACCTCCGAGACCGTCGCGGACTCGCCCGATCCTGCTGACGGGGAGTTCATCGGCACCGAGCCCGGCGAGGCCGCCGGTGAGACGGCTCGCGAGACGGCCGACGAGACCTCTGAGGCCGGGGAGGACGTCCGATGAGCAGCACGATCACCACCCCTGGCAGCCCCGAGCTGCCGCAGGACGCTCCGGTGGACCTGCCGCGCATCGAGGCCGCCGTGCGGGAGATCCTGGTCGCCGTCGGCGAGGATCCGGAGCGGGACGGCCTGAAGGACACCCCGGGGAGGGTGGCGCGGGCCTATCAGGAGGCCTTCCGGGGCCTGCATGAGGACCCTGCCGAGCTGCTGGCCACCACCTTCGACATCGGCCATGAGGAGCTCGTCCTCGTCCGCGACATCCCGTTCTACTCCATGTGCGAGCACCACCTGGTGCCGTTCTTCGGCCACGCGCACATCGGCTACATCCCGTCGGCCGACGGAAAAGTCACCGGGCTGAGCAAGCTGGCGCGCCTGGTGGACATCTTCGCCAAGCGCCCCCAGGTGCAGGAGAACCTCACCACGGAGGTGGTCGAGGCGCTCATGGCGCACCTGGAGCCGCTGGGTGCGATCGTCGTCGTCGAATGCGAGCACCTGTGCATGTCCATGCGCGGGGTCTCGAAGCCCGGCGCGAAGACCATCACCTCAGCGGTGCGCGGACAGCTCCGTGACGCCGCGACCCGATCGGAGGCCATGAGCCTCATCCTGCACCGCTGAGCATCGCCCGCGCCGCCCCCGACGATGGGGTGCGGACGCGGACGGCGAGCCCTGACCAGGGCGGCCCGGCGGCACACCACCCCAAGGAGGACCCTGATGGACACCATGGGCGCAGCCCCGGGCACAGGCCCGAACACCGGACCCGTGAGCGTGGTCCGCCGCGCGGCGGCGAAGAAGACGGTGGCCGACCTGCCCACCGACAGGACGCTGGTGATGGGCATCCTGAACGTCACCTCGGACTCGTTCTCCGACGGCGGCCGGTTCGTGGCCCCGGCGGACACAGTGGTCGACCACGAGTCCGCCGTCCATGCCGGGCTCTCCCAGCACTACGCGGGCGCGGACATCGTCGACGTCGGCGGAGAGTCCACCCGACCCGGCGCCGACCCCGTGGAGCCGGAGGAGGAGCAGCGCCGCATCCTCCCGGTGCTGGAGGCGCTGTTCACCGGTGGCGCGGTGGTCTCGGTGGACACCCGCCACCCCTCCACCGCTGCGGCGGCGATCGCGGCGGCCCCCGGGCCGGAGCACCTGATCATCAACGACGTCTCGGGGATGGTGACCGCCGCGGAGATGCCGCAGGTCGTCGCCGACGGCGGCGTGCGGGTCATCATCACGCACAACCGGGGCGATGCGCAGACCATGCAGTCCCGCGCGCAGTACGACGACGTGGTCGCCGAGGTGGTCGCCGAGCTGCAGCAGATCCGCGACCGCTACCTCGACGCCGGGGTCCCGGCGGAGAGGATCATTCTGGATCCGGGCATCGGCTTCGCGAAGACCGCCGCCCAGAGCTGGGAGCTGCTGCGCCACCTGGACCGCATCGTGGCCCTGGGGCATCCGGTTCTGCTGGGCGTCTCCCGGAAGGGCTTCCTGGGCGAACTGCTGGCCCGCTCCGGCGCCCCGCGCGAGGCTCAGGGGCGGGACGCCGCCACGCTGGCCCTGAACGCCCTGGCGGCCCAGGCCGGCGTCTGGGCCGTGCGTGTCCACGACGTCGAGCCGACGGTAGACGCGATGAAGGCGGTCGGCGCCCTGCGGCGGGCCTGAGCGCCGTCCGGAGGCCGGCGACGGCGGCCCTCCGGTCTCCACGGGTGTTCGTCGGCCTCCGATGTTTTCCTTGGCGCCATGAACCTCATTATGAAGCACTCTTTTCATAAAAATAGCGACGTGGGCCACCCCGTCGATTCGGGCATCTGAGCGCCGAGAGGGTCTGCGTCTTCCCGCAGTCGCCTCAGATGTCATGGCGGCGTGGCAGCTGTCGCGTTTCAGTCCATCGATTCCGGGTGAGGCGCCGGGGGTTGCGGTGAGATGCCGTCTCGACAGGGCGTCGACCCCTGTGGTTACTGGGGAGTCGGGGTTCGTCACCTTCGGTCACGGAGGGGGTTTCTGGTGATACCCGAGGCGGTGATGCTCAAGCGCTTCAGGGCTTGCCTGGCCCGGATGGCTGTCGTGAACGGGCGTGGTGCAGACTGCATCGGCATCTCCAAGCCTCTTGACTGACCTGACGATGGTTGCATAGTGTCACCTTCGGAGGGGAATCCTCCCCGGGGGGCTTGATTCCAGCACCTGTATGGCATTGATGGCATGTCAAGACTGCTTGATGAGCCCTTCGGAATGCGAAAGAAAGGGCATCACAATGACTAGCAGGTTCGCGGACGTCAGCCGGAGATGGCTGAAGACCGCAGCGACGACGGCGGCCACCTCCGCGCTCGTCATCGGCGGCGGCATCGCCACGGCGGCCGCCGGACACGCCGCCAATGACCATGACGGGCACGATGGACACGATGGGCACGAGGGCGGTGACGCCTGCGAGTTCTTCCTGGAGCACATGTGGGCCAACGAGGACGGCATTCCGCTGCTCGGAAGCTTCGCCCACGTGAACGAGTACCACACCGATCCCGCCTACGAGAACCTGGTCCTCTCGCTAGCGAGCGGCGCCATCGGGAACTCCGAGATGCCGATCATCGACATCTACGGCGGGCCCCTGGGCTGGATTCCCGTCTTCAACCCCTCGCACGTCAAGGGCCACAACACCGACTACGTCACGCTGCTGACCTCTTGCGGCGGCATCGGCATCCCGCTGGACAGCAATGATCTGACTGCGTTGGACGTGCCCTCGGCGGACGAGCTGGCGGACCTGTCGGACCTGATCATCCCGGGACTGCCCACCCCGGAGATGCTGACCTCGGACTACCTGTGGGAGACCACTGACGCCTCCGCCATCCTGGACCGGGTCACTCCGGAGACGCTGCTCAACCTGGAGGAGTACGTCGGGTTCGCCGGGGACCACTTCGACACCTGGCGGCTCCTGTGGGAGACCGCGCTGGACGATGTGACTAGCGGGAACCCCACCGGGACCCTGGAGCTGCTGCAGATCACCGAGAACATCAACACCCTGCAGTCGCTCTCCGACGTCGTCGGCGACGACGCCCTGGGTGACCTCCTCGGGGAGGGCGACCTCGGCGAGCTCCTCGACGCCGGTGACCTGGAGAGCATCCTGGAGCTGGACGGGCTCCTGGACGAGAGCGGCCTCGGCGGTCTCCTCGACGCCGGTGAGCTGGACGGCCTGCTGGAGCTCGAGGGCCTGCTCGACGAGGGTGGTCTGGACGGAGTCCTGGATGAGGGCGGTCTTGACGGCCTCGTCGGTGACGGCGGACTGGAGGACCTGCTGAGCCAGGACGGACTGGACGGCCTGCTGGAGCTCGAGGGCCTGCTCGACGAGGGCGGCGTGGAAGGCCTGCTGGGCGGACTCGGTCTGGACGGCCTGCTCGACGGTCTCCTCGGCGGCGACGACGGTCTCCTCGGCAGCGGCGGCCTCGGCGGCCTGCTGGGCGGCGGAGGCGACTCCGGCGACACCGACGGCGATGCCTCCGTCACCACCGAGTACACCGTGCTGCTGGGCGGCACCGAGTCCTCCGGGCTGGGCCAGTGCGACGGCACCCTGACCGGCAATTCGCTGACGGTCAACTGCCTCTACGCCGGCACCACCTCGGACGTCACCGGCGTGACCCTGCACACCGGCGGCAGCGACCTCGAGCTGACGGCCACCGGCGGCACCAGCGGCGCAGCCGGCGGCAGCTTCGAACTGACCGACGAGCAGGTCGCCGCGCTGCAGGCCGGTGACGCAACCGTCACCATCACCACCACAGGTTCTGCCGGCGGTGAGCTCAGCGGCAACGTCTCGCAGTGCGGCTGACTCACTGAGCCCTCAGGTCCGGTGACGTGACCTGACCAGTGCACAGGGGGTGGAACCCCGGGGGAATCCCGGAGTTCCACCCCCTTGTTCTGTCCTCGTCGGTTCTGTGCTCGTCGGCGCCAGTCCTATGCTCGTCGGGGTCGATGATGCGGCGCGGGTTCAGGATCGGCCCGGAATGGGAGAAGGTAGAGGCATGCGCAGCGACATGATCCGCCTGACCGGCGTCACCGCCGTCGGCCATCACGGGGTCTTCGAGTTCGAGAGGCGGCAGGGCCAGCCCTTCCGCGTGGACGCCGAGCTCGCGGTGGACCTGAGGGCGGCCGGCCGTTCGGACGCCCTGCAGGACACGGTCTCCTACGTGGACATCGCGGAGCGCATCGAAGCGGCCATCACCGGGGAACCCTATGACCTCATCGAGGCGCTGGCCCAGAAGATCGCTGCCGACGTCCTCTCCGCCGATCATCGCATCGAGGCGGCGAGCATCACCGTCCACAAGCCGGAGGCGCCTCTGGAGCAGAGCTTCGCCGACGTCGCGGTCACGGTCCACCGGACCCGTGCTGAGCTGCAGGGTGGACGGATCCTCACCCGCACCGCGGCCGTCGGCGGCTATGACACCGTCTCCCTCGCCGACCAGGCCGACGCGGCCGAAGCCGGCGACCAGCACGCCTCTCCCTCGGCGCGGCGCGGCGCCGGGTCCCATGGCGTGGGTCGTGGGTCTGCCCTCCGCGACCCGGACCTGCCCGCGAGCTTCCCGGTGCGCGCCGTGCTCGCGCTGGGCTCCAACCTGGGCGACTCGGCGCAGATCCTCGACGACGCCGTCGCCGCCCTGGACGGGTCCGATCAGGTGGACGTCCTGAACACCTCTCCTCGCGCGCTCACCGCCCCAGTGGGCGGGCCCGTCGGGCAGCCCGACTTCCTCAACCAGGTGGTCGAGGTGGAGACCTCCCTGTCGCCCCACGCCCTGCTCGACGTCGCCCAGCGGATCGAGGCGGAGCACCACCGCACCCGCGAGGTCCGCTGGGGCCCGCGCACCCTCGATGTCGACATCATCACCTACGCCGGGGCGCATGTGGACTCACCCCGGCTGACCGTGCCCCATCCGCGGGCCGCCGAACGGGCCTTCGTGCTGCTGCCGTGGTCCTGGATGGACCCCATCGCGCTGCTCGACGGCGTCCCGGTGCGGCAGCTCGCCGCCGAGGCCGCCGACGTCGACGGTGTGCGCCCGGAGGTCACCTCATGACCACGCTGCAGCCCATGTGGCTGATGATCATCACCGCCGCCTCGGCGCTGGTCGGGCTCGTGGCCACCGTGCTCATGGTCACCCGGGGCTTCGGTTCCCCCGTGCTGGCCCCGGTCTCGCTGATCACCCTGGGCGGCATCGGGCTGGTGGTCCTGGGCCTGGGTATGGTGGTGTGGTGGGACCAGCGCGGCCTGGAGAAGGACGCTGACCAGGCGCGACGCGACGGTGAGCGACAGGACGCGGACCGGCGCTCCGGGAGACGGGGACCGCGGCGCGGGCGACGTCTGCACCCGCTGGAGGCCGCCCGCGTGGTGGTCGCCGCGCAGGCCTGCGGCTATGCGGGCGCAGTGATCGCCGGCTGGCACGCCGGTGTGCTGATCGACCTGGGCCCCACCGCGGGGCTCGCCGCGCCGAACGCCCACGCGGCGCTGCTGATGATCATCGGCGGCCTGGCGTGGGTGATCATCGGTTTTGTGGTGGAGCAGCTCTGCCGCATTCCGCCGGACCGCGGCGACGACGGCGGGCGGCCCGCGCGCCGGCCCCGGCGCGACTTCGGCCAGGAGCCTGGGACCGCAGGAGGGGCGGCACGCGAAGCCGCTCCTGACGTCGGATCGACCTATGGACACGCGCTGCGCGGCCCGCGCCGCGCCCACGCACGAACTGAGGAGGGACATGCCGGCGGAACCCATTGACCCGGCGGGAGTGACCTGGACCCGGGTCGACGAGCGGTACATCACGGTGCGCATGATCTCCGCGGTGATCGGATGGGCGGTGACGCTGCTGATCATCGCCGTGCCTGTCGTGCTCGACCTGGCAGACGTGATCAGCCTGCCCCAGTGGCTGGTGCTGGTGGTCGTCATCGGTGCGGTCCTCTGGGCAGCCGCCGATCTGATCCTCATCCCGCGCCGCATCCGCGCCATCGGGTACCACGAGCGCGCCGATGACCTGCTCATCCGCCGCGGTCTGCTGTTCCAGAAGGTGGTGGCCGTCCCGTACGGCCGCCTGCAGTATGTGGACATCGAGGCCGGGCCGCTGATGCGCCACTTCCACGTGTGCACCGTACAGCTGAAGACCGCCTCCGCCGGGACCGACGCCGTCATCCCCGGAGCCCACCGGGACGAGGGGGCCCGGCTGCGCGAAGAGCTGCCGGCCCGCGGCCAGGCCCGCCTGGCCGGCCTGTGAGGGGGCGAGAGATGACAGAGGCCCAGCCTGACGAGAAGTGGTTCGACGAGACCTGGACGAAGGTCCACCCGCTGAGTCCCTTCGTGCGCGGCTGGCTGACGGTGATCGCCGTGCCCGGCATCGTCTTCGGCTACAACTGGGAGATCTGGGCGGATCTGTGGAACCTGTGGCGCTCCGGCGAGCTGTGGGACCAGGTGGACCGCAACCCGGTGGCGTTCCTGGCCGGCGGCGGAGGGCTCATCCTGCTGGTGCTGGTGGTCTTCGGAGGGTTTCTGCTCTCGTGGTGGTTCACCCGATACAAGATCACCGACGAGCACGTGATGGTGAAGTCCGGCATCTTCGTGCGTCAGCACCGGCAGGCCCGCATCGACCGGGTGCAGGCCGTGGACCTGCGCCAGCCGCTGCTGGCCCGGATCACCGGTCTGGCGGAGCTGAAGTTCGAGGTGGCTGAAGGAGACGGCACCGCCGCGACGCTGGCCTTCCTGAAGAAGGGCCAGGCCGAGCAGCTGCGGGCCGACATCATGGACCGTGCCTCCGGGCGTGCCCAGTGGCGCCGCCAGCAGGCCGAGGCGGCGGCCTCCCCGGGCGCCGCTCAGACTGACGGGTTCGGAGCCGTGCCGCCAGGTCCCCCCGGTGACCGGCCTCCTCAGGGCCCGTCGGCGTCTCTCCCTCCGGGGCAGGTCATGCCGCCTGCCGAGCCGGCGCCGCTGTTCCAGGACGTGCCCGACCGGGAGATCACCCGGGTGCCCACCGGGCGCCTGATCGGCTCGGTCCTCATGGGCTGGGGGACGGTGTTCCTGCTGATCATCGCCGGGGCGGGTCTCATCGCCGCGGTGGTCGGCGGCATCGTGTCCCTCTCGATGGGCGTTGAGGACCCCTTGGGGCAGGCGGGGGCCGTGATCGGCACCGTCGGTGTGGCGGTCCTTCCCGGCCTCATCCCGGTGGGGATTGCCGTGGTGGCGGTCTACTACCAGCAGTTCAGCGGCGGATTCCGGTTCACCGCCACCATGACCGGTGCCGGGCTGCGGATGCGCTACGGCCTGCTGGAGACCACCACCCAGACCGTCCCGCCGGGACGGGTGCAGGCGCTGCAGATCCACCAGCCGCTGCTGTGGCGGTCCTGCGGCTGGTTCCGGGTGCTCGTGGTCGTCGCCGGCTACGGATCAGGAGAGAACCGTTCGGTGCTGCTGCCGGTGGGACGCCGCGAAGACGTCATGGCGGTCACCGCGGAGATGTTCCCCGATCTGCAGGTGCCGTATCCGGAGCAGCTGGTCAGTGAGGGCCTCACCGGCTCCGGCACGGCAGGAGGCTTCACCGAGGTGCCGCGGCGCGCACGGATCTTCGACCCGTTCGTGCGGCGTCGGCGAGGGTTCTGCACCACGCCTGCGGCGGTGATGTTCCGTGACGGGCGCCTGTCCCGCCGGCTCACCCTGATCTCGCATGAGCGGATCCAGTCGCTGGCCCTGCTGCAGGGGCCGTGGCAGCGAGCCAAGCGCCTGGCGGACGTCCATCTGCACACGCCGGCTGGCCCGTTCCAGGTGCAGCTGGCCAATCAGGACCTCGACGCCGCCCACTGGCTGTTCGAGAACGAGGCGCGTCGAGCCGCCGTCGCCCGACGCATGAGCGACCGGAACCAGTGGATGCTCCCCGAAGAGCTCCACGAGTTCGAGCGTATGGTCAGCCAGACCCGCTCCCAGTCCGCGGACGGCTCTGTGGCCGCCGCCTCGGAGCCCGAGGGTCCCGTCGCTGGCCCGCCGTACTCAGGACAGCAGCACCCAGGTCAGCCGTACTCAGGCCAGTCATACTCCGCGCTGCCGCCGCAGCCTCCCGGGCCGTCCGCGCAGCCTCCGAGGACCCCCGCCCCGGGGAACCCTGGCCCGTGGCAGCCCGGTGCTCACCAGCCGCAGCAGCCGTACCAGCCGCAGCAGCCGTACCAGCCGTACCAGCCGCAGCAGCCGCAGCAGCCGGGTCAGCCGGGCGAGCCTCCGCGCAGCCCCGCCCCGCCTGCCGCCCCGCCTGCTGCACCGCCGCCCGGGCCGCAGCCCGGTCAGCCGCCGCATCCGCGCCCATACCCCGAGCCCCGTCCCGACGAGGAGCCCGATGAACGTCGTCGCTGATCCGTATCCGAGCGAGAAGGAGCCCTCGCAGCGGGACGGCCGTCTCGGCGTCGGAATCATCTCGGCGGGTAAGGTGGGGGCGGTGCTGGGTGCCGCGCTGCGCGGCGCGGGCCACCAGGTGGTGGGGGTGCACGCCGTCTCGGAGGCCTCCCGCAGCCGTGCGGAGTCTCTGCTGGACGGGGTCCCGATCCTGGAGATCCCGGAGATCCTGCGCCGCTCCGAGCTGGTGCTGCTGGCCGTGCCGGACGACGCGCTCGCCGACGTCGTCTCCGGCGCCGCCGAGGCCGGATATTTCCAGGCCGGCCAGCTGGTCATCCACACCTCGGGTCGCTATGGCACCGATGTGCTCGCCCCGGCTCAGCAGGCCGGCGCGATCACCCTGGCCGTCCACCCGGCGATGACCTTCACAGGGCTCACCATGGACCTGCAGCGGCTCAACGCCTGCGCGTTCGCAGTGACGGCCCCGGCGCCCGTGCTGCCCATCGCCCAGGCCCTGGTGGTGGAGATGGGCGGAGAGCCCGTCACCGTCTCCGAGTCCGACCGAGGCATCTATCACGCGGCCCTCGCCCATGCTTCGAACCACCTGAACACCATCACCGGGCAGGCGTCCGAGATGCTGCGCGGCATCGGGGTGGAGGCCCCGGACCGCGTGCTCGGCCCCCTGATGCAGGCGAGCCTGGACAATGCGCTCGCCTCCGGGGAGGGCGCGCTGACCGGCCCCATCGCGCGCGGCGACGTGGGCACCGTGGCGCGGCACGTCCAGCTGCTCAGTGAGTCCGAGCTGTCGGCCGACATCCGCACCGCCTATGTGCAGATGGCCCGGGCCACCGCGCAGCGGGCCCTGGACCGCGGGCTCATCAGCTCCACCCAGGCGGCCGCGATCCTCGACGTGCTCACCGACTGAGCAGCGGCGGGCGGTCACCCGCCGCACCGCGCCGGCGCCAGCCCTACCGCGTCGGCGCCCGCCCCACCGCGTCGCCGCCCGCCCCACACATCGAGGAGTCACTTCCCCGCGCATCATCCCCCGGGTGACGCGCGTCAGGAGGCGGAGATGCACGGGGAACTGACGCCTCGATCACCGTCACACAGTCCCGAGACGTCTGCGGGCACTCGTCGCGGCCGGACTACGATGGACCGGTGACAGCACCGCAGGTCCTCACCACCGTCTCCGCCTACCGCGCCGCCCTGGCCGAGCTGCTCAGCGCCCGGCGCGCCGCCGGCGTCGCCCGCCCCACGGTGAGTCTGGTGCCCACCATGGGAGCTCTGCACTCCGGGCACGCCGCGCTCGCCGATGCCGCCCGCGCCGAGGCGGACATCGTGGTGGCCTCGATCTTCGTGAACCCGCTGCAGTTCGACGATCCCGAGGACTTCCGTCACTATCCGCGCAGCCTCGACTCCGACGTCGAGCTCCTCACCGCCCACGGCGTGGACCTGGTCTTCGCCCCGGAGGTGGAGGAGATGTACCCGGGCTACCCGGACGGACCCTTGGTGCGGGTCAGCGCGGGGGAGCTCGGCCGCCGGTGGGAAGGGGGCTCTCGTCCGGGGCACTTCGACGGGGTGGTCACCGTGGTCGCCAAGCTGTTCAGCATCATGTCTCCGCCGGTCACGGCCGACGTCGGAGCGCGCTTCGAGTCCTGGTTCGGGGAGAAGGACGCCGAGCAGCTGGCGATCATCCGCCGCATGGTCGCCGACCTGGACCTTGAGGTCACCATCCGGTCGCTGCCGATCGTCCGCGACGCCGACGGCCTGGCGCTGTCCAGCCGCAACCAGCGCCTCAGTGCGCAGGAGCGTCAGCATGCCCTGCGGCTGGTGGAGGCGCTGTCCACGCTGGCTCGGCGTGCTGAGGCGGGCCAGAGGCTCGACGTCGACGGCGTCGTCTCGGCGCTGCGTGCCGCCGAGGGGGTGGAGCTGGACTACCTGGTGGTGGCGGACCCCCAGACCCTGCGTCCCGCCGCGCTGCCCGCCGACGGAGTCCTGGAGCGGGAGGCCCTCGCGCTGGTCGCCGCCCGGGTCGGTCCCGTGCGGCTCATCGACAACATGATGCTGCGCCCCACGATTCTGCGCCCCGCGAACAGGGAGATGTGACACAGGCCGCACGACATGTGAAACAGTTGCTTCAAGAAAAGATCCCACGGATCTCCGGATCGCCTCCGATCCGACCCCACCCGAGACGAAGGAGCCGGCAGACGTGACCGACACCCCCACCACCACGGCGACCCCGACCTTCCCCTACCTGGACCCGGCCACCCGCCCCCAGGACGACCTGCAGCGCCACGTCAACGGCGAATGGCTCAAGACCGCCGAGATCCCCGCGGACCTCGACGCCTACGGCTCCTTCATCGAGCTGCGCGACAAGTCCGAGGCTGACGTGCGCGCCATCCTCGAAGACGCCGCCGCCGGCTCCACGGACCTGGGGGACGACGCCGTCGCCGCCCGCATCGGTGACTTCTACGCCGCCTTCATGGACGCCGAGCGCGCCGAGAAGCTGAAGCTCGCCCCCATCCAGCCCATGCTCGACGCCCTCGACGCCGTCTCCTCTCCTGCCGAGCTGCTCCGCCTGTCCGCCTCCTGGCAGCGGTACGGCGTGGACGGGCTGCTCGCCGCCGGGGCCAGCCGCGACGCCGGTGACCCCGAGCGGGTCCTGTGGCACATCATCCAGGACGGGCTCGGGCTGCCCGATGAGTCCTACTACCGCGAAGAGCAGCTCGCCGACACGCTGTCCTCCTACCGCGAGCACCTCAGCCGCTTCCTGGCGCTGGGCGGAGTGGCCGACGCCGAGCAGGCCGCCGCCGACGTCGTCGCCCTGGAGACCGTGATCGCCTCCCACCACTGGGACCGGGTGGCCACCCGTGACGCGCAGAAGCGCTACAACCTGCGCACCCGCGAACAGGTCATCGCCGAGATGCCGCTGATCACCGAGGCGCTGGCCGGCTGGCGGCTCACCGACTCCCAGTCGGCGGAGATCGTCCTGGCCCAGCCGGACGTGCTGCCCGCCATGCAGACTGCGCTCACCGAACAGCCGCTCGAGCACTGGAAGCACTGGCTGCGCGCCCAGCTGCTGCGCTGGGCCGCCCCGCTGCTGCACAGTGCGCTCGTCCAGGAGCACTTCTCCTTCTACTCCCAGGTGCTCGGCGGCGCCCAGGAGCTCAAGGAGCGGTGGAAGCGCGGGGTCGCGCTGACCAACTCCTGCCTGGGGGAGGACGTGGCCCGGATCTACGTGCAGCGCCACTACCCGCCGCAGGCCAAGGCCAGGATGGACGAGCTCATCGACGCGCTGGTCGAGGCCTACCGTCGCTCCATCTCCACCCTGGAATGGATGGGGGAGGAGACCCGGGCCAAGGCCCTGGAGAAGCTCGAGGCGTTCCGGCCGATGGTCGGGTACCCCGCGCGCTGGATCGACTACGGCGACGTCGCGGTGGACCGCGGCGACGCCGTCGGCAACGTGATCAGCGCCGCCGTCGCCGAGTGGAACCGGGACGTGAAGGAGATCGACGAGGGCCCGGACCCTGAGAAGTGGCACATGACCCCGCAGACGGTCAACGCCTACTACCACCCGCTGGAGAACGTGATCTGCTTCCCGGCGGCCATCCTGCAGCCCCCGTTCTTCTCCGCCGAACGGGACATGGCCACCAACTTCGGGGCGATCGGTGCGGTCATCGGGCATGAGATCGGTCACGGCTTCGACGACCAGGGCTCCCGCTATGGTGCCGACGGTTCGCTGACCAACTGGTGGTCCGACGCCGACCGGACCGCCTTCGAGGAGCGTACGTCCGCGCTGGTGGAGCAGTACTCCGCCCTGGCGCCGTCGGTGGCGCCGGAGCACCATGTCAACGGGGAGCTCACCCTGGGGGAGAACATCGGGGACCTCGGCGGCCTGGGGATCGCCCACCAGGCATACCGGATCTGGCTGGACCAACAGGGCCTCACGGAGGCGGACGACGTCGTCGAGGGCCTCTCCGGCGACCAGCGGTACTTCTTCGCCTGGGCCCAGGCCTGGCGGCAGATCGTGCGTCGCGAGCGGGCCATCACGCTGATCAGCATCGACCCGCACTCCCCGGCGGAGATCCGGGCCAACCAGGTGGTGAAGAACCTGGACGCCTTCCACGAGGCCTTCGGCACCGCCGAGGGCGACGGCATGTACCTGGCGCCCGAGCAGCGCGTGACCATCTGGTGAGGTGAACACCGGCAGGCCGACGACGGCGGCCCTGTGCTCCACCGGTCGACGGCGGCCTCCGCGGCGTCGCCGTCGGCCGAGCTCGGGGGCGCTCTGGTGTCACGGGCTGTGGTGATGGGCCGGTGCGGCGGCGCGTAGAATGGGGCACCGTGAGTGCTCAGAATCCCGCCGCCCGTGACCTCGACACCAACGACCAGCGCGCCGTGCGCATGGACAAGCGTGCCCGGCTGCTCGCCGAGGGCGTCCAGCCCTACCCAGTGACGGTGGAACGCACCTCCTCCCTGGCCGAGGTGCGTGAGCGCTTCCCGGACCTGGAGCCTGGCGCCTCCACCGGGGAGACCGTCTCGGTCACCGGCCGGGTCATGTTCATCCGCAACACCGGCAAGCTGTGCTTCGCCACCCTGCAGGAGGGCGGGCCGGACGGCCATGGCGCCCGGCTGCAGGCGATGCTCTCCCTGGCCGAGGTTGGCGAGGAGGCCCTGGCGCAGTGGAAGTCCCTGGTGGACCTGGGCGACCACGTGCGGGTGACCGGTGAGGTCATCGCCTCCCGGCGCGGTGAGCTGTCCGTGATGGCCAGCTCCTTCGAGGTCGCGTCCAAGGCGATCCGTCCGCTGCCGGTGCTGCACGCGGAGCTCAACGAGGAGACGCGGGTGCGGCAGCGCTATGCGGACCTGATCGTCCGTGATGAGGCCCGCGAGATGGTCTACCGGCGTGCCGCGATCACGCGCTCCATCCGTGACACCCTCCACGGGCGCGGCTACGTCGAGGTCGAGACTCCGATGCTGAACCTGATCCACGGCGGCGCCCAGGCCCGGCCGTTCGAGACGCACCTGAACGCCTTCGACCAGGACATGACGCTTCGCATCGCCACCGAGCTGTACCTGAAGCGTGCGGTGGTGGGCGGGATCGACCGGATCTTCGAGATCGGCCGGGTCTTCCGCAACGAGGGCGTGGACTCCACGCACTCTCCCGAGTTCACGACCCTGGAGTCCTATGAGGCCTGGGCGGACATGTACATCATGGCCGACCGGATGAAGGAGATGATCCTCAACGCCGCCGACGCCGTCGGTGCGGGCCGGCAGATCGAGACCGAGCACGGCGTGGTGGACCTCGACGGCGAATGGGCGTGGATCAGCGTGTACCCGGGCCTGTCGGAGGCTGTCGGCCAGGAGGTCACCCCGGAGACCGATGTGGAGACACTGCGGGCGATTGCGGACCGCCACGAGGTGGCGGCGAATCCGGCATGGGATGCTCAGAAGCTGGTGATCGAGCTGTTCGGCGAGATCGTCGAGCCGACGCTGATCCAGCCGACGTTCGTCTGCGACTATCCGCCGGCCGCCCAGCCGCTGGCTCGGGAGCACCGCGAGAAGCCTGGCGTCATCGAGGCCTGGGACCTGATCATCGGCGGCATGGAGCGCGGCACGGCCTTCTCCGAGCTGATCGACCCGGTCGTCCAGCGGGAGCGTCTGGTGGAGCAGTCCCGCAAGGCCGCCGGCGGGGACGACGAAGCCATGCAGTTCGACGAGGACTTCCTGCGCGCGCTGGAGTACGGCGCACCGCCCATGGGCGGCATCGGTCTGGGCATCGACCGCCTGGTGATGCTGTTCACCGGTGCGGGGATCCGCGAGACGATCCTGTTCCCGTTGCTGAAGCCCGAGGCGGCCGACGCCGGTGCTGAGAACACCGTGGAGAAGCCGACGGCCGAGCCCGCGACCGCCCAGCGATGAATCCTCTGGCGACGTGTTTCGTCACATCCGACGCGTGAACCTGATGACAGGCAGGGAATGACATGGAGACTTTCTGGACCTATTTCCAGGTGCTGGCGCCTTCGGTAGGTGTCGGCCTGGTCTTCTGGCTGGCCATTCGTGCGATCTTCCGAGCCGACCGGAAGGAGCGCGCCATGGAGGCCGAGGTGCGCCGGGAGCTCGCCGCGGAGCGGCCTGATCCCCGCCCTGACGCGGCTCAGGCGCCGTCGGCGCCGTCTCCGGGTTCTGCGGACGCCTCGCGCGCCTGAGGCCCTTCTGGACAGGATCCGGCGGCCCGGTGGGCGGCCGGATCCTGTCATGCCGGCAGCGCTGACCAGACGATGCATTCTTTTGACCACTTTCCTGGGAATTACCTGAATGATCGTCAGTTGACGATAATTGTCTTTTGTTGAAAGACTGGAACTGACAACGGTGTCCATCTGGCGCGAGATTCAGAGGTCAGTGCTTCTCGTCCTTCGAGGTGTCTCTGAGATCGACGCACTTCGCCCACTCTGGTCGGGGTGTGAATCCAGGAAATCGCCGAGAAACCCGCCGGTCGATCAGTGAGGACTCTTCGTGAGATCTCGTGTTCGACCCTATGTTGAGCAGTGAGGTGCTTATGGCCCAGAAAGTTGAAGTCGTCCTGGTCGATGACCTTGATGGCAGCGAGGCGAAAGAGACTGTGACATTCGGTCTCGATTCTCGCTTCTACGAGATCGACTTGAGCGAAGAGCATGCCAAGGAACTGCGTGAGCTGCTGAAGAAGTACATCCGCAAGGGACGGGCGATCGCCCCGCCGTCGCCGCAGAACGAGGCGCGCAAGATCCGTGAATGGGCGATCAAGAACGGCTACCAGGTCTCCAGCCGCGGGCGACTGCACCGCGACATCGTCGAGGCCTATCGCAACGCGAAGAAGCGCTGAGCCGACGCCCCGTTCCCCAGCGCACAGCACGACGGCGGCCCGCCTCCCAGCCCGGTGATCCCGGGCGGGGGCGGGCCGCCGTCGTCGTGCGAGGGTGTGACCGTGAGACCACCGGCGCTTCCGCGCGGTGCCCGGCCTCAGCCCTTCAGCTCGTCGGCCAGCTCATGGAAGGCCGGGCTGGGGTTGCCGAAGCGGTGCAGGGTCATGGAGACCGCCTGCTCCTTGACCCAGTGGCGCAGCTCCACCCGCCCGGAGGCGGTGACGGCGTCGTCCAGCAGCGCCACCTCCGGCCGCGGAGCCAGGGCCTGTCGCACGGAGTCCTGGAGGGCCCCGAGCACGCGCACCCGCACGCCGACGCCGGTGTCATGGGATCCGTCCGCCAGTGCGGAGGTGAAGGCGTCCACGGTCTCCTTGTGCAGCGCGAGCCCGAGCTCGTCGGCGAGGGACTTCACGGTCTTCTTCACCGCCTTGTCGACCTTCGGGTCGTAGGACACGGAGACGTCTGAGCCGGCGGCCGCGGCGGCGGCCAGGGTACGCGCCGCCTCACGAGCCTCGGCGTCGTCGCCCACCCGCAGCAGCACGGCCTCCGGAAGGTAGCGGAACACGTTGGCTTCGGCCTGCAGGCCGGTCCTGTCGACGCCCACACCGAACTCGCGATCCCACCAGACGGCGTCGTCGTCGATCGCGGTGCGCAGCCAGGCCAGGTCGGCGTCGTCGAGCAGTCCCTTGTCCTCCACGGCGCCCAGCACGGCGGCCGCCGCACCGTTGACGGCCCGCGGGGTCTCGACGGCGGCGCCCGCTGTGGGGGTGGACGCGGCGTCGGCCCACCGGCCGAACAGCATGACGTAGTTGGGGCCGCCGGCCTTGGAGCCCAGACCCACCGAGGACTGCTTCCAGCCGCCGAAGGACTGGCGCTGCACGATCGCGCCGGTGATGCCGCGGTTGACGTAGGCGTTGCCGGCCTCCACCCGCTCCAGCCAGGTGCGGACCTCCCGCGGCTCCAGAGAGTGGATTCCGCCGGTCAGCCCGAAGTCCACGGCGTTCTGCAGCTCGATGGCCTCATCCAGATCCTTGGCCCGCATCAGGCCCAGCACCGGGCCGAAGACCTCGGTCCTGTGGAAGAAGGAGCCCGGCTTCACGCCCTCCTTGATGCCCGGGGACCACAGCTTGCCGGTCTCGTCGAGCTGCTTCGGCTCCAGCAGCCAGCGCTCACCCTCCTCCAGGGTGGTCAGCGCCCGGTGGAGCTTCTCGCTGGGAAGCTCGGTCAGCGGACCCACCGTGGCGGAGAGGTTGGTGGGCCAGTCCACCACCATCGAGGAGGCGGCGTCCACCAGCTGGCGGCGGAACCGCTCGGAGCCGTACACGCTGCCCACCAGGATGCCCAGGGAGGCGGCCGAGCACTTCTGCCCGGCGTGGCCGAACGCGGAGTTCACCAGGTCCTGGACAGCGAGGTCGCGGTCCGCGGACGGGGTGATCACCAGGGCGTTCTTCCCGGAGGTCTCGGCATTGATCTGCAGGTCAGGCTTCCACGAGCGGAACATGGCGGCCGTCTCGGAGGCACCGGTGAGGATCACCCGGTCCACGTCCGGGTGGCTGACCAGCTTCTGGCCGGCCTCCCGCTCATCCGGGTAGACGCCGTGGAGCACCTCGCGCGGCACACCGGCCTCCCAGAGGGCCTCCAAGATCGCCATCGAGCAGTGCGGGGTGGGCTTCGAGGGCTTGTGGATCACCGCAGCGCCGGCGGCCAGCGCGGCGAAGGTGGAGCCGGCGGGGATCGCCAGGGGAAAGTTCCACGGAGGGGTCACCAGCACCAGCCGGTCCGGGGTGAACTCGGCATGCTCCACCTGTTCCAGCTCCAGGGCCCGGTGGGCGTAGTAGCGGGCGAAGTCGATGGCCTCCGAGACCTCGGGGTCGGACTGGGCCACCGACTTGCCGACCTCGGCGGCGGCGATGGAGACCAGGTGACCCCGCCTGGCCGCGAGGATGTCGGCGGTGCGGTACAGGACGGCGGCGCGCTCGGCCGCCGGGCGGGCGGCCCACTCGACGGCGGCGGCCCGGGCGCCGGAGGTCAGCGCGTCGACGTCGTCGATGCTGATCTGCTCCGGCACGGGCTGGGCCTCCAGCCAGCCGGGCTCAGCGGCGCGCTCCAGCGCCTCACGCGCCCATTCCTGGTTGGCCGGAAGGGAGGGGTCGGTGTCCGGCTCGTTGACGAAGTCCGGGACGCCGGTGGCGTAGTCCGGGGAGGCCAGGGCGGCTTCGGCCAGACTGTGCCCCTCCTCACGGCGGTCCTGGGTGTGCTGCGGCGACGGCGGCAGATGGCCGTGGCTGCGCAGGATCTCCGCCAGAGTGTCCACCGAGGCGCGGAAGCGGTCCTCCTCCCGGCGGAAGACGTGGCTGCCGGGCTGCAGGTCGAAGATCCCGGACATGAAGTTCTCGCTGGAGGCGTTCTCCTCCAGCCGGCGCACCAGATAGGAGATCGCCACGTCGAACTCGGCGGGGCGCACCGCCGGCACGTAGAGCAGCAGCTGGCCGACGTCGGAGCTGACGGCCTCGGCCTGTTCGGTGGCCATGCCCTGCAGCATCTCGAACTCGAGCCGGTCGCTGACGCCGCGCTGCACGCCGAGCAGGTGGGCGAACGCGATGTCGAACAGGTTGTGCCCGGCCACGCCCAGGCGCACGCCCGCCATGTTCTCCTGGGTGAGCAGCCAGTGCAGCACGAGCTTGTAGTTGGCGTCGGAGGCCTCTTTGGACTCGCAGACCACGCGGGGCCAGCCGGCGATCTCCGCGTGGACCGTCTCCAGGGCCAGGTTGGCGCCCTTGACCAGACGCACCTTGATCCCGGCGCCGCCGTCGGCGACCCGCTGGGCGGCGAAGCCGGCGAGGTCCTGCATGGCGGCCAGGGCGTCAGGCAGGTAGGCCTGCAGCACGATGCCAGCCTCGAGGTCCGTGACCTCCGGCAGGGACAGCAGGCGTTTGAACACCGCGATGGTCAGGTGCAGATCGCGGTACTCCTCCATGTCCAGGTTGATGAACTTGGTGCCGGCCGGTGCCTTGGCGGCCTCCTGGTACATCGGCACCAGGCGCTCGACCACGTAGTCCACCGTCTCCTCGAAGCCCCACATGGACAGCTGGGAGGCGATGGAGGAGACCTTGATGGAGACGTAGTCGACGTCGTCGCGGCGCAGCAGCCGCAACGTGTCCTCCAGGTGCTTGTCCGCCTCGGCCTCGCCGAGCACGGCCTCGCCCAGGAGGTTGATGTTGAGCCGGTGGCCGTCCTTGGTGAGGGTGTGCACGGCCTTGCCGAACTGCTTGTCCCGGGCGTCCACCACCATGTGGCCCACCATGGAGCGCATGCGGGCCCGGGCGGCGGGGACGACGACGTTCGGCAGCATCCGGCCCAGCGCAGAGCCGGCGGTGATCTGGGCCCGGTCCAGAGCGTTGAGGGTGTCCGGGGCGATGCCGCCCAGCTCGGACAGCGCCTGGGCGGCGGCCTTGGTGTCCTCGGTGCGGATCACGCGGTCCACGAATCCGACCGTGAAGTCGAGCCCGTGCGGGTGGGAGAGCACGGCGGAGAGCCGCTCGGCGGAGGCGTGGGGCTTCGTCCCGGCGCGCTGAGTGGCCTCGAGCCACTGGGTGACCTTCCCGACGGCGGCGTCGGCCAGGGCCGTCAGCTCGGCCTGGGCCTCGGGGAGGGGCTCGAATCCGTCGGCGGACGGGGCGGGGGTGTGCTGGAGATCTGCCGTCATGATGCCTCGCTGGGGTCTGGGGTGAGCTGTGCGGGGGCGGCACCGGTGCCGGGAGGAGCAGCGGTGGTCCGTGGGCGGCCCGCGGGCCGGGACGTGCCCGCTCGGGGTGACCGGACGGGCGTGCGGCCGAGGCGCGGGCCTTCCGGCGGGTGCGCGTCGATGCTTTCTGCCAGTGTGCGCTGTGGCATTCGGACGGGGGAAGGGTGATCGACCCCACGGTGGCGAAGATGAGTCAGAATAGGGTCATGACTGCGTCCCGGGGGCGGCCCCGCATCCAGGAGACCGCCGATGAGATCGTGGCCAGCGTGCTCGCGACGGCGGGTCCGAGGGTCAGCACCGCCGAGTTCTCCACCCGACGGGTGGCCGAGCTGACGGGGTTGAGCCAGTCGGTGGTCTCCCGGGCCTTCCGACGGATCCGTCGCGCGGGGGAACACGCCGGACGGCGCGGTGGCGAGCGTGGCGGCGAGGATGAGGCGATCGAGACGATCCGGGCGGTTGAGATGTCGGGGCGTGCGTTGCGGCTGGGGCGCGTCCGGGTGAGCTTCCCGGAGATTCTGGTGGAGTTCCGGGAGGTTGCGCCGGCCGAGGAGCGCACGGTGTCGCCGCGGCCGACCGCGTTCGGCCGACGCGCCGCCGCGGTGATGGCGGCTCTGGAGGTCTCGGGCGCCCGTGGCTGGCCGGAGCAGGGGGAGGCTGTGCCGGCCAGCGGAGAGTCGGCCCGGGGGCTGCGGGTGGTGTGGCGGCCAGGAGCCACCGGCTGGGAGGAGTTCGCGGGGTCAGTGGCGGGGCTGCTGGACCGTTGCCTGCCGGTGGACGACGCCGTGCCGGGGGATCTGCTGCAGCAGCTGGCCGCCCGGGCGGGGCGCGGGCTGCATGGGGTGGACTGGCGGCGGGGCGAGCCGGTGGAAACTCGTCAGTTTTCTGACTCAGAATCGTTGGCAGTGCCCGAGTATCCGGCCCCGGGGCGGGCGAGTCGGTGGCTGCCGCATGCGCAGCTTTCGGTGACCGAGCAGATCGCGATCGCGCTGCGCAAGGAGATCATGAATGCCGGGTACCGTCCGGGGGACCGGCTGAGTGCTGCGCCGCTGGCCTCTCGGCTGGGGCTGGGGGCCGGCACCGTGCGCACGGCGATGCGGCGGCTGGCGGACGACGGCCTGCTGGCTCCGGGCGCCGGTGGGTTCAGCGTGCCGCAGGTGACGGGTGCCGACGTCATCGACCTCTATGCGGCCCGACTCCACGTGGGGATGGTGCTGCTGCGCGGCTGTGCGGAGCAGCCGCGGCATCGGCTGCTGCCGGCGCGCCTGGCGCTGGGGGCGGTGGAGGCCGCGGCCAGGGAGGGAGGCGGCGCCGACGTCGACCAGGCTGACCTGCAGTTCCAGCAGGAGCTGGCCGATGCGGCGGGGCTGGATCAGTCCGCCCGCAGCTTCCATGCGCTGACCCTGCGGGTGCGGATGTTCATCTCCGTGCTGCAGCTGGACTACACGCCGGCGGTGGAGAGGATCGTCCACGATGATCGCCGACTGATGGCGGAGCTGATCGCCGGCCGCGCGGAGGAGGCGGTGCGCACCTGGCGGGCGAAGCTGGACAACGCGGTGCGCCACATGTCGGCACTGGCTCCCGAGGCCTTCGACGCGGACCTGTGGGCGCGACTGAGCCGGGCGTAGGGGTGGCGCGGGTGGGGATGAGGTCGGCCGTGCCGGTCTGTCCCCCTCCCCTTCGTCTTTCCCCGACTGATAGCGGCTGGACGGACGAACAGCACGGGGACGAACAACTCGGGGACGGACCGTGGAGGGCGGCCGAAGGGGCAAGGGAGTCTCGAGGGCGGGGGTTGCATCTCTGCCCTCGATGTGACTAGAGTCACGGCTGTATCCCAAGAGTCGATACGCATCGACTTCTCGTGACGGGAGAATCTCGGCAGAAGGAGGTGGTTCTGTGGGTCGTGGTCCGACCAGCAAGGATGTCGCACGGCTGGCCGGCGTCTCGCAGAGCACGGTCTCCTATGTGATGTCCGGGAAGCGGTCCATCTCTGCTGAGACGCTGCGGCGTGTGGAGGAGGCGATGGCGGCGCTGAACTATCAGCCGCACGCCGGAGCCCGCGCTCTGGCGGGCAGCCGGACGAACACCATCGCGATCGTCATGCCGTTCGCCTCGGCCTACGACGCCGGTCAGCTGATGGCCTTCGTCGAAGAGTTCGTCCTGGCCGCCCGGGTCCACGACTATGACGTGCTGCTCGTCACGGCGGAGGAGGGGATCGAAGGCCTGCGTCGGATCACCGGAGGGCGCCAATGCGATGCTGCGGTGGTCATGCAGGTCACTGCGCAGGACCAGCGTGCCGATCTGGCTCGCACCCTCGACTTCCCGGTGATCTTCATCGGAGTGCCGGAGGACACCACCGGCCTGGCCTGCGTGGACTTCGACTTCGAGGCCGCCGGGAGGCTCCTCGTCGAGGAGCTCGCCGATCTGGGGAACACTCGCCTCAGCGTCCTGGGTTGGGGAGCCGACTCGGTCGACCGGGACTACAACTACATCGGTCGCTTCGCACGAGGGGTCACGGGGGCGGCGGAGGCCCATAGGCTTCCTGTCGACTGGCACCTGGCGCCGGCGGCCGACGGCTTCGCCGCGGTCCTCGACGCGGGTCTGCATCCCGACGGTGGCCGGACGGGGATCATCATGACGGCCGGTCTCTCCGGCGGGATGCGCGCGCTCGCCCTGCGCGGACTGGTCCCCGGGAGGGACGCCGACGTCGTCGCTCTGTGCACCGAGGCAGAGGCCGAGGAGCAGGTGGTTCCGCTGACCGCAGTCTCCACCCAGCCCCGAGACGTGTCCCGGATGGTGGCCGAACGGCTGTTCGCGCTGATCGATGCAGGCCGTCCGGCCCAGGAGGGCGTCGACATCGTGACCGCCACGCTGGTCCGCAGGGCATCCACCGGGAGGGCCTGACCCAGTTAGGGGGTCTGTGCTGCAGTGCAGGCCCCCGACAGTCCAGAGTTCCGTGATCTGAAGGAGAGTCCATGGTTCTGCACCCAGCAGTTCTGCACTCACTGTCGATACGTATCGATAGGTGATGCGCGATGAGCAGACGAACACACCACCACGCCCAGCAGGGCCGCGCCGGGTCCAGCCGCCATGACGGTGGCCCGCGCGCCGGCCTGAAGGCGCTCGGGCTTCGGTCACCCGGCCTGACGCCGTCCCGCCCGGCGTCGTCGGGACTCACCCGGCGCAGCCTGCTCTCCGCCGGGATCTTCGCTCCGGCCGCGGCGCTGCTGAGCTCCTGCGGAGACACCGGGCGCACCCCGGCGGATACCCTGCGGGTGATGGACTCGTACTCCAATGATCCGGACTACGGGATCATCGGCGAGGCGCTCCAGCAGGCCGCGGACACGGTCGGGGTGAAGCTCCAGCGTGTGGCGGTCTCCGGCCAGTCCCTCATTCAGCGCGTGCTGCAGCAAGGATCCTCGGGCACGTTGCCGGACATCCTCATGCTGGACAACCCGGACCTGCAGCAGATCGCCGCCACCACGGCGCTGCGCTCCTTCGACGAGCTCGGAATCCCCACCGCGGGATACCACGACGGCGTGCTGGACGCCGGCACTTATGACGGGCAGGTCTACGGTGTGGTGCCGACGGTCAACACGATCGCCCTGTTCTGCCGCACTGCCATGTTCGAGGATGCCGGGCTCGACTATCCGCGCACCTGGGAGGAGCTGCGCCGCTGTGCGACCGACCTGACCCAGGGGACCCGCTATGGGATCGCCTTCTGCGGCAATGCCACCTACGAGGGCACCTGGCAGTTCCTGCCGTTCTTCTGGTCCAACGGCGGGGACGAGCGGCATATCGGCACCCCGGAGGCGGCGGAGGCCCTCGGTCTGCTGTCCGACCTCGTCCAGGAGGGTTCGGCGTCGTCGTCGGTGCTGAACTGGGGTCAGGCTGATGTGAAGGATCAGTTCGTGGCCGGGCGCGCGGCGATGATGATCAACGGGCCGTGGCAGCTCCCGGAGCTCTCCGGCCTCGAGGACCTGGACTACGAGATCGTCGAGCTTCCGGTGCGGGACTCGGCCCAGCGCTCCGTCGCCCCGCTGGGGGGTGAGGCTTGGACGGTCCCCGCCACCGGCGATCGTGACAAGGAGGAGCTGGCCGCGGCGGTGCTCACCGAGTTCCTCTCCGACTCCAGCGTGCTGTCCATGGCCGAGCAGCGGTTCACCGTCCCCGGCCGGCCGGGGCTGACCGCAGAGTTCCTCCGGCGGCGCCCGGAGATGGACACGTTCACCGACCTCATTCCGGACGCCCGGGCGCGCACGGCCCAGCTGGGCGAGGACTGGCCCACCACGGCCTCGGCGCTCTACACCGCCGTGCAGCTGGCGGTCTCCGGGCAGGCCACCCCCGCCGAGGCACTTCACCGAGCGGAGGAGTACGTATGAGCATCACCAGTGTCCACGAGGCGACGACGGCACCTACCGCACCCGGTCAGCGCGGGGAAGGCCATGCCGCGCCGAGGGTCTCTGCCCGGGCCAGTGCGTGGCGCCACCGGCTGGTGACGGCCCTGTTCATCGGTCCGGCCGTGCTCTACATGCTCCTGTTCTTCGGCTACCCGGTGGTCCAGAACGTCATCATGGGGTTCCAGCACTACACGATCACCACCTTCTTCACCGGGGAGGCGCCCTGGGCCGGATGGTCCAACTACACCGAGGTCCTGACCAGCCCGCTGTACCGGACCGCGGCGGCCAACACCGTGATCTTCACGGTCGGCTCGATCCTGGGCCAGTTCCTGTGCGGCCTCGGGCTTGCACTGTTCTTCCGTCGGCGGTTCCCGCTCTCCGGGGCGCTGCGCTCCCTGATTCTGCTGCCCTGGCTGATCCCCCTCATCGTGGCCAGCGCGGTGTGGAAATGGCTGCTCGACACCGACGCCGGTGCGTTGAACCGGGTGCTCATCGGGTCCGGGCTGGTGGAGTCCGGGATCCCCTGGCTGTCCTCCACCGGCCTGGCCCTGTTCACCGTGATCATGGTGAACATCTGGATCGGCATCCCGTTCAACGCCGTGATCCTGCACGGCGGTCTGCAGACCATCCCGCAGGAGCTCTACGAGGCGGGATCCATCGACGGCACCAGCCGCTGGCAGGCGTTCCGGCACATCACGTGGCCGATGCTGCGGCCCGTGGTCTCCGTGGTGCTGGTGCTCGGCGTGGTCTACACGCTGAAGGTCCTGGACATCATCCTGGGGCTCACCGAAGGTGGTCCGGCCAACGCCACGCAGACGCTGGCAACCCAGGCCTATCAGCTGTCCTTCGCCACGTTCGACTTCGGCCAGGGCGCGGCGGTCAGCAACATCCTGATCCTGATCTCCCTGCTGTTCGCGGCCGTCTATCTGCGCCTGAACCGGCGTCCCGTCGACGAGTGAGGTGCCCATGAACACGGTCCGACACCCCAAGCTCAACACTGCCCTGGGACTGGTGATCATCGCCGTCCTGCTGTTCCCGATCTACTGGATGGTCAACGCCTCGCTCCAGCCCGGCGGAGCCACGGTGGACACCGCCTGGCTGCCGCTGAACCCGGACCTCGCCGGCTACCGGACCGCGTTGGAGGAGCAGGGCGGAAACCTGGTGACCAGTCTGATGGTCGCCGTCGGCAGCGTGGCGCTGTCCCTGGCGGTCGCAGTCCCGGCGGCGTACGCTCTGGTCCAGTTCCGCATCCGCTGGGCGGACTACCTGCTCTTCGGCGTGCTGATCAGCCAGATGATCCCCGGCATCGTGATCGCCAACGCCCTGTACAACGTGTACGCGGAGATCGGCCTGCTGAATTCGATCCCGGGACTCATCCTGGCCGACTCCACGGCAGGGATCCCGTTCGCGATCCTCATCTGCCGTGCCCTGATGGGCTCACTCCCGCCGGCGTTGGTGGAGGCTGCCCACGTGGACGGCGCCGGACCGGTGCGCGCGTTCCTGTCCGTGGTGGTTCCGGTGAGCCGCAACGCCATCATCACCGCGGGGCTGTTCACCTTCCTGTTCACCTGGGGTGACTTTCTCTTCGCCCTCACCCTCACCACCACGGAGGAGGTCCGCCCCGTCACGCTGGGCATCTACAACTACCTGGGCGCCTATGTGAACGACTGGAGCTCCGTGATGGCGACGGCGGTGCTCGCGTCGTTGCCGGCAGTGGTGCTGCTGGCTGTGGCGCAGAAGTACGTCGCCGCCGGGGCCACTGGTGGAGCCGTCAAATGAGCGTCGCCGCCACCCGACCTGCCGTACCTGACCCTGACAATCGACAAGGATGGACCGATGACATCTGCTGACCAGCCCGCCCCCTCTCTGGCCTTCGCCCGTCCGATCCGGGTGACCGTCTGGGGCGAGAACCGCCACGAACAGGTCGAACCCGAGGTCGCCGCGCGCTACCCGGACGGGATGCACGGGGCGATCGCCGACGGCGTCCGCCACAACCTCGGTGACACCGCCGAGGTCCGCACGGTCACGCTCGACGACCCCGAGCACGGCCTCACCGAGGAGGCTCTCGCCGCCACCGACGTGCTGATCTGGTGGGGTCACGCCGCCCACGGAGAGGTGGCCGACGACGTCGTCGAGCGCGTCCACCGGCACGTGCTGGACGGCATGGGGCTGATCGTGCTGCACTCCGGGCACTGGTCGAAGATCTTCATGAAGCTCATGGGCACCACCTGCACGCTGCGCTGGCGCACCGAGCATGACCGGGAGCTGATCTGGACGGTGGACCCCACCCACCCGATCGCCCAGGGCATCCCGCATCCGATGATCATCGACGAGGACGAGATGTACGGGGAGCACTTCGACGTTCCTGCCCCCGACGAGCTGATCTTCCTCTCCACGTTCTCCGGCGGGGAGGTGTTCCGCTCCGGGATGACCTACCGCCGCGGCTACGGGAGGATCTTCTACTTCCGGCCGGGCGACCAGGACTTTCCCACGTACTTCCATGAGGGCGTGCGCCGGGTGATCTCCAACGCCGTGCAGTGGGCGGTCACCCACCGGCCGGAGCGGACCACCCCGACTCTGCTGCGTTATGAGACCGAGGACTTCTACACGGGGCACGGCTACGCGGGTCCGATGGACTCTGATGCTGAGGAGGTGCGCGCATGAGCACCCCGCTGATCCTCGTCGGCGCCGGCGGAATGGGCCGGGCCTGGCTGCAGACCATCCTGGACGAGCCTCGGGCCGAGCTCGCCGGCGTCGTGGACCTCGACATGGAGGCCGCCCGCGCCGCCCTGGCCGAGGCGGGCCGTCCGGACGTGCCCGTGGGGGCCGACGCCGTCGCGCTCGCCGAGCGGACCGGCGCCCAGGCGGTGGTGAACGTGACGATCCCGCGCGCCCACCACCCGGTCACCACGGCGGCGCTGACGGCCGGGCTGCCGGTGCTGGGGGAGAAGCCCGTGGCCGACACGCTGCCCCGCGCCCTGTCCCTGGCCGCCGCCTCGGAGGTCACCGGACAGCTGTTCATGGTGAGCCAGTCGCGCCGGTACAACCAGCAGCTGTTCACCCTCCGTGCGCAGGCGCGCGGCCTGGGCGCGCCGGGCGCGTTGGTGACCGAGTTCTTCAAAGCTCCCCGCTTCGGGGGCTTCCGGGAGCGGATGGTCCACCCGCTGCTTGTGGACATGGCCATCCACCCCTTCGACGCCGCCCGGTTCCTGCTCGACGCCGAACCGGTGTCCGTGTACTGCGAGGAGTTCAACCCGCCGTGGTCCTGGTACGACGGCGACGCCGCGGCCAGCGCGATCTTCGAGATGGAGGGCGGCTCCCGGTTCGTCTACACCGGCAGCTGGTGCAGCCCGGGGCAGGAGACCTCCTGGAACGGGTCGTGGCGGCTCTCGGCCGAACACGGCACGGCCGTCTGGGACGGCGAGGAGGCGCCGGTGGCGGACGCCCCAGATCGCGCGCCGGAGGCAGTCAGCGGCAGGTTCGGTGACGCCGACGCCGACGCCGACGATGGCGCCGTCGCGCCGGGGGAGGGCATCGCCGGGGCGCTGGTGGAGTTCCTGGACGCCCTGGAGGCCGGCCCGGGCGGCACAGCGCCGATGGGCGAGGTCCACCAGAACATCATGAGCCTGGCGATGGTGGAGGCCGCCGTCGAATCGGCCTCCCGCGGCGGGCGCGTGCGGGTCGACGAGGTGCTCGACAACGCCTGGCGGCAGGCGCTCGCCATCGAGTCCCGTGGCGATGTCCGGGCACGACTGGCCGCCTGGCCCTCGGTGCGCGCGGCGCTGACACCGCCGGCGAGGGTGTGAGGCGGCGGATCGGTGCAGGGATCGTCTCTCTGTGAGAGATCGTCCCCTGATTTAGGGACGATCTCTCACAGAGAGACGATCCGCGCGGGAAGGGCCCGACCCGGACCGAACTTTCCCCGGTGGCGAACAGGCGCCCCAAAGCGGTCACACCCCCGTAGCATCGAGAGTGAGCATCAACGCGAGGAGTGTCATTGGCCATGTTCGAGAGATTCACAGACCGCGCACGGCGAGTGGTTGTGCTGGCCCAAGAAGAGGCCCGCATGCTCAACCACAACTACATCGGCACCGAGCACATCCTGCTCGGACTCATCCACGAGGGTGAGGGCGTCGCCGCCAAGGCCCTGGAGTCTCTGGACATCTCGCTGGGCGGGGTCCGCGAGAAGGTCCAGGAGAAGATCGGCCCCGGGCAGAACGCGCCCAGCGGCCACATCCCCTTCACTCCGCGCGCCAAGAAGGTCCTGGAGCTCTCGCTGCGCGAAGCCCTGCAGCTGGGCCACAACTACATCGGCACCGAGCACATCCTGCTCGGCCTGATCCGCGAGGGCGAGGGCGTCGCCGCCCAGGTGCTCGTGGAGCTCAACGCCGACCTGAATAAGGTGCGCCAGCAGGTCATCCAGCTGCTGTCCGGCTACCAGGGCGGCGGCCAGGAGAAGGCCGGCGCCGGCGTCGGGCAGGGGGCCACCGAAGGGCAGCCCTCCGGCTCCGTGGTGCTGGACCAGTTCGGCCGCAATCTCACCGCCGCCGCGCGGGAGGCCGCCCTGGACCCGGTGGTCGGCCGTGACTACGAGCGGCAGCGCGTGATGCAGGTGCTCTCCCGTCGCACCAAGAACAACCCGGTCCTCATCGGTGAGCCCGGCGTCGGCAAGACCGCCGTCGTCGAGGGTCTCGCCCAGGCGATCGTGAACAACGACGTCCCGGAGATCCTGCGTGACAAGCAGCTCTACACGCTGGACCTCGGCTCGCTGGTGGCCGGCTCCCGGTACCGCGGTGACTTCGAGGAGCGCCTGAAGAAGGTCCTCAAGGAGATCCGCACCCGCGGCGACATCATCCTGTTCATCGACGAGATCCACACCCTCGTCGGGGCCGGAGCCGCCGAGGGCGCCATCGATGCCGCCAACATCCTCAAGCCGATGCTGGCCCGTGGTGAGCTTCAGACCATCGGTGCCACCACGCTGGACGAGTACCGCAAGCACATCGAGAAGGACGCCGCCCTGGAGCGCCGCTTCCAGCCCATCCAGGTGGAGGAGCCCTCGGTGGAGGTCACCGTGCAGATCCTGCGCGGGCTGCGCGACCGCTACGAGGCCCACCACAAGGTGTCCATCACCGAGGAGGCCCTGGAGGCCGCCGCGTCCCTGGGCCACCGGTACATCAACGACCGCTTCCTCCCGGACAAGGCGATCGACCTGATCGACGAGGCCGGCGCCCGGCTGCGCATCCAGAAGATGACCGCGCCGCCGGAGCTGAAGGAGTACGACGCGAAGATCGAGGACGTCCGGCGGGAGAAGGAAGCCGCCATCGACGCCCAGGACTTCGAGGGCGCCGCTGCGCTGCGTGACAAGGAGCAGAAGCTCGTCGACGAGCGCCAGCAGAAGGAGGACGCCTGGAAGTCCGGTTCCATGGATGAGATCGCCGAGGTCGACGCCGATCTGATCGCCGAGGTCCTGGCCTTCTCCACCGGCATCCCGGTGTTCAAGCTCACCGAGCAGGAGTCCGACCGCCTCAAGCGGATGGAGGAGGAGCTCCACAAGCGGGTCATCGGTCAGGACGAGGCCGTCAGGTCGCTGTCCCGGGCGATCCGCCGCACCCGCGCCGGGCTGAAGGACCCGAACCGGCCGTCCGGCTCGTTCATCTTCGCCGGCCCCACCGGCGTCGGCAAGACGGAGCTGGCCAAGACGCTGGCCGAGTTCCTCTTCGGCGACGAGGACGCGCTCATCACTCTGGACATGTCGGAGTTCTCGGAGAAGCACACGGTCTCCCGGCTCTTCGGTGCCCCTCCCGGCTATGTGGGCTACGAGGAGGGCGGCCAGCTGACCGAGAAGGTCCGGCGTCGTCCGTTCTCCGTGGTGCTGTTCGACGAGGTGGAGAAGGCTCACGCGGACCTGTTCAACTCGCTGCTGCAGATCCTGGAGGACGGTCGCTTGACCGACTCGCAGGGCCGCATGGTGGACTTCAAGAACACGGTCATCATCATGACCACCAACCTGGGGACCAAGGACATCTCCAAGGGTGTGATGACCGGGTTCCAGTCCTCGACGGACACCGCCACGAACTATGAGCGGATGAAGGGCAAGGTCAACGAGGAGCTGCGTCAGCACTTCCGCCCGGAGTTCCTCAACCGCGTGGACGACACCATCGTGTTCCCGCAGCTGGAGCAGTCCGAGATCGTGCGCATCGTGGACCTGTTCGTGGACCGTCTGCGGGAGCGCCTGGCGGAGCAGGCCATGACCCTCGAGGTCTCCCAGCCGGCCCGCGAGTTCCTCGCGGAGAAGGGCTACGACCCGTCCATGGGTGCCCGCCCGCTGCGCCGGACCATCCAGTCCATGATCGAGGACCAGCTCTCCGAGCAGATCCTCTACGGCGAGATCCCGCACGGCGCGGAGATCACCATCGGGCTCAAGGGTGAGGGCGACGACCGCGAGCTCACCTTCGACTGGACGACCCCGGCGCCGCAGATCGAAGGCACCGAGGAACCCGCCGCGATCGAGAGCTGACCTGGCAGGTCTGATCTCGTTGCGCTGAACGACAGCGGGGGCCGAGTTCCATCCCAGGAACTCGGCCCCCGCTGTCGTGCGTGGACGGTGCAGACCTCAGCTGTGAGCGGGCCGCTCGCGGCCGGGCGTCAGCCCTTCGGTACGGGCGGCCCTGCCACCAGCAGTCCGACGAACACGACGACGACGCCGACCGCCAGCGCTCCGCCGACCAGCGCCGGCCGGTTCAGCAGCACCCGCAGCAGCCGGTCATGCCAGCTGTGGTCGCGCGGGTCCTCGCCGGCGTGGAGGCGCCACGGTCCGTCCAGTCGGCCGCTGCGCTTGAGCCAGATGTCCACCGGGACGGTGGCGTAGGGGATGATCGCGCTGATGATGGCGGTGGCGGCCGGGCCGGCGCTCCAGCGCTGGTTCTTCGCCACGATCACCGCGGTGGCGGCATAGGCGAGGAACACGAAGCCGTGGATGCCGCCGCCGATGGTCACGGCGACGTCGAGGCCATGGGTGGCGCGCAGGATCATGCCGCCGATGAGCAGGGTCCAGGAGATCGCCTCGGCGATCGCCAGGACGCGGAAGAAGATCTTGGGGGAGCGGAACACGCCTCTCCTGAGGGTCTGGGCTGAACGGGTCATGACGACGACGGCGGCCCCGGTGCCGGGCCGCGATCGCCCGACCGTATGGTACGGGGTCCGGCTGGGAGCGGCGCTCAGAGTGTCGGGGCGGGCCGGCAGCTGCTGACTCAGATCGCGTCCCGGACGGCGTCGACCATCCTGCGCCGTGCCCGCCTCCCCTCCGGGGTCGGCAGCAGGGGGTAGACGTGCAGGTGGCCGGGCTCCTCGTGGTACTCGACGTCGGCGCCGTCGTCTGTGGCGCGTTGCATGAACAAGCGGGTGTCGGGGTTGAGGATGTCTCGGGTGCCGCTGAAGACCAGCAGCGGACCGATGCCTGTGAGGTCACCGAGGAACGGATTGAGGAGGGGGTCCTCCCCGTGCTCGCCGATCCACCGCTCCGAGAGTTCGAGCTGGCCCTTCTTGACCAGCCACGGGTCCTCAGGTTGGCGGGCGTCGATCTCCGGGTTGCTGAACCGCAGGTCCAGGGCCGGGGAGATCAGCGCGGTCAGCGACGCCGGCCGCTCCTGCTGCGCCAGCATCAGGGCGGCGGACAGGGCGATGGAGCCGCCTGCGGAGTCGCCCATCAGGATGACGGGCTCACCGGAGTCGGCGGAGAGCTCTGCCGCGAGGTCCGCCACGCGCGGCACCACCGTGGCCGCCGTGCCGCCCTCCTGGACCAGCGGGTAGGCGGGCATGACCACCCGCACCTGCGCCTCCGCGGCCAGGCGCTGGACCCACCGCCAGTGCGTCGGCGCGGCCTCGTGCACCCAGCCGCCGCCGTGCAGGTACAGCACGGTCCCGCGGGGCTCACCCTGCGGTGCGATGGTGTGGATCCGCCAGCCGCGCTCCCAGGCGCCGGTGACGACGACGTCGCCGCGGATCCTGCGCGGAGGGCCGGCGGGACGCGGCCGCACGGTCAGCTCCTCCAGGTGCCGGAGCACAAGCTCGCGGGTGCGGTAGTGACGGTTGGCCCGCCGGAGTCGCATGGCTGCGGGCATGAGGCGGGCGGCGAGGCTGAGGCGTGGGGGAGTGTCGGTGGGCGGCTCGGACATCAGCGTGCTCCAGGCGGTGAGGCTTCACGGAGGGGGTGTGGTGTCTGAGCCTAGCTGCGCATCCCGGACGAGAGCGCCGACGCCGGGAGGGTCGCCTCCGGGGCGCCCCTGCTCGCCCACCCCAGAGACTCGGTAAGGTCTCATGCCATGACCTACTCGCCGAGCCCCGGGTCCGGGGAGGTGCTGCTGCAGCGAAGCCCTCGCGCGCGGCGCTGGGTGCCGCGGACGGCGGGTTTCGTGTGCGGAGTGACGGTGACCATCGTCCTGGCGGTCCAGGGCTTCGAGCGGCTGCCCGGGAGCATCGGCGGAGTCCTCATGTGGGGCGCGGTGTACGGGGTGCTCCGTCTGATCCTGGGGTGGTCGGGCCCCACCGTCGCGGTCGACTTCTCGCAGGGCATGATCCGCGTCGGCCGTCAGGAGCATCCGTTCGGCGCCGTGCGTCCCCTGCGGATCGAGGCGGGGGCGCGGGCGGGCGCGTCACGGTATGCCGCCGTCACTCACGTCTTGGCGACGGATCCCGGCCCCCAGGTGCCGATCCTCCTGGTGGGGCGTCGGGGTGACGGCATGGATCGGGCTGCGCTGACCGCCTACGAGCATCTCCTGCAGTCGTTGCCGTTGAGTGCGCGGGGATCCGAGGGGCCCTGGGCCGATCCGCGAAGCCGTTGGGACGACGAGTGGCGGCGCGCGGAGATGCTGCGCCACGTCGCCGTCCTGCGGCAGCAGGGACACGACGGCGGAAGGCTCGAACCCGGCTGGGACGCCCATGCGGGGCCCGTGGAGCAGTTCCTCAGCCCTGCGGCCCGGCAGGCGCTGCAGCATCGGCACAGTCCGCAGCCCTCTGACGCGGCGGCCCAGTCCCCGGCTGTCCAGTCCCCGGCGGTCCGGCACCCGTCGGACCTGGTTCCGGATCCCCGGATCACCATGGATCACGTCGATCTCGACGTCGAGGTCACTGCCGCCGGGATGAGGACGATACGGCGTCTCACCGGTGTTCTCGGGACACTCGCCGCCGCAGCGGCCGTCGTCGGATTCGTCGGCCTGCTGGTCACCCCCGAGGAGGGAGCCGCGGAGCGGCTGTTCACCGTCTTCGCGGTCCTGTTCATCGTGCTCGGCCCGGTGGCCGTGCTGCTGATCCTCCTCCACAGCGCGGCACATGACCTCCACCTCCGGCGGCGCCGCGCTGCTGCGCGTCGGCAGCTCGCGCCGGGCTCTCCGGCCGGTCACGCCGCGGCGGTGCTCTATACGAACTGGTGGCAGCGCGCCGTGGGGGCTCCGGCTCGGCACGCGCCGACGATCGAAGGCGTCAGCCAGGGGCACGAACCGTATGACCCCGACCAGGACCCCGTCCGTGTGGTCCAGGACAGCGCGGTGCTGCCGCCGAGCGTCGAGGACGCGTGGCGGCGGAATCCGCGTCGGCTGGCCAAGACGACGGCGGCGTCCGCCGGACTCGCCGCCGTCGTGACGCTGCTGGTGTCCCTCACCTCGGACGGGCCCTGGCTGCTGATCACCGGCGCTGTGCTGGGAGCGCTCGGCATGGGACTGTACGTCTGGGCGCGCCAGCATGACCTCGGACGACGTCGGCAGGACATCCGTGAGCTCGCGCGCCTGCTGGAGCAGATGCGCACCGACCCTGCCTACGGGGCGCACCTCAACCGCCCATGCCGCTGAGGGTGCCCGCGGCCGGTCGTCGCGAGCTGCCGATGCTGCGCCGTGGTCGCGCACGACTCAGCTGAGGCTCTGCGCGAGTCCGACGAGGATGCCCTCAGGCCCGCGGATGTAGCAGAGCCTGTAGGCGTCTTCGTACTGGACGATCTGGGTGCTGACAAGCTGCGTGCCATGCCTCTCGACACGAGCGAGTGTCTCGTCCAGGTCCTCGACGTCGAACATGACGCGGAGGTAGCCCAGTGCATTGACAGGAGCGTCTCGATGATCCTGGGCGATATCCGGGACGAGGAATCGAGAGAGCTCCAAGCGGCCATGTCCATCGGGGGTTCGCATCATGGCGACCTCCACACGCTGATCGCCGAGACCCGTGCAGCGCCCAGCCCATTCACCCTCGACCATCGCGCGGCCCTCCAGCTCCAGACCGAGGTCACCGAAGAACGCGATCACCGGATCCAGGTCCTCGACGACGATGCCGATGTTGTCCATGGTGATCGACATGATTCAGCCCAGCCTCTCCCTGAGCAGGTGGCGGCCGATGTTGGTCAGTGCCTCGTCCCAACCGTCGTAGACGAAGCCGTCGCCGGGCTGGCCGTCGTACCCGCGCAGGTGAAAGACCAGCTCGGTGTGCTCGCCGTGTGGGATCAGCGTGAGCGTGATGACCGGCGCTGCGTCGGCAGGAGCATCAGGGTCGCCCCAGGTGAAGACGAGTCGGTGCATCGGCTTCACCTCGAGATACTCACCTCCCGTCGGAAAACGCTGGCCGGTCTCCTCGTTGATCATCGTGTACCGGTACCGCCCGCCCACTCGGACGTCGAACGACACGCTCTCGGTGGTCACCCCGAAGGGGTGCAGCCAGCCTGCGAGTTCAGCCTCCTCGGTCCACGCACGCCAGACGAGTTCCTGCGGGGCGTCGAAGGTGCGGATGATGGAGAACTGAGGGATCTCTCCTGCCGCGGTGTCCGTCGTGGTCATGACTGTGCTTCCTTCCTGTCGTCGGACGTCGGTCGGGTCGCCATGGTCTTCAGATGTGCGTCGAGGTGGTCGAGGCGCAGACTCCACTCGCGACGGTGCTCCTCCACCCAGGCCGATGCTGCGTCGAGCGGCTGGGTCTGCATCGTGAGGGTTCGCCATTGAGCGTGCGTGGTGCGGGTGACGAGCCCTGCGCGCTCCAGCACCTTCAGGTGCTGGGAGATCGCAGGAGCGCTGATGGCGAACGGTTCGGCCACTTCGCCGACCGTTGCCGGCCCCTGTGTCAGCCGTGCAAGGATCGCGCGTCGGGTCGGGTCTGCGAGCGCAGCGAATACGAGACTCAGAGGATCGGAGGAGGCCATTTTGCCCTTCCCTTAATTAAGAGACAACTACATTGAAAAGGTTGCTCTGTCGGAATGTCAAGAGGCTGCGGGCCAGGTTGCCTACGGGCCCCCTCTGAACCGGCCGCACCAGGGACCTTGGCTGTTGACCTCGTACTGACCCGCTCAGAACGTGTCACCTGGTCGCGATACCGTGGTCCCCATGGCCACCCGCACCTCCACGCGCAGCAAGTCCAAGGCGAAGAACGCCTCGACCTTCGAGTGCTCCGAGTGCGGCTGGCAGACCGTCAAATGGGTCGGCCGCTGCCCGGAGTGCCAGTCCTGGGGCACGGTGGAGGAGAAGGAGCAGGTCACCGCGCGGACCACCGCCGCCTCCAACCTGGCCGCCCCCGCTCAGGCCATCGGCGACGTCGACGCGTCGGTAGCTGAGTTCCGCGCCACCGGCATCGGGGAGCTGGACCGGGTGCTCGGCGGCGGTTTGGTGCCCGGGGCGGTGATCCTGATGGCCGGGGAGCCCGGCGTCGGGAAGTCGACCCTGCTGCTGCAGGTGGCCTCCGCCGTCGCGCAGGCCCACCCGGACCAGCCGGTGCTGTACCTGACCGGCGAGGAGTCCGCCGCGCAGGTGAAGAAGCGGGCCGAACGCATCGACGCCATGGCTGAAGGGCTGTATCTGGCTGCGGAGTCGGACCTGGGGCAGGCGCTGGGGCAGATCGACCAGAGCTCCCCGCAGCTGACCATCATGGACTCGGTGCAGACCCTGTCCTCGGCGGAGGTGGAGGGTGCGGCCGGCGGGGTCACTCAGATCCGCGAGGTCACCGCCTCGATGATCGAGGCGGCCAAGCGCCGCAACATGACCACCATCCTGGTGGGCCACGTGACCAAGGACGGCAACATCGCCGGGCCCCGCATGCTCGAGCACCTGGTGGACGTGGTCTGCCAGTTCGAGGGGGACCGGCACTCCCGGCTGCGTCTGCTGCGTGCGGTGAAGAACCGCTACGGCCCGACCGACGACGTCGGCTGCTTCGATCTGAACGAGGGCGGGCTGACCTCCTTGGCCGACCCGTCCGGTCTGTTCGTCTCTGCCATGACAGAGCGCGTCCCGGGCACCTGCATCACCATCACCCTGGAGGGTCGGCGCCCGCTGACCGCCGAAGTGCAGGCGCTGGTGGCCGAGTCCCCCGCTTCGCAGCCGCGACGCGCCGTCTCCGGACTGGACTCTCCGCGGGTGTCCATGCTGCTGGCGGTGCTGCAGCGCCGTGCCCGGCTGGCCACCCTGTTCAAGTCGGAGACCTATGTGGCCACCGTCGGCGGGGTGAAGATCACCGAGCCCGCCGCTGACCTGTCGATCGCGCTCGCCGTGGCTTCCGCCGCCTTGGAGAAGCCGCTGCCCAACCGGTTCCTCGCGTTCGGGGAGGTCGGACTGGCCGGGGAGGTGCGGCAGGTCCCCGGACTGCAGCGACGCCTTCAGGAGGCCCAGCGGCTGGGATTCACCCACGCGATCGTGCCCCGCGGGGCGGAGCAGAGCGACATCCCCGCCGGCATGACGGTGAAGGAGATCGGCTCCCTGCCGGAGGCGATGGCGCTGCTGTTCGACGGCGGCGCAGCACAGGCGTCGTCGCGCGCGGGAGCCGCGCAGAACTGAGCCCGGCGGCGCGCAGTGCGAGAGTCGGGCCGCCGCGAGTCATGCCCGACAGCCGACACGGATCAGTCCGCGAACTGGATCTCCACGCGACGATTCTCGGCGTACGTGCTCGGTTCGGTGGGGTCCTCTTCCACCGCCGGATCCGTGTCGGCCCGTCCCTCGATCGTCAGCACGAGATCATCACGTTCCGCACTCAGGGCGTCGGCCACCGACTGCGCGCGCCTCTCGGAGAGCTCCTCATTGGTGAGGTCTTCATCGCTCTGGCCAATCGGCCGGGAATCCGTGTGGCCGATGATGTGGACCTCGGCGTCGTCCGGGACTGCCTCCGCCAGCTCCGCGATCAGCACGTCAGCACCCCGCGGCAGCTCCCAGCTGTTGGCGCTGAAGAGGATGTCCGACTCGAGGACGATCGAACCGTCTTCCGCCGCGCTGACGGAATCCTCGAAGTCCTGTTCGTCGACCGTGTCCTCCGGAGCGAAGATGCCACAGCCACTGAGGGCAAGGACGGTGGCGATCCCGAATCCGGCCACCGTTCCTCGACGTTGCCAGCAACGGTCGTGCCTCATTCAGGTCCCCATCCTCAGGTCGAGTGCGATGCGCGGAGCCGAAGGCGCCACGGCTCGCCCCTCCCTCGACGAGCTGAACGGCCAGCCTACCCGGCACGCCGGAGGGTCACAACGGAGGCCGGAGCGGCCGGGCAGGCTGGAGGTCCTGCAGCCGGCGGCGCCGCGGCGACACTCAGCCGCCCAGCACTCCCGGCAGCGCCACGATGTCGCCGCGCCGCTCCGCCAGGCCGTCCCGCACCAGCGAGTCCAGGCAGCGGCGGCGCTGGTCGTCCTCGGCCTCCGGAAGCGGCAGTCCGGCCAACAGGGTTTCAGCCTGCACCGGCTCACCGCGGCGCAGCACCGCCATGATCGCCCCGCGCACCTGCCGGTCTGTGCCCGCCCAGGCTTGGCCGCGGGTCTTCTGCTCCTCGGTCGGCGGCGGGGAACCAGCCGTCCGCCACGCGCACAGGTCGGCCACCGGGCAGATCGCGCACTGCGGGGAACGGGCGGTGCAGATCAGTGCCCCCAGTTCCATGGTGGCGGCGTTCCAGGCGCAGGCGCGGCGCCCGCCGTCGTCATCGGTGTCCGGCATCAGGTCACGGGCGAGCCGCCGCTGGGCAGCCGTGTAGGTCTGTCCGGGCAGGGCGACGCCGGTGAAGATGCGGGCATGCGCCCGACGGATGTTGGTGTCCACCACGACTTCCGGGATCCCGAAGGCGAAGCAGGACACCGCGGCGGCCGTGTACTCGCCGATCCCCGGCAGGGCGCGCAGCGCCTCCGGGTTCGCCGGGACCTCGCCGCCGTGCCGGTCCACGATCGCCTCCGCCGCGGCCTGCAGGCGCAGCGCCCGCCGGGGATACCCCAGCCGGTCCCAGACCGTGAGGATCTCGGCGCTCGGCGCGGCCGCGCAGGCGGCGGGCGTGGGCCAGCGGTGCAGCCATTCCTCCCAGCGTGGCAGCACCCGGACCACGGGGGTCTGCTGCAGCATGATCTCGCTGACCAGCACACCCCACGGGGTGCACTCCGGGCGGCGCCACGGCAGGTCCCGGGCGGCCTCGGCGAACCAGTCGATCACCCGGGTGTGCACGTCCTCCGGCGCCGGCGGGATCGGGGCCTCGGCGAGGGCCGCATCATCAGGCAGAGTGGTCTCAGTCATCCCTGCGATTCTACGGACGATCGACGTGGGGCGACGCGGGGCGACGCGGCCTCAGGCCGGGGTGCGCAGCGAGTCCACCAGCTCCTCCACACGGGCCCGGATGTCATCGCGGATCAGCCGCACGGCCTCGATGCCCTGGCCGGCCGGGTCGTCCAGCTGCCAGTCCTCGTAGCGCTTGCCCGGGTAGAACGGGCAGTCGTCCCCGCAGCCCATGGTGACCACCACGTCCGACTCCTGGACGGTGTACGGGGAGAGCTGGTCCGGCACGCGGGTGGAGATGTCGATGCCGACCTCGGCCATGGCCGCCACCGCCACCGGGTTCACCTGGTCGGCCGGCTGGGTGCCGCCGGAGTGCACGACGACGTCGTCGCCGGCGATCTCCCGCAGGAAACCCGCGGCCATCTGGGAGCGGCCGGCGTTGTGCACGCAGACGAACAGGACGGTGGGCTTGTGGTTCTCGCGGGTCATCAGCGGGTCCTCTCAGAAGTCTCAGCAGGGGTGTCAGCAGGGGAGGGGCGCGGCGTCTCAGGTGAGGCCCCGACGGCGGCCGGCGTCGACGTCGCGAACCAGCGGCGCGCCCACAGGGCCACATAGACCAGCGCCACGAGGATGGGCACCTCGATGAGCGGGCCGACGATCCCGGCCAGCGCCTGGCCGCTGGTGGCGCCGAAGGTGGCGATGGACACCGCGATGGCCAGCTCGAAGTTGTTGCCCGCCGCGGTGAAGGACAGCGTGGTGGAGCGCTCGTAGCCCAGGCGCAGAAGCCAGCCGATCAGCATGGAGGCGCCGAAGGTCACCAGGAAGTAGATGGTCAGTGGCAGCGCGATCCGGGCGACGTCCAGTGGACTGCTCAGCACCTGGTCGCCCTGCAGGGCGAAGAGCACCACGATGGTGAACAGCAGACCGTACAGGGCCCAGGGGCCGATGCGCGGCAGGACCGTCTCCTCGTACCAGTCGCGTCCGCGGGCGCGCTCGCCGAGGGTGCGGGTCAGGAATCCGGCCACCAGAGGGATCCCCAGGAACACCAGCACGGAGACGGTGATCGCCACCACCGAGAACTCGGCGCTGGTGGTGGGCAGTCCCAGCCAGCTGGGCAGCAGCTGCAGATAGAACCAGCCGAGCACTCCGAACATGATCACCTGGAACACCGAGTTGATGGCGACCAGCACGGCGGCGGCCTCACGGTCCCCGCAGGCGAGGTCGTTCCAGATCAGCACCATGGCGATGCAGCGGGCCAGCCCCACGATGATCAGCCCGGTCCGGTACTCCGGCAGGTCCGGCAGGAAGAGCCAGGCGAGGGCGAACATGAACGCCGGAGCGAGCAGCCAGTTGATCAGCAGCGAGGTGATGATCAGCTTCCGGTCGCCGATCACGGTGGCGGTCTCGTCGTAGCGGACCTTCGCGAGCACCGGGTACATCATGATCAGCAGTCCCAGGGCGATGGGCAGGGACACCCCGGCGATCTTGAACGATTCCAGCGCCTCACCGAAGCCTGGTGCTGCGGCGCCCAGGCCGAGACCGACCGCCATGGCGGCGATGATCCACACCGGCAGGAATCGGTCCAGCAGTGACAGCTTCGCGACGACGCCGGAGGCGTCCGGCGGGGCTGATGAGGCGGTGGCCGAGGTGGTGCTCTGCGACACGGTGCTCCTGAGGTCTGGGTGGAGGACGGATTCAGGGTCTGCGGCGCTTCCGTAGAGGGGCGCCGCAGAGGGTGAGACGACGGCATCGACAACCATCGATGGTCCGAGTATCGTCAGGGGCATCGAAGAATGTCAATGTCGGTGCTCGGGGGTGTCTCTGCGCGTCGATGTCACCAGGCGTCGCGGACTGACCACCCGTGGCCCCTCACCAGTCGGAGGACCCATGACTCTCTCCCTCACGTCGGACCAGGCCGACGGCGAGACCTCGAGCTGCTGCACTCCCCAGCCTGGCACGCCCGCACTCGACGCCGAGGCGGCCGTCGAGCTCGCCGCCCGGCTCAAGGCCCTCGCCGACCCCAACCGCCTGACCTTGCTCGCGCTCGTCGCCGCCGACGCCCGCGGAGAAGCCTGCGTCTGCGACCTCACCGGCCCGCTGGACCTGGGGCAGCCCACGGTCTCACACCACCTGAAGATCCTGGTCGACGCCGGCCTCCTCACGCGGGAGAAGCGCGGTGTCTGGTCCTACTACGCCGTCGTCGACGGGGCGCTGGAGAGCATCGCCCACGCTGTCGGCCATGGGATCGTCCCACCGCACCCGAACTCTCCCCTGGAGCCCGCATGAGCATCACACCCGATCCCGCCGTCCAGCGTGCCGACCGGCCCTCCGACGGCGTGCTGTTCGTCTGCGTGAAGAACGGCGGCAAGTCTCAGATGGCCGCGGGACTGATGCGCCGCGAGCTGGAAGCGGCCGGGGTGCCGTCGTCGGTGAGCGTGGCCTCCGCCGGCACCGCACCGGGGGCGGCGGTCAACGCCCTCTCGGCCGAGGTCCTGCAGGATCTCGGCGTGGACATCACCGGCGAGACTCCCACCCTGCTCACCGAGGACATGATGCGCCGTGCCGGGCATGTGGTGGTCCTCGGCGCCGAGGCTCAGGTGCCGCAGCCCGACGGCGTGCTGGTGGAGCGGTGGGAGACCGACGAGCCCAGCCTGCGCGGCATCGAGGGCCGCGAACGCATGGAGCTGGTCCGCGACGACATCCGCCGCCGTGTGCAGGAGCTCGTCGGACGGCTGACGGCCTGACAGCCGCGCGACGGGGCGGCCGGTGAACATCACACCCGTCTCCGAGTGGCGTGGGCGGGATGCGTCCAGGACGCGGAGATACCCTGGTGCGCATGGCTTCCCCAGGTCCGCGCCGCATGCCCAGGCGCCAGTCCGCCGCGGTGTATCGGCGACGCCGGCTCGTGGTCGGGGCGCTGCTCCTGGTGGTCCTGGTGGGCCTGTGGTGGGCGGGCTCGGCGATCTTCGCGCTGCTGGTGGATGAGGACCCGCACGACCCCACGGCGCAGCAGGAGGACGACACTGAGGGCGGATCCGGCTCGGAGTCGGACTCGGACGAGGGCTCTGATGAGGGTGCCGCCTCCGAGGAGGACTCAGATGCGGACTCGGAGGAGGACTCAGACGCAGGGTCCGACCCGGACACCGACGACGTCCCGGAGGGCCACTGCGCTCCGGGCGACATTCGGGTGACCGCCGACACTGACGACGCCGAGTACTCGGCCGCCGTGGCGCCGCTGCTGATCCTCACCGTGCAGAACGTCGGGGACGAGGACTGCACCCTCGACGTCGGCACCGCCGAGCAGGAGTTCACGGTCTCCCATGCCGGACGCGAAGTCTTCACCACCACGGAGTGCGGCGGCGAGGCGGACTCCTATGAGCTCACGATGGAACCGGGCCAGCAGGAACGGGCGCAGCTGAGCTGGCCCCGTTCGGATTCGTCCGCGAGCTGCACCGAGCCCGTGGAGCTCGAGCCCGGGGCCTACGAGCTGACGGTGAGCCTGGGCGGGATCACCTCGGAGCCGCACCGGTTCACGCTGAAGTGAGGGCGACGCGGTGGACCCGTTCTGCCCCGTCGGTTCTGCACCCCGGTATCACGTCTGCCCCACGAGATCTCGCTGTGCAGACATGATGTCGGTGTGCAGAACGGCGTTCTCCACAGGGCGCACCCACACGGCCCCACTGACTCTCTGAATCGGCCACAGTGGAAGGCATGCTCACGCACACTGTCACGTCCGCGTCACGCGATCCTGTGCGCCTGCTCTGCGTCGCAGATGTGCCCCGTGAGGACCGGGCCCATCGGAGCAACAGATGGTCGTCGGCGGTGCGTCGTGGCGAGATGCTGCGCCTTGCCCATGGCGTCTACATCGAGCCCGGGCACTGGCTCAGCGCCCCGTCGTGGGACCGACATCTCATGGCTCTCGGCGCCATGGCGGCGGCAGCCTCGCCACTCTTCTGTCGCGGCTCGGCGCTCGCCCTCTGGGGTGTCCCTCTGCTGCGCACTCCGGGAGAGATCACTGTCCGGGAGACCCGGCGTGGACGCGTGGGGCGGAGGCGGGCTGGCCCGCTCACCGGGACGGCCGATGCCGCCGTCGTCGCTCGCCTGCTGGCGGATCACCAGGAGCTGGCCGGCGCGCGGGGCAGACCGCTCAGTGGCCGTGACCTGCAGCCGATCCCCCTCCGGCGCCTCGGGGCCGCCTTGCCCGAAGGCATCGGTCGTGAGGATCTGCAGGTCAGAGTCCGGCGCGGGGAGCACGCGGTGCCGCGCGAGCCCCTGGGACTGGGTGTGCATCCGTGGCTGCAGGGCGGCCCGGAAAGTGCCGACGTCGAACCGCTTGCCTTCGCTGTTCTGGACACCGTGGCGGAGTCCTCGCTGGCTGAGGCGGCGGTGATTCTGGACGCCGTGCTGGCGGGTCGGATCACCTCCGAGCGGACCCTCGTGCTGGACGACTTCGTCGAGTGGGAGCCGTATCTGCGCACGCACCGCCGACGGGCACGGTGGGCTCGGGCCGTGGAGTTCGCCGACCCTGCCGCCGAGTCCCCGGGGGAGTCCGCGGTACGAGCCCTGATCCGGGAACTGGGCTTCCACGCCCCGGAGCTGCAGCGTGAGGTCGTTCTGCCCGACGGGCGGCGTGTGCGTGTGGACTTCGCCTGGGAGGGTGTCGTCGCCGAGTTTGACGGGATGGTCAAGTACCGGAGGTCCCAGGAGCTCAGTGGGGTGAGCCCGGTGGAGGCCCTCGAGGCGGAGAAGCACCGTGAGGACGGCCTCCGGGCGCTGGGCCTCGGCGTCGCCCGGATCATCTGGGAGGACATTCTGCGGCCCGAGCGACTCCGTCGGAAGCTGCTGCAGGCTGGAGTGCCTCGCGCCCGGTGATCGGTGATTGGCGCGTTCTGCACCCCGATATCACGTCTGCCCCGCCAGATCTGGCTGTGCAGACGTGATTCTGTGGTGCAGAACGGACGGTGCGACGACGGCGGCCCGCCTCACCACCCCCGCCCGCCCCGCTAGGCTGGCCCCGTGTTCATGCTGATCCTCGCCGTACTCTTCGGAGCTGTGTACCTGCACTTCCGCCGGAGGGACCGGCGCATGCTCCGCAACGGTGTCGCGCTCGTGGCCGCGGTCGGCTGCGCCCTGCTGGGCGTGGTGGAGATCCTCACCCAGGTGGTCCCCGGCTTCGGGTTCGTCACCCTGCTGATCGTGCTGCTGCTGCCGGCCAGCGTGCTGGTGCTCAGCGGCTTCCTCATCGCCAACGGGGTCACCATGCTGCGCCGTGAGGGCCGCCGGCTGGGGAACATGCTCTCCCTGCTGGCGGGGCTGGCCATCCCAGCACTGCCGGTGATCGCCGTCGTCCTCGTCGTCACCGGGGACCCGTACCTGATCACGTTGGCGGTCCTGCTGTTCCTGGCCACCGGCTACGCGGGCGCCGCCTTCGTGATCTTCCTGAGCTACGCGGCGGCCTACGGGCGGATGACGCACCAGGAGCACCCGGCCGCCGTCGTGGTGCTGGGGTCGCGGCTCATCGACGGTGGGGTGCCGCCGCTGCTGAAGGCGCGCCTGGACCGTGCCCTGGAGATCTACCGGCAGTCCGAGCAGAAGCCGCTGCTCATCCCCTCCGGCGGGCAGGGGCCGGACGAGTCCCGCCCCGAGGGCGAGGCCATGGCCGAGTATCTGCTGGGCCAGGGCGCGGCGGCAGAGGATGTGATCCCGGAGAACCGGGCGGTGAACACCGCACAGAACCTGCGGTTCTCCCAGCAGATCCAGGACGACGCCGGTCGCTCCGGTCCGCTGCTGGCGGTCACCAACAACTACCACGTGCTGCGGGCGGCGCTGCTGTCTCGGAAGGCGGGCATGCGCGCGGAGGTCACCGGCGCGAAGACGGCCCGCTACTACGTGCCCAGCGCGTTCCTGCGCGAGTTCATCGCGGTGATGAAGGGTCATATGTTCCTGCACGTGCTGCTGTTCCTGCCCTTCCTGGCGTTCAGCGTGCTGGTGCTCATCGCGGGCCTCAATGCCGGATGAGCGCCACATGTCCTCGGCCACATGCCCCCTGATCACAGGCTCGGGAGAGCATAGACTCGAAGGGTGAGCACAGCTGCGGACTCCTCGGACCCCCAGGACCCCGCCGGCACGGGCCGGTCGGGGACGGGCGCGTCGCTGCGGCAGCACCTCGGCAGAGCTCGGCGCTTCGCCGTGGCCCGCGCCCGGTCCGGCGGGATCCGCGCGGGCCGCTCAGTGGTCCCGGCCCTGCAGATGACGATCGCCGGCGTCGGCTCCTTCGCGCTGGCGGAGACGCTGCTGGGCCATGACGGCCCGCTGTTCGCCGCGGTCGCGGCCATGATCGCCCTCGGGTTCACCAAGGAGCCCCGGCTGCGCAAGGTGGTGGAGGTCGCCGCCGGCTGCACGCTGGGCATCTTCATCGGGGACATGGTGCTGCACATCTTCGGGGCCGGCCTGGTGACGGCCTCGTTCGTGCTGTTCATCTCCGTGATGCTGGCCCGGCTGCTGGACAACTCCTCGCTGCTGGCCATGCAGATGGGCCTGCAAGCGCTGCTCGTGGTGCTGATCCCGGCTCCGGAGAGCGGGCTGCTGGGTCCGTTCTCGCGCAGTGCGGACGCGATCCTAGGCGGCACGGTGGCCATGCTGATCGCCCTGCTGACGCCGAAGGACCCGCGGCGCGAGCCGATCCGTGAGCTGCGCGGAGTGGTGGACGATCTGGTGCTGGCGCTGCGGGAGACCGCCCGGGCCATCCGCACGTCGGAGTCGCGGGAGGCCTGGCATGCGCTGATCCGCTGCCGGGGGATCCAGTCGCAGATCGACGACGCCGAGGCCGCCGTGTCCTCCGCCCAGGAGCTGACCCGCTACTCACCAGCGTATCGGCGCCACCGGCATTACGTGCGCAGGATGGGGCGGCTGACCGAGAAGATGGACCTGGCGGTGCGGTCCATGCGGGTCATCACCCGGCGGGCGGTGTCCATGGTGGACAACGCCTCCCTCAACGACGACGCCACGACCAGTCTGTCCGCGCTGCTGGACGAGCTCGCCGACGCCGTCCACATGCTCGCCCGGGCGGTGTCCGAGCCGGGTGCGGCCTCGGCGGAGCGGATGGAGGCGGCCCAGCACGGGTTGGCGGCGGTGGCCACCCGCCTGCACCCGACCCGGCTGGAGATCGACACCCTGGAGGGGGAGTCGGTGGTGCTGATGCTGCGCACCCTGATCGTGGACGTGATGGAGGCCGCAGGGCTGACCCACGAGGAGGCCGAAGAGCACCTGCCGGCGCTGGGCCGCCGCGATACGCTCACCGGGCGGATCCGGATCGTGAAGGCCGAACGCCGCGCGGAGCGGGCGGAACGCAAGCCGCAGCCCCAGGACCCTTGGCAGCATGAGCCGTTCGAAGAGGACGACGACGGCGCCGCCCCGGACGGCTCCGACGCCCCGGGAGAGGGCACGCAGCCGCCGCGCTGAGCTGAGACCTGCCCACCCGCGCACCTGCCCACCCGCGCAGGGCGGCGTCGGTTCAGAGGTGCAGGATCATCCGGGTGTTGCCCAGCGTGTTGGGCTTCACCCGCGCCAGGTCCAGGAACTCGGCCACACCTTCGTCGTGGGAGCGCAGCAGTTCCGAGTAGACCTCGGGCGGCACGGCGTCCTGCTGCTCCATGACGGTGAACCCGTGCCGGGTGAAGAACTCCACCTCGAAGGTCAGGCAGAACACCCGGCTGACGCCGATCTCGCGGGCCTGCTGCACCAGTCGGCGCAGCAGGGCGGAGCCGACGCCGTGGCCGCGCCAGGAGTCGTGGGTGGCCAGGGTGCGAACCTCCGCGAGGTCCTCCCACATGACGTGGAGGGCGCCGAAGCCGATGAGCTCGCCGGCGTCGGACTCGGCGATCTGGAACTCCTGCAGGGACTCGAAGTAGGCGACCTTCTCCTTGGGCACCAGCACGCGTCGCTCCACCAGCGGCTGCGAGAGGTCCACGATCCGCTGCACATCAGGGGTGCGGGCGGGCCGGATGCTGAAGGTGTCGTGGGCCGGGCCCTGGGGACCGGCCGGCGCGGTGGAGGTCATCGCCCCAGTCTACGACCGGCCCCGGGCCAGGGCGTGTGCCGTGGTTCACCGAGCGTTCACCGGATGCGCGCGCTCTGGTCACGTCGTTCCGGCCGTTCCGTCACCTGCTGTCCCTACTGTGGCTCTCGGTCCGCGGCATGACTGTGTCCGGGCCCCTGGCACGATGCCACCCCTGGCATCATGCCGGTCCCGCATCTGCGCGGGGACACCGAGCAGGAGCCGATCGGCTCCGCCTGGCAGTCAACACCTGAGAGAGGACGACGTGAAGCTTCATCGTTACGGTCGCGCGGCGGCCATCCTGTCCGTGGCGTCGCTGGCGCTGGTCGCCTGCGGCGAGGCGAACAACCCCGGTGGCGAGAACGCCGCCGGCGGAGACGGCGAGAACGGCGGGGAGACCTCGGAGGTCCAGGGCACGCTCTCCGGCGGCGGCTCCTCGGCCCAGGAGGCGGCCATGACCGCCTGGACCAACGGCTTCACCTCCGTGGCCCCTGAGGCGCAGGTCAACTATGCCTCGGTGGGCTCCGGCTCCGGTCGGGAGGGCTTCCTGGGCGGGGAGTATGACTTCGCAGGCTCCGATGCGGCGATGGACGACGGCGAGTGGGAGCAGTCGCAGGAGGTCTGCGGACCCGACGGCGCGTTCCACATCCCGTCCTACATCTCGCCGATCGCCGCGGCGTACAACGTCGAGGGCATCGACGGCACGCTGAACCTGGATGCTGACACCCTAGCGCGGATCTTCACCGGGGACATCACCTCCTGGGACGACGAGGCGATCGTCGAGCACAACCCGGATCTGGACCTCCCGGACACCCCGATCACCGTGGTGCACCGCGCGGACGACTCCGGCACCACCGAGAACTTCACCGAGTACCTGGAGGCCGCGGCCCCCGACGTCTGGGAATGGGAGGCCGACGGCGCCTGGCCGGCGGAGGTCTCCTCGGAGTCCGCTCAGCAGACGTCGGGCGTGGTGGACCTGACCACCAGCACCGACGGCGCCGTCACCTATGCCGACGCCTCACAGATCGGCGGTCTGGACTCGGTGGCCGTCCAGGTGGGCGAGGAGTATGTGGAGTACTCCCCGGAGGCCGCCGCGCAGGCGGTCGCCTCCTCCAGCCCGGTGGAGGGTCAGGCGCCGAACAACATGGCTGTCGAGCTGGATCGCGAGACCGAGGAGTCCGGCGCGTATCCGATCGTGCTGGTGGCCTACAACATCTTCTGCAACGAGTACCCGGAGCAGGAGACCGTGGACCTGGTGAAGGCGTTCGGCGAGTACGTGGTCTCCGAGGACGGCCAGTCCACCGCCGAGTCGGCCGCGGGCAACGCCCCGATGTCGGATGAGCTGCGCGACCAGGCGCTCGAGGCCCTCGACCAGATCAGCGCGGCCGAGTGACCGGCCACTGATCCGGGACCCCGGTGGCGGGCGCCGCATGGCGCCCTCCTCCGGGGTCCGTCCGTTGACCTGCGCGGTGCAGCCGACGACGACGGTGCTCGCCCGGCGGCGTGCGCACCACTGACACCTGTGATGCTCTGATGGGAGATCCTGTGACCAGCTCGGACGAGTCACCCACCCCCGGGACGGCCGTGGCGGCCGCACCCGATCGGGAGAACAGACATAATTCGCTGACCACCTCTGACTCCGGGGGAGTGTTCGGTGACCGGGTGTTCTCCGGCCTGGCGCTGGGGGCGGGCGTCGCCATCCTGGTGGTGCTGGCCTTCGTGGCCCTGTTCCTCACCGCCAACTCCACCGGCGCGGTCTACCGGGAGGAGGAGGGGCTCATCATCGGGGCGTTCCTGGAGTACGCCTATCCGCTGGTGATCGGCACCGTGGTGGCCTCGGCGATCGCGCTGGTGCTGGCCACCCCGGTGGCGGTCGGCGTCGCTCTGTACATCTCGCACTTCGCCCCGCCGCGGCTGTCCAAGTCCATCGGATACGTGATCGACCTGCTGGCGGCGATCCCTTCGGTGGTCTACGGCGCCTGGGGGATGAGCTTTCTCGGGCCGGCGCTGGTGCCCGCCTACACGTGGCTGCACGAACACCTGGGCTTCATCCCGCTGTTCGGGGACGCGCCCTCGCAGACGGGTCGCACGATCTTCACCGCCGGAGTGGTGCTGGGAGTGATGGTCCTGCCGATCATCACCTCGGTGTCCCGGGAGATCTTCGTGCAGACCCCGAAGCTCCATGAGGAGGCCGCGCTCGCGCTGGGAGCGACCCGCTGGGAGATGATCCGCATGGCGGTGTTCCCCTTCGCCCGGGCCGGCATCATCTCCGGAGTCATGCTGGGGCTCGGACGGGCGCTGGGAGAGACGATGGCGGTGGCGCTGGTGCTCTCGGCGGGACCGCTCTCGGCCTCGCTGATCTCGGCGGGCAACAGCACCATCCCGGCGGAGATCGCCCTGGGCTTCCCGGAGGCCCCTCCGGGCTCCGAGCGGCAGGCTCAGCTGATCGCCATCGGCCTGGTGCTGTTCGTCATCACCCTGATCGTGAACATGACCGCCCGGTGGATCGTCAGCCGCCACAAGGAATTCTCAGGAGCCAACTGATGGCCGACACCCCGAACTCCGTTCAGCAGAGGGAGCGTCGCGACGACGACGCCTCCGCCCCCACACCTGCCCCGACACCCGCCACCGTGCAGACGCCGGGTGCCCCGACCCTCGGGTCCCGCTCCGATGACGCGCCGGGACAGTCCGCCGGGGACCTCGCCGGACGGCGCAGCCGACTGACCCGGAACACCCTTCCTCGCTGGACCTGGCTCGCGGTGCTGGCCGGATCCGCCGTCGTCGCCGCGGCCGTGAGCGCCCTGCCGGGCTTCTCGGTGCCGCTGTGGCTGGTGCTCACCGCGGTGCTGCATGTGATCGTCAGCTATGTGGTCACCCGTCTTCGGGTGGGCAGGCGCAAGGCCACCGACGGGCTCTGGACCAATCTGGTGCATCTGGCGTTCCTGACGGCGCTGCTGCCGCTGGTCTCGGTGATCTGGTCGGTGGTCTCCGTGGGGCTTCCCGGGCTGATCGAGCCCGGCTTCTTCGCCTCGGACATGCGAGGCATCGACGGCACCATCGACCAGGCGTCCCAGGAGCAGGGGGCCGCGGTGCTGGGCGGGATCCGGCATGCGATCATCGGGTCGCTGCTGATCACCATCGCCGCGACGGTCATCTCGGTGCCCATCGGCCTGCTGACCTCCATCTACCTGGTGGAGTACTCGCGCGGCGGCCCCCTGGCGCGGGCGATCACCTTCTTCGTGGACGTGATGACGGGCATTCCGTCCATCGTGGCCGGTCTGTTCGCCGGCGCCGCCATGGCGTGGTTCCTCTCCACCGTGAACACCCTCACCGGGGCGTTCGGCGGGATCCGCTCCACCATGGGCATCACTGCGGCCATCGCGCTCTCGGTGCTGATGATCCCGGTGGTGGTCCGCACCACGGAGGAGATGCTGCGGGTGGTGCCCAACGAGCTGCGGGAGGCCTCCTATGCGCTGGGGGTGCGCAAGTGGCGCACCATCCTGAAGGTGGTGATTCCGACGGCGATCTCCGGCATCGCCTCGGGCGTCACCTTGGCGATCGCACGGGTGATCGGGGAGACCGCTCCGATCCTGGTGACCGCCGGGTTCGTGGTGAACGTGAACTGGAACCTGTTCTCCGGATGGATGACGGCACTGCCGGTGTACATCTATCGTCAGTTCCAGAACCCGACCTCCCCGAACTTCTCGGACCCGTCGCATCAGCGGGCCTGGGCGGCGGCTCTGGTGCTGATCATCATCGTCATGCTGCTGAACCTGATCGCCCGCCTGGTGGCCAAGGTCTTCGCGCCGAAGCAGACGGGCCGCTGACAGACCGGGCGCTGACAGACGGGCCACTGACAGACCGGGCGGGGCTGCCCGGAGCGCCGATCAGGCCCTCATCCTGCCGGGCAACACCCGGCGCCGATCCAGTGAGAGAGTGAGACATGTCCAAGAGCATCGAGGCGAAGGACCTCAACGTCTACTACGGCGACTTCCTCGCCGTGGAGGGGGTGAGCATCGAGATCGCCTCCCGGTCGGTGACGGCGTTCATCGGCCCGTCCGGCTGCGGAAAGACCACCTTCCTGCGGAGTCTGAACCGCATGCATGAGGTGCTGCCGGGGGCCACCGTCTCCGGGAAGCTGCTGCTGGACGGCGATGACATCTACGGCCCCGGGGTGGACCCGGTGACGGTGCGGACCATGGTCGGCATGGTCTTCCAGCGGCCCAACCCATTCCCCACCATGAGCATCCGGGACAACGTGCTGGCCGGGTACCGGCTCAACGGGACGCGGCTCTCCCGCGCGGAGGCCGACGACGTCGTCGAGCGGTCCCTGCGCGGGGCGAACCTGTTCAACGAGGTCAAGGACCGCCTGGACAAGCCCGGGTCGGGACTCTCGGGCGGTCAGCAGCAGCGGCTGTGCATCGCCCGGACCATCGCGGTGAAGCCTGATGTGATCCTCATGGACGAGCCGTGCTCCGCGTTGGACCCGATCTCCACGCTTGCGGTGGAAGACCTCATCGCCGAGCTGAAGGAGGAGTACACGGTCGTCATCGTCACGCACAACATGCAGCAGGCGGCCCGGGTCTCCGAACGGACGGCGTTCTTCAACATCGCGGGCACCGGCAAGCCGGGGAAGCTCATCGAGTATGACGACACCTCCACGATCTTCAACAACCCGAAGGAGAAGTCCACCGAGGACTACGTCTCCGGCCGGTTCGGCTGAGCGGCTCCGCCCTGGGTTGCCCCCGGAGGGATTGTCGCTAAACCTCGCTTAAGTGCGCGTATTCCGACAATTGTTCCGGGGCCAACGGGCAGGGCGTGCCGGGCGTCAGTACTCCAGCAGCGGAGAGAGTGCCAGCAGCAGGACCCCGGAGGCCGCACCGACCGCCAGAGGGGTCACCGCCCAGTAGGCGAAGAGCCGGATCGCCTGTGGCCAGTTCACGGTGGCGAACCGCTGGTTGGACCCGGCCCCGATCACCGAGGAGGCCGCGGTCAGGGAGGTCGACAGCGGCAGCGACATCGCCATGGAGCCGACGAACAGCAGCGCCGAGGTGGTCGTGGTGGAGACCATGCCGCGCAGCGGGTCGATGGTGACCAGTCGGTGGCCCAGCATGTGGCCGATGCGCCACCCGCCGGTCAGGCAGCCCAGCCCGATGAGCAGCGCGAAGACGACGTAGGCGACGGGGATCCAGGCGCCGGAGTGGTCGATGTTCGCCGCCGGAAGGGCCAGCAGCAGGATGAAGGCGAACCGCTGTCCCTGCTGCAGGCCGGTGCCCAGGCTGGTGAGCCCGGCGCACACCGCCTGCACGGTCCGGCTGGTCTCGTTGACGGCGTCGGGATCCGCCCCCCGGGCGACCCGCACCGCCAGGAACACCAGCAGATAGGCCAGGCCGAAGGCGACCAGCGGGGAGAGCAGCAGGGTGGCCAGCGGGGCCGCCCACGGGAGGCCGAGCACCGCGCTGGAGTCCGTACCGTCGAGGATCATCGAGGCCAGGGCGCCGCCGATCAGTGCGGCCAGCAGGGCGTGGGTCGTCGACGTCGGCACCCCCCGGAAGTAGGTCCACAGGTTCCATCCCAGCAGGGAGATCAGTGAGGTCAGCAGGACGCCCAGGACCATCTGCGGGTCCATCCGCGGGAAGTCGAACCAGGAGAACAGGTGCACTCCCAGCGGGATGGTCATCAGCACTCCCAACGCGTTGGCCCCGGCGGCCAGCCGGGTCGCGATCCGCGGGGTCAGCGCTCGGGTGCGGGTGGGGATGGCGATGGAGTTGGCGACGTCGTGCATGCCGGCGACGAAAAGGTTGGGCAGCAGGACGACGACGATGAGGACGAGCAGCAGGATCTCCACGTGGCGGGCCTCAGGACTCCCGGACGATGATCGACCCCGCCGTGGTGCTGACCATCCGCAGCGACTCCACCGCCTGCAGCATCGCGCTGGCGATCTGCGCCTGCTGCAGTGCGATGTTGGGCTGGAAGGCGCTGTCGGAGGAGATCAGCCACTCCCGGTGGGTGCGATTGGCCTGCTTGGTGAGCCGCTGGATCTGGATCCAGTACTCCTCGAGGTGGTCGAAGTCGTCGAGCCGGGCCAGCGCGTCGATCGTGAGGTCCACCTGACGGCCCATGGTCTCCAGCTGGTCCGAGCTCTGGCGCGGCAGCACCAGGTTCTCCCGGGCGATGATGAGATCTCCGGCGGCCACCACATGTTCGAGGGTGCGGTTCAGCAGCTGGGAGAGGGCGTAGATGTCCTCCCGGGGGAGCGGGGTGAGGAAGACGCTGCGGATATGCGTCATCAGGTTGAAATGGAGGTCCATGGCGGTGCCCTCCAGGCCGATGAGCTCCTCGCGGAGCGGTCGGCGGTCGGCGGCGGGCATGCCCAGCAGCTGGGACAGCAGGTTGACCCCGGTCCGGACCTCCCGGCCGATGTCGGTCAGCAGCTCCACCGCCTGCGAGTGGCGCTGTCGTCGTGCGTTCATGCCGTGGTCCTCATCTGGTCTCCCGGTGAAGCGATGTCCGTGGAGAGTGTATAGCGGGAAGATGAATCGATTGTGTCGGTGGCTCCGCGACGGGATCCGGGGTCATGGGTCAGATCTGGGAGGCTCGGCGGGCTCTGCAGACAGGTGAACCCGCCGCATGTCAGGGCATGGGCGGGTTCAGAGCTGACGACGGTGCCTGCTGAGGGCGCGTCCGCTATGTGGTTTGGGGTGCCGGGCTGGGAACGCCTCACGGCGCGTGGCCGCTCGAAGCGGCTAAAGGTTGGAGCCCGGGGGTTACCTGCAGCCCGGCACATTCCCAGTGTCCCCCTGGAAGTCGCTGCGGTCAACTGTGTTCTCGGATCCGGTTCCCGTGTGTCTGCTCACGGGGACTGATGGGGCCGGTCGGCAGGGCCGATGAATCCTGGACCGTTCAGTCGTCGACCGTTCAGTCCTCGACCTCGATGCTGATGGTGCCGGAGGCGGCGCCGGAGCCGGAGCCGGAGACCATGATGGTCAGGACCCCGCCCTCGTCGACGTCGAATTCCAGATACGGGTCCAGCACGCTGTCCGACTCCGGATCTCTGACGCTGCGGTCGTCGTTGCGCTCCTCGGAGCCGTCGGGGAGCACGACGTCGAGGACCAGGTCTGCTCCGTCGTCGCCCCGGACGTCGAGCACCACGCGGGCTCCGTCCGGGACGTCGACGGTCGCCAGCCAGGCGGCGTCCGCGGCAGCCTCCACGGTGTGCTCCCCGTCCTCGAGCTGCTCGGCGACGGCGATCTGTTCCGTGGTCACTGTCACCTCAGCGGGGTCGCCGGAGAACTCGGTGACCACCACGTCGTACTCGCCCGGGACCAAGGCGGTCTCGAATCCGCCGTCCATGACGTTGGGGGAGTCGGTGCCGCCGTCGTCGGCGAAGGCGATCTCGGTGCCGTCGGCGTCCTGCAGCGCGAGGACCGGGTCGGTGCCCTGCTCGCTCTGCGTGGCCACGTGGTAGAGGCCGGCCTCTTCGACGCTGAGCTGCAGGCGGGTCTCGGCGTCGTCGGGGACGTGCACCGTGACGGAGTCGTCGACGGAGAGGGTCTCGGGGTTCTCCTGGGGTCGCTCCGGCCCCGTGGTCGTGGTGGTGTCCTCGTCGGCTCCGATGCGCGAGACGATGACCACGACGAGGACGACGACGAGGACCAGGAACAGCCCGATGCCGAGCCCCAGCCCGATGATCAGGCCGCGGCCGGAGGAGCGTTGCGCCGGCTGCTGCTCCCAGGGCGGACGCTGGTCATGCGGGGGCTGTCCGGGGTGGCCGGGAGGTTGAGAGTGGCCCGGCTGCTGGCCATACCCGGAATGGCTGCTGTATCCGCTGGGCTGGCCGGGTACGGCAGGCTGACCGTACCCGGCGGCCTGCCCGTACCCGGTGGGCTGGCGAGACTGGCCTAACCCCGCGGCCTGGGCGTGCCCGGACGGGGGCGTGCGGTGCGGCATCGGCGTCCGGTGCGGGGTCCACTGCTGGCCGTCCCAGTAGCGCAGCTGGTCCTGCTGTTCGGGGTCCGGATACCAGCCCGAGGCGGGTGCAGTCATAGGTCCTCTTCCTTCCGGGCGTGCGGGAGGCTGTGGCCGTCCCCGCCCCTCATCGTCCTGGCTCAGCGTAATCTCGTCGCCGCAGGAGGGCCATGTATGACGGGAGTCGGCTCGGGTGGGCGATGAGCGTCGTCGCGTCGGGGCCCCGCACTCCACCCCGACCCCTGCCCCGAACCCTGTCCCGAACCCTGTCCCGAACCCCGCCCCGCACCCCGCTCCGATCCACCATGGCCAGGCCCCGGAGCGCGGCACTATCATCGGGGCACAGACATCGCCCGGCAATGGTGGTGAGAGCGATGGTCAGCATTCCAGACAGCGCACAGGTGGTCGTCATCGGGGCCGGCATCGTCGGCAGCTCGATCGTGCGACATCTCGCCGAGCTCGGCTGGCGGGACATCCTCCTGGTGGACAAGGGCCCTCTGCCGGAGCCCGGGGGCTCCACCGACCATGCCTCGAACTTCGTGTTCCCCGTGGACCATTCGCGCGAGATCACCGAGCTGACCCTGGACTCGCTGCGGCAGTACCGGGCACTGGGCGTGCTCACCGAGCGCGGCGGGATCGAGGTGGCCCGCACTCCGGAGCGGCTGCAGGAGCTGCGTCGCCGGATGAGCTCGGCGGCCGCCTGGGGCGTGGAGGCCGAGCTCATCGGCCCCGCCCGCGTCCGCGAGCTCATGCCCCACATCCGCGAGGATCTGCTGCTGGCCGGCTTCCACACGCCCACCGGTGCCATCGTCGACGCCGTCCGCGCCGCGGAGCTCCTGCGCGCCCGGGCCGAGGAGCGCAGGGCACTGACCGTCGCCGACCGCACGGAGGTGACCGGGCTGGAGGTCGACGCCGGCCCGCACGGCGGGGTGCCGGGCCGCATCCGCGCGGTGGTCACGGATCACGGCCGGGTGGAGGCGGAGCATGTCGTCGTCGCCTGCGGGGTCTGGAGTCCCCGGATCGCCGCCCTGGCGGATGCCCGCATCCCGCTGGTGGCCGCAGTGCACCAGATGATGGACCTCGGGCCGATTCCGGAGCTGGCCGCCACCGAGGAGTGGATCTCCCTGCCGCTGGTCCGGGACATGGACGCCCGCATGTACGCCCGACAGCGCGGACCGGATCTGGAGGTCGGCTCCTACGCGCACCGGCCGATCCTCCACGAGCCCGACGAGATCCCGCCCTTCGGTGCCCCAGGGCAGGCCTCGCCCACCCAGATGCCCTTCACCGCAGAGGACTTCGCCCCGCAGCTGGCCCATGCCCGGCAGCTCTACCCGGAGCTGCTGGGGGAGCAGGGCCGCGACGGCGTGGAGGTCACCCAGGCGATCAACGGGCTGCTCTCCCTCACCCCGGACGGTGCGCCGCTGCTCGGAGAGACCGCGGAGGTCCGCGGCCTGTGGTCCGCGGCGGCGGTGTGGATCAAGGAAGGACCCGGCGTCGGGCGGGCGGTGGCCGAGTGGATGACCGACGGGGCCTCCGAGGTGGACGTCCATGGGGCCGATGTCACCCGCTTCCCGCCCTATGCCCGCACCCGGCGCCACGTGCGGGCCCGGGCGGCTGAGGGCTTCCCCAAGGTGTACGGGATCGCGCATCCGCGTGAGCAGTGGGCAAGCAGTCGCCCGATGCGCACCAGTCCGTTCCATCCGCGCACCCAGGCGCTGGGCGGGGAGTTCTTCGAGGCTTCGGGCTGGGAGCGGCCGCAGTGGTACGCGGCCAACGCGCCTCTGGTGGAGGAGTATGCGCGCCGGATCGACCACCGGGTCCACGAATGGGACGTCCGCTGGTGGTCACCGATCATCGAGGCCGAGCATCTGAGGATGCGCCAGCACGCAGCCATGTTCGACCTCACCGCGTTCAGCGTCTTCGACGTCACCGGCCAGGCGGCGCTGGAGGGGGTGCAGCGGATGGCGGTGGCGAATGCGGACCGGCCCGTGGGACGGGTCACCTACACTCCGCTGCTGGATGTCCGCGGCGGCTTCCGCTCGGATCTGACCATCGTGCGGCTGGGGGAGCAGCACTTCCGGGTCATCACCGGAGCCGCCGACGGCGCCCGGGACCTGGCCTGGTTCCGCCGTCATCTGGCCGCTGAGCTCGACGCCGGGCGCGTCGAGATCCAGGATCTGACCTCGGCGACCTGCGCGATCGGTCTCTGGGGGCCGCGTGCCCGGGACATCGTCGCATCGCTGACCGACGACGACGTCTCGGCTGACGGCTTCCGCTTCGGCACGGCACGGGAGGTGGTGCTCGCCGGGATCCCGACGCTGATGGTGCGCATCTCCTATGTGGGCGACCTCGGCTGGGAGATCCACCTGCCCACCGAGCACGGGCTGCCGCTGTGGGACGCCCTGTGGGAGGCCGGGCGGCCACACGGGCTGATCGCCGCAGGGGGCGGGGTCTATGGGACCACCGGTCGGCTGGAGAAGGCGCATCGGCTCTTCGGCGCGGAGCTCACCCCGGAGCGGGACCCGGTGGAGGCCGGGCTCGCGCTGCCGACAGTCAAGGAGGCGGACTTCCTCGGCAAGGGTGCCTACCTTGCGGCCCGCGCCCAGGAGCCCGCCGCCGTGCTGTGCACCCTCGCGCTCACCGGCGTCGGGGCCGCGGAGCCGCGGTTCCCCACCGGCAATGAGCCGGTGCTCGACGTCGACGGCTCACCCCTGGTGGACGGCCGCGGGCGGCGCAGCTATGTCACCAGCGCGGGCCCGGCGCCGTCGCTGGGGCGATTCGTGATGCTGGCCTACCTGCCGCCCGAGCGCGCGGTGCTCGGCACGGAGCTGCTGGTGGAGTACCTGGGGGTGCGGCTGCCGGCCGAGGTGCTGACCGTGGGCCGCACGGCGCCCTTCGATCCGGAGCATCGTCGGCTGAAGGGCTGAAGGGCTGACAGGCCGGGTGCCAGGTCGGGGAGGAGCCGGCGTTTCGCCGGCGGTCAGCGACGGCCGCCGTGGCCCAGGCGCCTCGACAGGGTGTCGGCGGCCTGGATCACCGGCTCCCGGACGTCCGGGAGCCGGTCCGGCGGCAGACGGTAGGACGGGCCGGCCACGCTGATCCCGGCGACGACGGCGCCGCTGTGGTCGAAGACGGGGGCCGCCACCGCGTTGAGCCCCTCCTCGTACTCCTCCACGGCGTAGGCCCAGCCGCGGCCGCGGATGCGCTGCAGCTCTTCCGTCAGCTCGGTGGGGCGGGTGAGCGTGTGCGTGGTGAAGGGCTCCAAGCCGGCGTCGAACACCGTGTGGCGGTCCTCCTCCGAGAGGTGCGCCAGCAGCACCTTCCCGTTGGAGGTGGCGTGCAGGGCGGTGTGCTGGCCGATCCAGTTGCGCATGGCGACGGCGGTGTCAGCCTCGGCCTGGCAGACGTTGATGGCCACGCCGTCGCGGGTGATGGCCACGTTGGTGGTCTCGCCGATCTGGGCGGAGAGCTCGTCACACACGGGCTGGGCCTCCAGGGAGAGGTCCAGCCGCGCCGCCGTGGCGCCGGCCAGCCGCAGGCAGCCCACGCCCAGGCGGTACCCGCCGGCGCCGTCGGGAGCCTCGACCAGGTCATGGTGGATCAGCACCTCGGCCAGGCGACCCACGGTGGACTTGTGCACTCCCAGCTCTCGGGCCATCTGGCTGAGGGTGGCCTCGCCGTCGCGGGCCAGGATGCTCAGCACGGTCAGGGCGCGGTCCACGGACCTCACCGGTGCCCCCGGGGGGCGATGCGTCGGGGCGGTGGCGTTCTCCGGACTCGTCTGGGCGTTCATGGCAGGCCTCATCCCTTTCGAGCATGACGCGGTCGGCCTCGCAGGGCAAGGGTCACCGTCGCGCAGGGCGCAACCTATTGTGTGGTACGCGACACAGTGTCATGCTGGAAGTGTCCCGAAGATGTGGCAGCCGGGGAGGATCCCATGACGCTCGATGAAGGCCCGCTGACCCTCGACGACGGCCTCGGAGCCGTCGTCCCGGACCCACGGATCCTGCTGTATCCGCGCCTGAGGAAATCACCGTTCTTCTGGGCGTCGCGGCGGCATGGAGTGGCGATGTACAGCGTGTACAACCACACGTATCACCCCCGGCACTACGGCGATCCGGTCGCCGAGTACTGGGCGCTGCTCAACGGGGTGACCCTGTGGGACGTCGGCGTGGAACGGCAGATCGAGATCACCGGACCTGACGCCTTCGAGTTCACCAACATGCTCGTCCCGCGTGACCTCACCAAGTGTGAGGTCGGACAGTGCAAGTACGTATTCATCACCGGCGAGGACGGCGGCATCCTCAACGACCCCGTCCTGCTCCGCCTCGGAGAGAACCACTTCTGGCTCTCCCTGGCTGACAGCGACATCCTGCTCTGGGCCCGCGGGCTGGCCATCAACTCCGGATTGGACGTCACCGTCGAAGAGGCCGACGTCGGCCCCGTCCAGGTCCAGGGCCCGCTCTCTGGGCAGGTCATGGCCGCGATCTTCGGCGACGGCGTCTTCGACATCGGCTACTACCGGCTCCAGGAGTATGAGCTGGACGGCATGGAGGTCATCGTCTCCCGCACCGGGTACACCGCGGAGCTGGGCTTCGAGATCTACGTCAAGAACGCCTCCCGCGACGGCGTCAGGCTCTGGGAGACCGTCTGGGCGGCCGGCGAGCCGTTCGGGATGCGCGTCATCGGGCCGTGCCATATGCGGCGCATCGAGGCCGGCATCCTCGCCCACGGCTGCGACATCACCTTCGACACCAACCCCTTCGAAGTCGGCATGGGATACGACTGGATGGTGGATCTCGAACAGGAGGCCGACTTCATCGGCAAGGCGGCCCTGACCCGCATCAAGGAGCAGGGTGTCAGCCGTCGTCTGGCCGGGGTGGAGATCGGCGGCGCACCGCTGGGCACCTTCAACGACGGCTCCATGATCGAGGCCTTCCCCGTCTGGCGAGGAGGAGAACGCATCGGCGAGGTCACCTCCGCCTGCTTCTCCCCCCGGTTGGAGCGCAACATCGGCTTCGCCATGGTGCCGACCGAGCTCAGCGACATCGGCACGGAGCTGGACATCGAGACTCCGGCCGGCATCGTGCCCGCCGTGGTGGTGCCCAAGCCGTTCGTGGATCCCACCAAGGACACGCCCAAGCAGGCGTTCGTCGCGGGCAACGGGCATCCGGCCACGGAGAACTGAACCCGCTGGCGGCGAGTCTGGCCGCGGCGGTCCGCGGCGTCGTAGTCTCAGCCGACCACCCCGTCACGTCCACTCCGGTCGCACCGGCCGGGCACCGACGTCGGCGCCGACCAGCGCGCCTCAAGGAGGGACACCTGGATGACCACCACCCGTCACACCGGATCCGACGAGGGCCGCACGGAGGCCAGCGCTCGTGGCAACGGTCAGGGGGCCGTGCCGCTCAGCGCCCAGGACAGCCTGGGGATCTCCTCGCGGACCGAGCTGCGGCCCATCCATCAGATCGGCGCTGAGCTGGGCCTGGACGAGGACCTCATCGAGCCCTACGGGCGGGGCGTCGGGAAGGTGGACCTCGCCGCGATCGATCGTCTCGCGGACCGCCCGCAGGCCAAGTACATCCTGGTCACAGCGATCACTCCGACCCCGCTGGGTGAGGGCAAGACCACCACTGCGGTGGGGCTCAGCCAGGGGATGGCGCGCACGGGCCGACGGGCCGCCGTCGCCGTCCGGCAGCCCTCCCTGGGGCCGACCATGGGGATCAAAGGCGGCGGCACCGGCGGCGGGTGGAGCCAGGTGGTGCCCATGGAGCGGCTCAACCTGCACCTGACGGGGGACATCCACGCGGTCACCGCGGCGCACAACCAGCTGGCCGCCATGGTGGACAACCACCTGCACCGCGGCAGCCCCTCCGGGCTGCATCCGGAGCGGGTCACCTGGCGCCGGGTCATGGACGTCAACGATCGCTCCCTGCGGCAGATCGTCTCCGGCCTGGGGCCCGCCGGGGGAGGGCCGACGGCGAACGGGCCGGTCCGCCAGACCGGCTTCGACATCACGGCGGCATCTGAGGTGATGGCCACTCTGTCCCTGGCGCGCTCACTGGAGGACCTGCGGGCCCGGCTGGGACGGATCGTGGTGGGCACCACCGGTGACGGTGAGCCGGTCACCGCCGAGGACATCAAAGCCGCCGGCGCCATGACGGTGCTGCTCAAGGAGGCCATCCGCCCCAACCTGCTGCAGACCGTGGAGCACACGCCTGCCCTGGTGCACTGTGGGCCCTTCGGCAACATCGCCACCGGCAACTCCTCGGTGGTGGCGGACCTGATCGGCGGCCGGGCCACCGACTACCTGATCACCGAGGCCGGCTTCGCCGCGGATATGGGTGCGGAGCGGTTCTTCAACATCAAATGCCGGATCTCCGGACTGGCGCCGGACGCAGCCGTCGTCGTGGCCACCGTGCGGGCACTGAAGGTGCACTCCGGCAGGCACCGGGTGGTGGCTGGGCGGCCGCTGCCCGAGGGGATGCTGCGGGAGAGCCCGGAGGACGTGCGCACCGGCGCGGAGAATCTGCGGGCGCAGCTGCGGATCATCCGCCGCCACGGGGTGACCCCCGTGGTGGCGGTCAACGCGTTCCCCACGGACTTCCCCAGCGAGCACGAGGTCATCGCGCAGGTGGCCGCCGAGGAGGGCGCGCGGTGTGCGGTGTCCACGCATTTCGCCGACGGCGGCGCCGGCGCCGCGGACCTGGCCGATGCGGTGGCCGAGGCTGCGGAGGAGCCGAGCGAGTTCCGGTTCCTGTACTCCGACGAGGCGCCGCTGGTGGAGAAGATCGAGACCATCGCCACGCAGGTCTACGGGGCCGACGGCGTGGACCTCTCGCCGGCGGCCGCCAAGGACCTCGCAGCCTACACCGAGGCCGGATACGGGCGGCTGCCGGTGTGCGTGGCCAAGACCCACCTGTCGCTGTCCTCGGACCCGAAGCTGGTGGGGGCGCCCAGCGGCTGGCGGCTGCCGGTGCGGGAGGTGCGGCTCTCCGCCGGGGCCGGATTCGTCTACCCGATCTGCGGCACCATGCAGACCATGCCCGGTCTGGGCTCCTCCCCGGCGGCGGAGAGCATCGACATCGACGCCGATGGGCAGGCCGTCGGGCTCTTCTGACGTCTCGGCGAGCGAGCTCCCTTCTCCCTTCCCGTGAGCGTCCTTCCCGTGAGTTGGTCTGGAGTGTGCGGTACTCGACTCGATCGAGTCGAGTACCGCAAACTCCAGACCAACTCGATGCGGATCAGCGTCTGTCCCGACGCCGGCCCAGGAACTCCTCGGCGAGGTCCGCGGGCGCGCAGGCGAACCAGGCGTCCTCGAGTGCCACGCGCAGATCCTCGCCGCTGACCGCGTCCAGCTGGATCAGCACGGAGGGGTGGCCGTCGAAGTGCGGGGTGCTGAACAGGCCCGGGACCCCTGAGCCGAGGACAGCGTCCTTCTCCCCGAGGTCATCCACGCGGACGGCCAGGATCGGGCCCGACGGCGGCGTCTCATCGCCGAAGCGCCGGATGTCGGCCTGTGTGAACGGCCGCTCCCAGGCGAAGGCCGCACCCCGGATCGACCACTGGGGATGCCCGCGCGAGGTGCCTTCCACGACCTCGGGCAGGGACAGGGCCAGGGTGCGGACGTCGTCGACCGTGGGAGCCATCGGGTCACTTCCTGAGCGTGCCGGACGAGCTGAGCAGCGGGTGGGACGCTGCGTCGTCGTCGCCCGCATCCCCAGGCTACCGGGGGCGGCATCTGCCGCAGCAGGGTCGGTGGCCCATTCCCTGGGGTTCTCGGGACGTGGCAGGATGCTGCCAGGCCGCCCGGGGGCGCCGGACGGCCGTGACGAGACGAAGGAGGGGCTGCGCATGGCGTGCAGGATCGGTGAGCTGGTGCTGGAATGTCGGGAGCCGGAGCGGCTGGCGGAGTTCTGGTGCGAGGTGTTGGACTTCGTGGTCCTGGACCGCCCCGGCGACGGCAGCATCGAGATCGGCGCCCGGGACGGGTTCGGAGGCTCCCAGCCCACCATCATCCTCAGCCCTCGGGACGAGCTGACGCCAGTGGACGCTCCGCGGCTGCACCTCGACCTCAACGCCACCGACCGGGACCAGGCAGCCGAGTTGGACCGGCTGCTGGCCGCCGGGGCTCGTCCCGCCGATGTCGGGCAGTCCGGTCAGGAGGAATGGCACGTCCTGCAGGATCCCGAGGGCAACATCTTCTGCCTGCTGCGGGCCCGCATCGCGCCCGTGGGGTGACCGATGGTCCGGGATGCTGAGAATCGTCACGCCACCCTGGTGCTGATGCGTCAGGTCCGTGATCGGATCGACCGGGACTATGCCCAGCCATTGGACGTGGAGAGTCTCGCCCGGGGTGTCCATCTCTCGGCGGGGCATCTGAGCCGGCAGTTCCGGCTCGCTTATGGGGAGTCGCCGTACTCCTACCTGATGACCCGCCGGGTGGAGCGCGCCATGACGCTGCTGCGACGTGGGGATCTCAGCGTCACCGAGATCTGCTTCGAGGTCGGGTTCTCATCCTTGGGCACCTTCTCCACCCGGTTCACCGAGCTGGTGGGTATGCCGCCCCGCGAGTATCGACGGCGGGCGGCGGCGTCATTGCGGGGGTTGCCGCCCTGTGTGGCCAAGCAGATCAGCCGGCCGCGCCGGGGTCGGGCCCGAGGTGGAGAAGTGATCAGGAATCGAGAAGCTGGACAGGCGCCCGCTCCGTAGTGTGAGCTCCATGAACATCACCATTCAGCACGCGTTCCTGCCCCATCTGGACCCGGAGGCGTCCCTGCGCTTCTACCGTGACCTGCTCGGCTTCGAGGTGCGGCAGGACGTCTCCTATGAGGACAAGAGGTGGCTCACGGTGGGCCCTCCCGGCCAGCCGGAGACCGCCATCGCGCTGCACCCGCCGGGTCTCGACCCGGGCATCACCGAGGAGGAGCTCGCCGCCATCCGCTCGCTGATGGCCAAAGGCGCCTTCGCGGCGGTCACGTTGGCCACCGACGACGTGGACGGGCTCTTCGAGTCCCTGGCTGCCGGCGGCGCCGACGTCATCCAGGAGCCCATGGATCAGGACTGGGGCGTGCGGGACTGCGCCGTGCGGGACCCCGGTGGCGCCATGGTGCGCATCAACCAGCGCTGACGTCCCGGCGATGCTGACAGCCGGGGGTGGGCGAGACCGGGCGGCAGCCCGGGACCCGGCCCGCACGTGGATGTCAGGATGCGTCCATGAGATTCGCGCAGCAGATCGTGGTCCTGGACGCCGACGACGTCGCCACAGTCGCCTCCTTCTGGGCCGGCGTGTACGGGGGCCGGGTCAGACCCTCTGATCCCAGTTGGTATGAGGTGGAGGTGGACGGCGACTACCCGCTGGCCGTGCAGCACGCCCCGGACCATGTGAGGCCTGAGTGGCCGGACGGCCAGCCGCAGCAGATGCACCTGGACCTCTATGTGGAGGACATTCGGGCCGAGCATGAGCGGGTCATGGGGCTCGGAGCGGAGCTGCTGGAGGCGGCCGAGGACCTCGACGCTGCCACCGGATTCCAGGTGTACGCCGACCCGGCCGGGCATCCGTTCTGCCTCTGCTGGGGCTGGCCGATCTGGCGGGCCCAGCTGGACGGCTGACAGGTCAGCGTCGTGTGCACGCCGGAGTCTCCGACTCTGGCCCGGGTGATCGACCCTCCCGCTGGACGGTGTGCGTGCATTACCATCTGGGGCCACCTGATGAGGGCGGCCGGGGGAGCCGCCGGGACGGAGTATGACCATCATGGACACCAGGACCCGCATGGACGCCGCCACGGGCACTGACGAACATCTCTGCGACACTTCTCCGCAGGACGCCTCTGACCGCCGGGCCACGCCGCAGAGGAGGCTGCCGGGTGTGTCAGCCGCCCTTCTCCTGGCCGCGGGAGTGGTGGCCTGCGGAGGGGACGAGGCTGACGCCGACGAGGAGCCGGACGCCGACGTCGAGGCGGAGCCGGACACCGACGCCGACGGGGCCGACGCCGACGCGGCTGAGGACGACGCCGGCTCTACGGACGGGGACAGACCGGCTGATGAGGACGAGGCATGGGCCCAGCTGGACCTCGACACCTGCGAGCTGCTCACCCCGGACGACCTTGAGTCGATCCTCGGGGTCCCATTCGAGGAGGGGACCGACGACCATGACCTCGCCTCGGGCCTCTACGCTGGCGAGTGCGTGTGGGACCTGGAGACCGATGACGAGTTCGCCCTGAGCTCCGTGGACGTCGTCATCTTCCCCACCTGGCAGTATGCGGGCGAGCCGGAGGAGTGGGAACAGCTCAAGGATTCCTATGACGACGCCGAGGAGATCTCCGGCATCGGGCAGGACGCCTTCCGGACGGGTTCAGCGATCGACATCCGGCTCGAGGGCGCGTGGGTCACGGTGTCCAGTATGGACGTCGAGGAATGGGACGACGACACCTCGGAAGAGGTCGCAGGCATCGTGGCGGAGAACTGGCCGCACTGACGGCACTGACGGAGACGAGGCTGCAGAGGCCGCATCGGTGGCAGGTGTCGATTCTGGCCCGCGCCGATCGTCATCACTGTGTCAGATCATCATCCCGACGAAAGGACGTGGTGACCATGCGATGCACCCTGCTGCTCTACTACCCGGAGCCCGCCCCCGGAGAGCTCACCGAGGAACAGCTCGCCGAAGGGATGCGGGCGTTCGACGCCTACGCGACATCGCTCGAGGAGGCCGGCGTGCTGCGTGGTCTGGAAGTCCTGCATGACACTCACGCGACGACGTCGGTCTCCGGCTCACCAAGGGACCTCCGCATCCAGGAGGGCCCTTTCGCCGACGGCGAGGAGCGCCTGGGCGGCATCGTCACCGTGGAGGTGGCGGATCTCGACGAGGCCGTCGCCTGGGCGGGACGGGCGCCGGCCGTCGAGTGGGGGCACATCGAGATCCGCCCCGTGGCCACCCGTTTCGTGGACAGTCAGTGGCTGGGCGAAGCGCCGGTGAGCTGACCGGTCGGAGGCGCACCGGTGCATCGGAACGAGCCTCCGGCGGAGGTCGACACCACCCATGACGCTGCCCCGGAGCCCGCCCGCGAGGCGGTGGAGCGCCTGGCCGCAGAGTCCCGGGCCCGTCTGCTGGCCCTGCTGGCGGCCGCCGTGCGGGACCTCGCCCTGGCGGAGGACGCCCTGGCCGACGCCTTCGAGCGGGCGCTGCGCACCTGGCCGGAGAGCGGGGTGCCGGAGCGCCCGGAGGCGTGGCTGCTGACGGTCGCCAGGAACCGGCTGCGAGATCATCTCGGGTCTGCGGCCGTGCGCACCTCGGTGCCGATCGATGCGGACCGTCCTGACGCACGGGCTGCGGAGGGGTTGGCGGCCCGTGGCGTTCAGCTGGACGAGGTCGACGTCGACCGGATCCCGGACAGACGTCTGGAGCTGCTGTTCGCCTGCGCCCACCCGGGGATCGCCGAGTCCATGCGCACCCCGCTGATGCTCCAGGTGGTCTTCGGCCGTGAGGCCCAGCAGGTGGCGAGTCTCTACGACGTCCCGACGGCGACGATGGCCCAGCGACTGGTCCGGACCAAACGCCGCATCCGCGACGCTGGCATCCCCTTCCATATCCCCACCCGTGAGGACATGCCGGCCCGGCTGGCTGCCGTCCTGGAGGCCATCTACGGGGCGTACGCGAGTGACTGGCTCGACCAGCGCGACGCCGTCCGGGAGTCGCTGGCCGACGAGGCGTGGGGGCTGGCCGCGCTGCTCACCTTCGCCCAGTCGCGCGCTCCGGCCCGTGCCTCAGATCCGTGGCCGCCCATCCAGGAGCAGGACACCGCCCTCTGGGACCCTCGGCTGATCCGGCAGGCCGAGGCGTTCCTGCACCGGGCGCACCGGCTCGGCGCGCCGCTGGGGCGCTTCCAGCTGGAGGCGGCCATCCAGTCGGTCCATGGCGATCGGAAGCGCACCGGGAGGCTGGACAGGGCCCGCCTCCTGCAGCTCTATGACGGGCTGATCGCTGTGGCCCCCACACATGGGGCGGTCGCCGCTCGCGCCGCTGTGCTGGCCGCAGAAAAGTGAGGCGCAGGACTCGGCGGGCGGCGGTGCCGCCCGCCGTTGTATCGTCGAGAGGCCCGGCGTCGTCATCCTGCCGAGGCGTCCCGAGGATCAGCGGAGGTGGACCGTGAGCGCACATGTCGGCGTCGTCGTGACCGATCAGTACCTGCCGGGGGTGCAGGACCCGGACACCGAGGTGCTGCTGCCCGCGCTGCGCGCCGCCGGGCTGCGGGCCACCCCCGTGGTCTGGCACGCCCACACCCCGGGTGAGGGCGACTACGACCTCCTGGTGCTGCGCAGTCCCTGGGACTACCCCTGGAGGGAGGATGAGATCCGCGCCTGGCTGCATGAGACGCATCGGCATGTGCCGGTGCTGAACACCCCGGCCCTGGTGGACTGGAATCTGGACAAGGTCTACCTGCGGGACCTCGAGTCCCACGGGGTGGCCACGGTGCCCACCCGGTGGGCGGACACTGCTGAGCAGCTGAACGCAGCCCTGGCCGCCCACGACGACGACTGGATCGTGCTGAAGCCCACGGTCTCCGCCGGCGCCCTGCACACCGGGCTGCTGCAGGCCTCCAGCGACGACGCCCGGCGCCTGGGCGAGCAGATCCTGGCGGCAGGACGCACCGTGATGATCCAGCCGGAGGTGCCGGAACTCTCCGCGGGCGCGGAGAAGGCGCTGTACTTCATCGACGGCCAGCACACCCACACCATCAGCAAAGGCGCGATCCTGGCCCGCGGCGGGGGACTGGCCGGCGGCGAGTATTCCGAAGACCCGCAGCCGGTGGAGGCCACTGCCGCCGAGGCGTCCTTCGCCCACCAGGTCATGGCCGCCATCGACGCCGCCTCCCCGGCGGAGTCCCCGCTCTATGCCCGAGTCGACCTGGTCACCAGCGCCCAGCACGGCATCGTGCTGCTGGAGGCAGAACTGTTCGAGCCGGTGCTGAACCTGCACAAGGTGCCGGAGGCGGCGACGGCGCTCGCCGCGGCGATCTCGCGGCGGATGGCGCGCGTCTCTGACGGCGCCTCCTCCCTGCCGCGCCGATGAGCCCGCCGCTGAGTGGCGGCGCGCGGCGGCGTGAGGTTCGTCACACGTCCGACGGCGGCGTCGCGAAGATCCGGTAGCCCCGGTGCGGGTCATAGCCGTGGACCTCGCGGGTTCTGAGCACTGCCATGAACTCCAGCACGTCGCTGGTGATGACCTGTCCGGGCACCAGCACCGGGAAGCCGGGCGGGTAGGGGGTCACGAAGCCGGCGGAGACCGGGCGCTCGCCGGCGGCGACCCGGGCACGCAGCTCCTCCGGGAACACATGCTCGGTGTTCCGGCGCTGCTGCCCGGCGAAGAACGCGGTGCGCATGTCGCCGTCGGGAAGCGTCGCATCAGTGGCGTGGTCCGGGGAGAAGGCGCTGAAGTCCGGCAGCGGGGGCAGCGGCTCCTCGGGCGTGGCACGGTCGTCGGGGTGGCGCCGGGACAGGGCGTCGTCGAAGCGTTCGGCCAGCTTCACCAGCACCTCGATCAGGTAGGCGATGGCGCTGCGGGAGGTGCCGATGTTGGTCATGAACAGCACCGTGTTCCCGCTGGTCTTGTTGACCTGGATGCCGTACCGGTCCATCAGGTGCTCGTGTTTGAACGTGTCCCCGTCGACGCCGGTGCGGCTGATCTCGATGGTGATGCGGCTGGGGTCGACGACGAACTCATCATGGGCCCAGGCCTCCCACAGGGGCGCCAGCCCGTGGCGCAGCGGCATGGGCCTGCCGACTCCTCGGAGCTCGGCCGGGATGAGGTCGTGGGCGGTGAGCACACGGAATGTGCGGCGCAGCAGCGGGTGGCGGGCGATCGTCTGGGCCAGGCTGGAGGCCAGGTCCAGCTGGCGCTGCACCAGCGCGTAGCCCTCCAGCTCCACCTGACGGCGCCCGATGTCCAGGGAGGAGAGGATCTGATAGTTGGGCGAGGTGGAGGTGTGGGTCATGTACGCCTCATGGAAGGACTCCTCGGCCTCCCGCTCCCAGTCCTGGTCGTAGACGTGGATCATGGAGCCCTGCCGCAGGGCGGTCAGCGTCTTGTGGGTGGACTGGGTGGCGTAGACCCGGATGCGGGCCTCCGGGCTGGGGATGAGTTGCTCGGCCAGCCAGACCTCGTCCGGGGCGGGGGCGCCGTCGGCGTCGTGCAGCCGTTCCTGCTGGGCCCGGTGGGCGGCGGCATGGGCCGGGGACTTCAGCCGCTCCTCCAGGTTCTTCGCCGCGTTCATGGCGGTGCGACGCCGGGTGACCGGGTGGAATGCGGCGAAGGCGAACCACGCTTCGTCCCACAGGAACACCAGGTCCGGTTTGATGGCCAGGCATTCGGCCATAACCCGCTCGGGGTCGTAGACGATCCCGTCGAAGGTGCAGTTGGTCAAGGTCACCATGCGTACCTCGTCGAGGCGCCCGGCGGCCCGGTAGTCGAGCAGCAGCTGCTTGATGCGGTCCAGCGGCACAGCCCCGTAGAAGGCGAAGTCGTTGAGCGGGTAGGCCTCCAGATAGGCCGGCTTCGCTCCGGTGAGGACCACCGCATGGTGGTGGGACTTGTGGCAGTTGCGGTCCACCAGCACGACGTCGCCCGGTGCGGTCAGCGCCTGGTGGACGATCTTGTTCGCGGTGGAGGTGCCATTGGTGACGAAGAACGTCTGCCGGGCGCCGAAGGCCCGGGCCGCCAGGTCCTGGGCCTTCTTGATGGTGCCGGTGGGCGCCAGCAGGGAGTCGAGCCCGCCGGAGGTGGCGCTGGTCTCGGCCAGCAGCAGGTTCAGCCCGTAGAACTCCGCGAGGTCCTTGATCCACTGGGAGGAGACCACGGAGCCTCCGCGAGCCACCGGCAGCGCATGGAAGACTCCGACCGGGCGGCGGGCGTGGTCCTGTAGGGCGGTGAAGAACGGCGTGTCATACAGGTGGGAGGCACGGCGCAGCAGGGACAAGTGCAGCTCCAGCTGGTCCTCGCGCCAGAAGACCCGCCGGAAGCGGTGGGTGAGCGCCCCGGCCAGCTCCTCCAGGTGGGCGCCGGCCATCAGGTAGAGGTCCAGCTCAGGGCGCAGTGCGGCCAGCGTGTCCGCCAGGCGCAGCACCCGCTGCACCGAGGCCAGCTGGCTCTGCGACGACGCCGACCCCTCGGACACCTGGGAGCGGGCCAGGGCGATGGTCTCCCGGAGGTCGCGGCTGAGCGGCTGGTGGGTGTGCTCGCTGAACCCCGGACGCACTACGCAGGCCAGGATGTGCGGATTCGTCAGCACCGCGGCGACGGCGTCGTCCGCGGAGGGCACGACCACGAACTCATAGGTGAACGCGTCGGCGGGCGAGCGCAGCCGCAGCCCTTCGGAACGGATGGTGTCTCGATCGGCGGCGGTGGTCTCGTCGATGATCAGCACCTCGAACCGCGGGCGCGGATCCGGGTCCGAAGTGGTCTCGGGTCGCTCAGGCTCCTCCAGGTGCTCGTCCCGGGGCTCATCCGGCACGGTGTCGCCGCGCAGCCGGTGCACCACGCGGCCGATCAGGTCGAAGGCGGTGCGGTAGTCGCCGTCCTCCAGGAGTTCGCCGATGGTGCGCACATAGCGCTGGCCGAAGCCGGCCCAGTACATCTCGATGGTCTCCAGAGCGCGCAGGGAGCGGTGGATCTCGCTGTCAGAGGCGAGGACCTCGACGTCGTCGCTGCCCAGTGCCAGGCGCTTCACCGCGAACCGCAGATACTCCCAGGCGTCGCTGCGCAGCCGCCAGGTGCTCGCCGGCATCCCCGGGTCGCGTTCCAGAGTCGGCGTCCAGGACGCGGTGCGGCGCGGAGACGTGTGGCGCGGGGGCGCGCCGTCGGCGGTGCGGGAGCCGGAGGCAGGGGTCTCCGGGGGTGCGGGGTGGTCAGCGCCATTGCTGATCATGATCGGGTGGTGTCCTTCCGGGCGTCGGCAGGCCGTGTGCTCCGATGATAGAGGGCATCAGGTCAACGGCATGTTGCCGGACGTCATCCGCGGACTCCGGTGGGGGCGGGTTCGCGCGGCGCCCCTGGCCGCCGTCTGACCTCAGCTGGACTTCTCGGCCCTGGCCGCGGCTTTGGCGGCACGTTTGGTCTCGCGGACTTCGAGCAGTGATTCTCGGTCATAGATGTCGGCCACTGACCGTTTGGCATCTGCCTCGCCGTAGGGCGCGCTGGCCTCCCGCCAGCCCTCGCCGTCGAAGGAGAGCTGCTTGCCCAGCAGTGCGAGGAAGATCTTCGCCTTCTGCTCCCCGAAGCCGGGCAGCTTCTTGAGGCGTTTGAGCACCTCGGGGCCGGACGGGGCGTCGTGGGTCCAGATCGCTGCGGCGTCGCCGTTCCAGTCGTCCACGACAGCCTCGGCCAGCTTCTGCACGCGAGTCGCCATGGAGCCGGGGAAGCGGTGCACCGCGGGCTTCTCGCGGAAGGCCGCGGTGAACTCCTCGGCGTCGTAGTCGGCGATGGTCGCCGGGTCCAAGGTGCCGAGGCGCTCGTGCAGCTTTTGGGGTCCTGCGAACGCGACCTCCATGGCGACCTGCTGGTCCAGGAGCATGCCGGTCAGCAGGGCGAAGGGGTCGTTCGAGAGCAGGTCGTCGGCCGCAGGTTCTCCGGTGAGGTGCAGATGAGCCATGAGTTCATGATGCCAGGTGGCGAAGTCCGCGTCATGGCGCAGCTGTGGGTGGAGGTGAGGACGAGGAGGGCGGCCGTGGGGAGATCAGAACACTCTGCGCCAGCTCGGTCATCCGGGTGGACAGCAGGTGGGAGGGGTTGCCGGGCAGTGCGCCGGCGGGATCCGAGTATCGCTGAGGTCCGACCAACAGGTCCCGCAGGATCAGCAGGGTCCATCGGCGCCCGACCATCTCGGCGGCGCGCGCCAGTCCGCAGCACTGTCCGTTTTCCCGGTTCGGGGTTGTACCATGACGATCCTTGACGTCAGATCCTCATGCAGGCTTCACTCAATGAAGGTGGCGTGATGTGTCTGTGACGCGAGCCCATCGGGCAGCGCACCCTCCACGGCCACGCCCAGGAGCTCATCCCACACTCCACACCGCGCGACTGAGGACGGAGCACACGATGGCCACGACCTACCTGCACAATGTCGTCACACTGGACGGATTCATCGCGAAGGAGGATGACGACGTCGGCGCGATGCACGACTGGTACTTCTCCGGTGACCATCCGTTGCAGGATGACGAGTCCCATGCTGATGTGCATGGTGGCGCCCCGTTCCGGGTCTCCGCAGCCTCCGCGGAGTACGTGCGCGGCATGTGGGGCCGGCAGACAGTGGGGGTCATCGGACGGCACCTGTTCGACATCACGAATGGCTGGGAGGGGCACGCTCCCGCCAGCGACCATGTCGTGGTCGTCTCGCATCGCCCCAAGCCCGACGGTTGGCATCCCGAGGCGCCGTTCCATTTCGTGGGATCCGTCCAGGACGGCGTTGCGCTGGCCCAGGAGCTCGCCGGCGAGGGCGAGATCGGGATCGCCTCCGGCAATATGGGTGGGCAAGCTCTGGAGCTGGGGCTGGTGGACTACGTGGCGATGGACCTGGTGCCCGTCATCTTCGGCCGAGGCAAGCCCTTCTTCGGGTCTTTCAGCGACGGTCCGCTGCTGCTCGAGGATCCTGACGTCGTCATCGCAGGCGAAGGCGTGCTGCATCTGCGCTATCCCGTGCGGGGCAGGGCCCAGGCCGCACGGGGATGAGACCCGGGCGACGGCGGCAGCCGATCGAGGTCCGAGGGGGAGCCGGCTGTGTCGGCGCTCTGACCAGGGGTTTCAATGGTGGGCCCTGCGGGGCTCGAACCCGCGACCAGCGGATTAAAAGTCCGATGCTCTACCAACTGAGCTAAAGGCCCGCGATGCGGTCCTCGGAGCACCGCGGGGCGCACCTCGTGGCGGCTCGAGGACGACTTCCATCGTAGCCCATCACTCCGGGCGGTCGGAGGCGGGTGCCGGCGTCGTCGCCGTCCCGAGGAGCTCAGGCGACGAGCCGCCTGCCTCGCTCCGAGGCCCTGTGGGACTTCTCTCGCCCAGGAATCGCGCTCCTGCCGGACATGTTGCTGACACCCTGGTGACCAGCGACGATTCACGGCATAATTGCCCCCACCGGAAGGAGACGTGATGAGCAGCACAGCCCGCCATCGCCGACCGAAGATGACCGAGCCCGCGGTGTTCGACGAGCAGGAGGGCGGCGCCGACCCGGCGACGATCTCGCAGGCCGCCCACGACACCGCCCACGCCTTGGTGTACCACGGCCGGGACTCGGACGATCCGGAGATCACCGAACGCTTCATCAGGCTCGCCGAGACGGAGGGCATCGAGGCCATCGCGGAGCTGTGGGCTGATTCCCCGGCCCATTCGTTGGCAGGCAGCCTGTGGCGGATCTACGCCATCCGCGCCGCCGTCCAGGAGAACCCCCGCCGATTGGCCGAGTACTACCGCACCGGCCGTGGGGACGGCACCACCACCGCTGCGATCGCGGGCGTGCCCGAGCCGCCCACGTCCGATGAGATGACCAAGCTGGCGGACATGGTCCTGGCGGGCATGTATACCGGGGACATCGACGTCGCCTTCGACCGGGCCGCCGCCTTCTGCCGGGTCATCGCCCGCGGGGAGGCCCTCTGGGCGGACAACCATGAGGGCACCTCCCAGGACGTCGCCCGTCGCATGACCGCCCGGGCGGACCAGCTGATCCGCACCGCCGAGGAGCTGGAGGTCTCCGCCCGCTCCTTCCGTGCGGGCACCCTGGACTGACCGCAGCGCAGCAGAGCGTCCCTCGGCGTCGGCACAGGACCAGAACGACGCCGACAGGGCGGCTATGCGTGCCGCCCTGACACGTACGTCACGACTTCACAACATTCCGTCTGCATGACTGTCACCATGCGGAACCCGCTACATGATGAAGGTAGGGTTGCGCCCGAGGGAGAGTGCGGGACCAGTGTGTTCCGCGATGGTTCGCGCCTGCATCGAGGTCAGCCCTTCGGGTCTGGACTCCGGCACGTGGACCCATCCACCGCACTGTGATCAGGACCGGAGTCAGCATCGACTGACTGACAGAGGGGCGACTCATGTCGGAGAACAACCCATACGGACAGCAAGGCGGCTGGCAGCCGGGGCAGGACCCCCAGCAGGGCCAGCCCGACCCTCGGCAGCCGGGCGCAACCAGCCCGCAGGCAGCGGGAGGCTATGGCGCCCAGCCCGGCTACGGCCAGCAGGGGCAGCCCGGATATGGCCAGCAGGGCCAACCCGGGTACGGCCAGCAGGGCCAGCCAGGCTACGGGCAGCAGGGCTACGGCGGCCAGCAGTATGGTGACCAGTACGGGCAGGCCGGCTATGGCGCCGGCGGAGCAGCAGGTCCCGGTGGTCCCGGCGGCCCTGGTGGACCTGGCCAGCCCGGAGGCCCGGGCGGCCCCGACGGCTCCGGCAAGGGGCCGGGCAAGGGCCTGATCTTCGGACTGATCGGCGGGGCGGCGCTGCTGATCATCGTCATCGCCGTGGTGCTGTTCCTCGTGCTCGGCCGCGGCGGAGGAGATGCCGAGGCGGAGAACGGCGGCGAGAACGGTGGCGAGGGCGAGGGTGAGTCGAGCGTCGAGCCGGGCGCAGACTCCACACCGCACGGAGCAGTCGAGGCGTATCTGACTGCGCTCGCGGAGGGAGACGCCGAGGGCGCGCTCTCGCTCATCGACGCGCCCTCCGACACCACGCATATGACCCAGGAGGTCCTGGACGTCTCGGTGGAGCTCGCGCCGATCTCCGAGATCTCGGTCAACGAGGTGGAGGTGGGCGACTACGCGTTCAGCGAGGAGGTCACCGCCTCCTTCACCCTGGGTGAGGAGTCCGTGACCCACCGCTTCTGGACCTCCACCGATGACGAGGGCGACTCCTGGTTCCTCGACGGTGCGATCAGCATCAGCGAACCCTCGGCGGGCTCCCTGGACGTCACGCTCAATGGCGTCGAGTTCACCACCTCCGACACCTACGTGTTCTTCGGTGCGGCCTATGAGCTGGACATCGCCCACGAGAACTTCATGTTCGACGGCGACAGCGTCGTCCACGCCACCGACACCTACGTCTCCACGGCGGACCTGACTCCGGCGCTGACCGAAGAGGCTGAGGACACCTGGCGGGACCTGATCATCACCGAGGTGGAGGACTGCGTGGCCTCCAATGAGAAGGAGGCCGGCTGCGGGCTGGACATGCCCGACGAGGTCTCCGGCGCCGAAGTCATCGAAGGCTCCATCGAGCGCTCGATGTCGACCTCCGACCAGCAGGCCCTGCAGAACATCGAGCCGCGGCTCGACTGGAGCAACCCGAACCTGGTGGGATCCGACTATGTGAGCATCACCGTCGACGTGGAGTACGAGGGACGCTCAGGCGGCAGCACCGACCTCTACGAGCTGTGGACCGGCGACCCGCGCTGGCTGGGCGACCCGGTGGTCGACATGACCGCCGAGGAGCTCGAGATCACCTGGGAGTGATCGCCACGGACTGACGCCCCTTCTGCGGAGCTCGTCGGTCCCGCGTCCCAGAAGCAGCACGACGACGGCGGCCCCGAGAGTCCACGCCGAGATGACGTCCGATGAGGGCGGCTCGGCCATGGACTCCGGGGCCGCCGTCGTCTGCTCTACACTCAGTGCTCGTGCCTCAGAACACCACCACCGCACCCCGTGACGCCCGCCCCACCGGGGAGATGATCGTCCAGTCCCTGCCGTGGCGCTGGAACACTCAGGGCCGGATCTTCCTCATCGGCGGCCTCGGCTTCATGTTCGACGCCTGGGACGTCTCCCTCAACGGCATCCTCATCCCGCTGCTCAGCGAGGAATGGGGACTCACGCCCTCCCAGGCCGCGTGGATCGGGACCGCCAACCTCATCGGCATGGCGGTCGGCGCAGTCATGTGGGGCACCATCGCGGACCGCATCGGCCGCAAGCAGGCCTTCGCCTGGACGCTGCTGATCTTCTCGATCTTCACCATCGCCGGGGCCATGACCAACGACCTCAGCTGGTTCGTGCTCTTCCGCTTCCTGGCCGGCATCGGCCTGGGCGGATGCGTGCCGGTGGACTACGCCCTGGTCGGCGAGTTCACCCCTGCCAAGCATCGGGGCCGGGTGCTGACCGCCATGGACGGCTGGTGGCCCATCGGGGCGGCGCTGGCCGGGTTCGTCTCCGCTCTGCTGGTCGGCGTCTGGGGCGACTGGCGGCTGCCGCTTCTGGCCATGATCCTCCCCGCCCTGCTGGTCTTCGCCGTACGGCTCTTCGTCCCCGAATCCCCCATGTATCTGATCCGACAAGGCCGGACCGAGGAAGCCCGGCGGATCATCGACGGCATGGTGGCCCGCACCGGGGCGGCCCCGCGGGAGTACGTGCTGATCCCGGGCACGGAGTCCTCCAGCCTGACCCTCGGCTCCCTGGTGGTGCAGCTGCGTCGAGTGTGGGCGCACAGCTGGCGGATCACCACGGTCGCGTGGGTGATGTTCCTGGCGGTGATGACCGTCTACTACATCGCCCTGCAGTGGATGCCGCACTTCCTCATCGAGGCCGGCTACGAGCAGTCCCGTGCGTTCATCACCTCGGCCGGCATGGCCGGCGTCGGGCTCGTGGGGGTGCTGATCTCCACCGTGCTGGTGGAGGCCACGGGCCGCAAGGCGCTGCTGGCGGTCAGCGCCCCGGTCGCCACCGCCCTGCTGGTGGGGCTCGCGCTGGTCATGGACGTCCAGTCCCTGGTGCTGGTCATGGTGCTCGGCTTCGGGCTGATCATCCAGATCGCCATCCCGGTGCTCTACACCTACGTCTCCGAGCTGTACCCCACGGAGATGCGCGGCTCGGGCTTCGGCTGGGCCTCCACGGTCTCCCGCATCGGCGCGGGCGTGGGGCCCCTGCTCTTCGTGGGCTGGCTGCAGCCCTGGCTGGGGCTGGCGGGGGCCTTCACCGTCTGCCTGGTGGGCGTGGCGGCCGCCGTCGTCGTGATGCTGCGCCTGGCCCCGGACACCACCGCCAAGCACCTGGACTGAGGGCGTCCCCCGGGCTCAGGCTGTCCGTTGGGGCCGAGTTGGTCCGGAGTTTCGGGTACTCGGCTCGATCGAGTCGAGTTTCGCATACTTCAGACCACGTCACCGGCGGGGTGTGCGGCACACTGGAGCCATGTGTGACGATGTCCAGCCCACCGCCGCAGAGTTCGTGTCCGTCCAGACCACCGTGGAGGATGAGCCGCAGGCCGAACGCCTGGCCGCCGTGCTTCTCGACGCCGGCCTCGGCGCCTGCGTGCAGGTCAGCGCCGTCCGCAGCTTCTATCGCTGGAAGGGCGAGGTGCATGATGACCCCGAGCAGCTGCTCACGGTGAAGACCACCGCCGCGGCCGTCCCAGGGATCAAGGAACTGCTGACCAGGGACCACCCGTACGAGGAGCCCGAGCTGATCGTCCAGCCGATCCTCGACGGCTCCCCGGGCTACCTGGGCTGGGTGCGGGAGAACACCATCGCCCCGGCGTGAGCTGGTCTGGAGTTGTGGGTACTCGACTCGATCGAGTCGAATACCCGCAACTCCAGACCAACTCGGCGGGGCGGGGTGGGTTGGTGTGAGGTGGGGTGGGTTGGTGTGAGGTGGGCCGGACCCCATAACTCACGACGACGGCCCCGTCCGGAGGTCTCGAAGGAACCTCGCGAACGGGGCCGCCACCGTCCGGATGTGCGGCTCAGGCAAGGGGATGGCTGAGCCCGATACCCGGAGCGTCAGACGTCTGCGCCCACCTTCCGCTGCTGCGGGTAGCGGATGGACTCGACCATCTCCTGCACCTCGTGCGACGGCGGGGCGGTCAGCTTCGACACCACGATGGTGACGATGAAGTTGACCAGGGCGCCGACGGCACCGATGCCCTCGGGGCTGATGCCCAGGATGTGGTCGTTGGATCCGGTGCCGAACACCTCCAGCGTGTAGATCATGTACGTAGCGGTGAAGACCAGACCGGTCAGCATGCCGGCGGTGGCGCCGACTCCGTTGGCGCGCTTCCAGAAGATCCCGAGGATCAGGATCGGGAAGAACGTGGAGGCCGCCAGTCCGAAGGCGAACGCCACCACCTGGGCCACGAACGCTGGCGGGTTGATGCCGGCGAAGATCGCGATGACGATCGCCGCGGCCATCGCCACACGTCCCACCAGCATCTGCTGGCTCTCGGAGGCGCCCTCCTTCTTGAAGACCCGGAAGTAGAGGTCGTGAGAGGCGGCCGAGGAGATGACCAGCAGCAGCCCGGCCGCGGTGGACATGGCCGCCGCCATGCCGCCGGCCGCCATCAGGCCGATGATCGGGGCGGGCAGGCCGCCGATCTCCGGAGAGGCGAGCACCAGGATGTCGTTGTTGACGATCAGATCCGCACCGGAGGCGGCGTTGTTGGACACCGTCTCGATGGTGTCGACGCCCTCGGCGACGCTCACCAGGCCGGTGGCGCCCCAGGTCTCGATCCAGGCCGGCAGCTGATCCACCGTGGCGCCCTGCACGCCCTGCAGCAGGTTCAGCTTGGTGAACGCGCCCACCGCGGGAGCGGTGAGGTACAGCAGGGAGATGAAGAAGAGGGCCCAGAAGGCCGAGTACCGGGCGCCGCGGACGGTCTTGGTGGTGTAGAACCGGATGATCACGTGCGGCAGGCCTGCGGTGCCGAGCATCAGCGAGGCGGTCACCAGGAACACGTCGATCTGGCCGCCGTCGCGTCCGGCGAACGCCTGGGTGAACTCATGCAGGCCGAACTCCGTGCTCAGCGCGTCCAGCTCGGCGAGGATCTTCCCGTAGGAGATCTGCGGCACCGGGATGCCGGTGGTCTGCTGGGCCACCGCGACGGCGGGGATCAGGTAGGCGATGATCAGCACGGTGTACTGCGCCACCTGGGTGTAGGTGATGCCCTTCATGCCGCCGAGCACCGCGTAGAAGAAGATGATCGCGGCGGCGACGATGACGCCCCAGGTGAGGTTGAGCCCCAGGAAGCGGCTGAAGACGATGCCGCCGCCGTTCATCTGGCCGACCACGTAGGTGAAGGACACCACGATGGCTGCGACGGCGGCGACGATGCGCACCGACTCGGAGTAGCGGTCGCCCACGAACTCCGGGACGGTGAACTTGCCCCATTTGCGCAGGTAGGGGGCCAGCAGCAGGGCCAGCAGCACGTAGCCGCCGGTCCAGCCCATCAGGTAGACCGAGCCGTCCGAGCCCAGGAAGGCGATCAGGCCGGCCATGCCGATGAAGGAGGCGGCTGACATCCAGTCGGCGGCGACCGCCGCACCGTTGGCGATGGTCGGCACGCCCTGGGAGGCGACGTAGAACTCCTTGGTCTCCTTCACCCGCGAGCGCCAGGCGATGAAGATGTAGAGCCCGAAGGTCAGGATGATGAAGAAGAAGGTCCAGAACTGGATGTCGCTCATGCTCGCTCACCGTCCCCGTTGCGCTCCGAGACGCCGAACTCGTCGTCGATCCGGTCCATCCACAGTGCGTAGACCAGGATGAGGATCACGAACGTGTAGATGGATCCCTGCTGGGCGAACCAGAGCCCGAGCGGGAAGCCCAGGATCTCGATGGCGTTCAGCGGCTCGATCAGCAGCACGCCGAAGCCGAACGAGACGGTGAACCAGATCGCCAGCAGGACGATCATCAGGCGCAGATTCTTCTTCCAGTAGCGCTCACGCCAGGAGTTGTCCTGTTCTGGCTGAGCGCCGCCGGAGGTGCTCTCATATGCCGTGTCGGCCATGGGAGGCTCCCTTCCCTTCCAATGCGGAGTGATCCTGTGCGGTGCTGCCCAGGACGGCTGCGCGCCACACTCGGGCGGCGCAGGTCATGAGACCAAGAAACCCCACTGTGAGTCAGCTCACAAGCGATGCTCCGCAGACGGCGCCCCTGTGTTCGCCAGCGGCGGGTATGGGTCTGCGAGCGGTCGGTGCGGGGTGTCGGTGACCGCTCGCGGCGCGGAACCTGCCGTTCGTGGACTGTTGACTGCCGTCCGGCGGTCATTCGCCGGACGGGGTGGCCCCTGTGACCCTGGTCACTCGTAGAATCGGGGCATGACGACGACGGCGAACGGCGCAGCGATGGGCAGCAGCACGACGGGCTCGCCCGCAGGGGCCGGAGGCTCCGGCGGATCAGAGAGAGGCATCTTCGGCGGCATCACCGCCCGCATCAAGGCGGGCCGTGCCACCGGCTGGGGCGTGTTCCACGCCGGCAGCTCCGCCATGATCCTCGGCGGCCTGATGCTCATCATCTCCGCGTTCCTGCCGTGGGTCGTCATCCCGATCGCGGGGGAGAGCTTCGCGCTGCGCGGCACCGACGGGCCGGGTGTGGTCACTCTCGCCGTCGGCTTCCTGGCCTTCGCCGGAGGGTTCGTCCCCAAGCGGGGCCTGGCGATCGCGCATGCGATCATCCCCGGGGCGCTGGTGGCCCTGATTGTCGGAGCGCAGACGGTCCGGCTGATCCAGCTGTCCGCACAGACCGGTTCCTGGGGCGGACTGCTGCCCGGCATGGGGCTCATCCTCGCCGCCGGCGGCGCGGTCGTCCTGATCCGGGTGGCCGTGCGCCTGTGGAGGGCCCGGCCCGCAGCATGAGCGCTCCGTCGGCCGGGTTGCCTCGCTGCCGCTCCGGAGGGTCCGGGCGCCTGCCTAGACTGGCGGCATGAGACGCGATGACCTGGGGCTGCGGGGGTTCGGGGACTCCTGGGGCGATTCCCCGGAGGTCAGAGACACTCCGGCCGAGGTCGACGCCGTCTTCCGCACGCTGCGCCGTATCGCAGCCACCTATTTCGTGGTGTTCCTGCTGCTGGTGGCCGCTTTCCCGGTGCTGACCATGACCCTGGACTGGTGGTCCGAGGCCCAGCTGGTCGGCCATCTCAGCCCCGGCTTCCTCACTGCCGGCGTCGGCCTCTACGTGGTCTTCGCCGTCATCGGCATCGCCGCCGCGACTCTCAGCTCCTCGGTGGAGTCCCGCATGCTGGGCCATGCCGGGGTCGGAACGGAGCATGTCCTCGACGAGCCTGCGGAAAATACCACGAGGGAGGCCCGCAGGCAGCCGCACGATCGGCACGACGACGACGGCCGCATCCTGCTCGACGCCGCAGTCCCGCCCGAATCGCCGTTCCATGATCCCGATGCCGATGCCGATGCCGATGCCGATGCCGACGCCGACGCCGACGACCCGCAGGACGGTCACGACGACCGGGAGGCCGGCCGATGACCGCCGCCTCCATCATCACGCTGACCGCCGTGCTGGTCATCGTCCTCGGGGTCTCCTTCATCACCCGCCCGCGGCATTCCTCCACGGTGGACTTCTACCTGGCCGGGCAGCGCGTCGGAGTCGTCACCAACTCCTGGGCCATCTGCGGGGACTACCTCTCCGCGGCCTCCTTCCTCGGGGTCGCTGCTGCGGTCTACGTCTCCGGGCTCGACGGCGCCTGGTACGCCGTCGGCTTCGCCGCAGGGTTCGTGCCGGTGCTGCTGCTGGTGGCCGCCCCGCTGCGCCGCTTCGGCGAATTCTCCCTGGCTGACTTCCTGGGCCGGCGGCTCGGGTCCGACGCGGTCCGGCTCTCCGCCGTGGGGATCGTGCAGCTGGTGATCCTCTTCTACCTGATCCCGCAGTCCGTGGGCGGCGGCATCACCTGGGAGCTGCTGGTCGGCCACGGCGTGATGGGACTGAGCCCCTACGCCACCGGGGTGCTGCTCTCCACCGCCGTGATCGCCGTCGTCGTGGCCTTCGGGGGGATGCGCGGCACCACCTGGAACCAGGCCGTCCAGTTCCTGCTGCTGCTCACCGCGCTCATCTGGCTGGCGCTGGTGGTCACCGGGGACGGCTTCCGCTACGGGCAGGCAGTGGAGCAGCTCAGCCAGGAGCCGCTGAGCAACCCCGCCGAAGGCGCCCAGGGCTGGGAGCTGCAGCCCGAGACCAACCACATCGACGACGGCGAGGCCGCCGTGTTCGGCGAGCCCGGCGCCCGCTACGGGCAGCTGGGCCAGGTGGCGCTGGTGGTCACCCTGGGGCTCGGCACCGCCGGGCTGCCCCATGTGATGAACCGCTACTTCACCGCCCCCACCGGGCGGGCCGCCCGCACCACCACGGTCTGGGTGCTGATGCTCATCGGCGCCTTCTACGCGCTGGCGGTCATGCTGGGCACCGCCGCGCGGGACATCATCCCCGCCGCCGTGGCCGACCACCCCTGGCTGGAGCCGCTCACCATCGACGGGGTGCTGCGCATCCCCGAGCACGCCCTGCCGGTGCTGGGGCGCATCTACGGCGGCGAATCCGGGCTCGGGCTGGTGGCCGCCGCCGCGCTGATCGCCGCGATGTCCACCGTGGCCGGGCTGCTGCTCGCCTCCGCCGCCACCTGGGGCCATGACGTCTACGAACGCCACATCAACCCGCATGCCACCCAGCGTCAGGCGGTGTGGGCGGGCCGGCTCACCACCCTGGTGGCCGCCGCCACCGCCGCCGCCCTGGCCATCGCCCTGCGGCCCGACGCGTTCACCCCCGCCATGCCGTCCCTGGTGGCCACCATGGTCACCTGGGCGTTCGCCGTCGCCGGCTCCGCGCTGACCCCGGTGATCGTGCTGGCCATCTGGTGGCGCCGTCTGAGCGCCCGGGGTGCGGTGGCCGGGATGCTCACCGGCGGGGCGCTCGCGGTGGTCATGTTCACCGCCGGAAGCCTGCTGGAGCCGGCCTGGTGGCGGGAGCTGCTGGTGGCCCCCACTCTGGTGGCCGCCCCGGTGGCCGGCGTCGTCGCCGTCGTGGTCTCCCTGCGCACCACACCGCCCGACGACGTCGAACAGGCCTGGAGGATCATGCACGGCACCGCGGCGGACCGGCAGGCCGAGCGGCTCGCCCGGCTGACCATCGCCGCCCGGCGGGCGGAGCGGCACGACGCCGCCGGCCGCCGTCGAACCCGCCTGCCGCGGCCGGGCAGAAGGAGGAACGATGCGCGGTAGCCTCATCCTGGCCGGGGCAGTGGTGGCCATCTGGACCCTGGTGTACCTGGTGACCCAGGTGCTGGTGCATCCGCCGTTGGCGATCCTGCCGACCATCGGCGCCGGCACGGTGCTCACGCTCGCCGTCGTGCTGGGCTACCCGTCGGCGCTGCGCGGGCCCCGTGGTCGCCGCGGCGGCCGAGTGGGCGGCAGCGTGGGCGGCCGCATCCCGCCCCGGGATGAGCGGGACCGGCTCGAGGCGGCCCGCGGAGTGCGGGACCTGGCGGCTGCAGGACGCTCGGTGCCGCTGCGCTCCGGGCTCACCCCGGACGCGGCCCGCCGCACCGCCGAGCTGCTGCGTCCCATGCTCTCCGGGGACGCCATCGCGATCACGGACCGGGAGGACATCCTCGCCTTCGTGGGGCCGGGGGCGGACCACCACCGGGTGGGCGGGGAGATGCAGACCCGCGCGGCGGTGCGTGCCATCGAGAAGGGCCGCACCGTGGTGGTGCGGGACGCGGCCGGGCTGGGCTGCAAGGTCCCGGACTGTGCGCTGCGCTCCGCGGTGATCGCACCGCTGGCCATCGGCTCGCGGGTGGTGGGCTCCCTGGGGGTGTTCCAGGCGCGCACCGAGATCCCGCCCAAACAGCTGGTGGAGGACATGGCCACCATGCTGTCCCTGCACCTGGAGCTCGCCGAGCTGGACCGGGAGCGCCGCCTGGCCACCCACGCTCGGCTGGACGCCCTCCGGGCTCAGATCAATCCGCACTTCCTGTTCAACATCCTCAACACCATCGCCTCAAAGGCGCGCACCCGGCCGGAGGAGGCCCGCGAGCTGCTGCTGCGGCTCTCCGAGTTCTTCCGCTACGCGGTCCGCCAGGAGGGGCACTTCGCCGAGTTCGCCCAGGAGTACTACTTCGTGCGCACCTACCTGTCCCTGGAACAGGCCCGCTTCGGGGACAGGCTGCAGGTCCGCTACGACATCGACCCGCAGGTGCTGACCTCCCGGGTGCCGGTGCTGACCATCCAGCCGCTGGTGGAGAACGCGGTCAAGCACGGCATCGCGGACAAGAAGGAGGGCGGCACAGTGCGGCTGCGGGCCCGGGTGGACCCGCTGACCCGCACCACCCATATCCGGGTCTCCGACGACGGCGTCGGCATGGATGCCGAGGTGCTGGCGAAGCTGCTCAGCGGGGACCAGGATGTGGGCGACCATGAGGACAGCGTGCTGACCGGGGTGGACGCCGTCGGCCACGCAGGAGTGGGGCTGACGAACATCACCGAGCGGCTGGAGTCCCTGTTCGGGGACCGCTATGACCTCTCCATCTCCACTCCGCGCAGCGGCGGCACCGTGGTGGACCTGCGTGTGCCGATGACGTGACGGGCGCCCGCGCGGCTCCAGGCCGGCTCTGACGCCGTGTCCGGGCCGGGGCGCGGTCAGCAGCCGCATCCGATCAGCAGGTTCTCCACGGACCAGCGGAAGACGTCCTCGATCTCCGGGACCGGTTCGGCGCCGGCGACGCTCAGCGGACTCGTGGCCGGATCAGGTAGGGGCGGCCAGCGGGTGCGGGCATCATCGGTGACCTCGATGATCGCGTGGCCGAAGACCAGGGCTGTCAGGGCGTAGGCGATGCGGGCGGAAACCGGCACGCTCGGGCCGCACCTGTGGATCGCGCCGATCAGCGCCTCGTTGAGCCGGTAGGCCCCCGGGCCGCCGATCGGGCGGTCGAACAGCACACGCGCGATCGCCGGATGCGCACGGAACTCCGCCAGCACGTGGGCCGCGAAGTCGACCACGCGCCGTCGTGCCGCCTCCTGGTCCTCGTCTGGGTCGGCTCGCGGCGTGCCCGGGCTCGGGCTGGCGCCGTCGGGGGACAGGAGTGTGAGATCCAGGTGCTCCAGCGCCGCGTCCGCGACCTCTTCGAGGAGCGCATCGCGTGACCGTGCGTAGGTGTAGAGCGCATTCGGGGCCACGCCGAGCTCGCGGGCGACGCCCCGGAGGCTGAAGGCGTCCATCCCGTCCCGCTCGAGCACCGCGGTCGCGGCGGCGAGCACCAGCGGGACCGACAGATCGCCTCGTGGGCCAGGTTTCCGGGCCCTCCCACTTGTTCGCGTCACTGCGGCACCTCTATCGTGACCATCATGGAGTCTGTACAGCGTACAAAACTGGCGGCCGGGCGCCCGAGGGCCACGCCGTTCGTCCTTGCCTTCGCGGTCCTCGTCATGGCCGCAGTGGTGCTGGCGACCATGCCTGTCTACGCCGGGGCGGATCCGGCCTATCTCACCGTGCTCACTCCGGTGTTCCAATGGGTGCCGTTCCTGGCGATCCTGGTCCTCCATGCCGTCCATCGATCCCGGGTTCGGCAGGCCCCAGGGGGCGAGGCGGGGGAGGCCCCGTGGAGGCTCTGGGCCGCCTCCGGGGCGACCCTGCGCGGCAGAAGCGGCTCGATCCTCGCGATGTCGCTCGTGGCTCTCATCGCTCTGGTGATCACCGCTGTCGTCCCGCTCCTCGCCTCAGGGGCGGCCGGCATGATCGAGCTGCGCTGGGTGGAGGGCGCGGCGTTGGCCGCGCTGCTGACGCTGCCGGTGGCGGTCGTGTTCATGATCCCCGTGGCGGGGGAGGAGCTGGCATGGCGGGGATACCTCACGTCGTTGCTGAGCCGGCACGGATTCGCGGCGACCACCGCCCTCATCGGCGGCCTGTGGGCGCTGTGGCATCTGCCGCTCCTCGCAGCGCTCGCCCACGCCGGGGAGCTCGACGGGCGCGACGTCGTCTCCAAGACCATCGATCTGCTGCTGGCGGCCGTCCTCGTCAGCGCTCTGCGGTATCTCTCCGGCAGCGTCTGGCCCGCAGTGTTCGCCCACGCCCTGTTCAACAACCTCTTCCAGATGGTGCAGTACAACTTCATGGAGCCCCTCTCCTCGGCGTCGGCCAGCGGCTACTGGGGGTACATGGCGGTCTCATGGGTGACGTGGCTGATCGTGGACGCCGTGCTCGTGGTCTGGGTGTATCGCAGGACGGGCGGCCGTCTGGATCTGTGAGTGCGGGTCGGGGCGGGATCCGCGCTGTGACGCCCGTCATGGAACCCTGGATGCCAGCTCTATACTGAACGGATGATGCCCCGCGCGCTGATCGTGGATGACGAGGCCCCCGCCCGCGAGGAGCTGCGCTATCTCCTCGAGGAGGTCGGGCGCGTGCAGGTGGTCGGGGAGGCCACCAACGGGGAAGAGGCGCTGGTGCTGCTGAACTCCCTGGACTACGACCTCGTGTTCCTGGACATCCGGATGCCCGGGCTCTCCGGGCTGGAGATCGCCGAACAGCTCCGGGAGATGCCGCATCGGCCGCAGGTCATCTTCACCACCGCCTACCCGGACCACGCCGTCGAGGCCTTCGATCTCGCCGCCGCCGACTATCTGGTCAAACCCTTCGACGCCGAGCGTCTCCAGCGGGCCGTGGAGCGTGCGCTCTCCTCGGGAGGGGAGCGTGCCGAGCCGGGAGCGCGCCACGACGACGGCGTCCCTGCCGCGGCCGACGCTGAGCGCCAGGCGGTCCGCCCGCGGGCTGCCGAGCCGGAGCCGCTGGTGAGGATCCCCGTGCAGAAGGACGGTCGGACCATGCTGGTGGACGGGGACTCCATCGTCTATGCCTCCGCGGCCCGGGGGTACTCCTCGCTGAAGCTCGGCGATGAACGGGTGTTGGTCTCCTTCTCGCTGAATGAGCTCGAGCGTCGCCTGCAGGGTCACTTCTTCCGCGTCCACCGCTCGTATCTGGTGAACCTGCGCTATGTGCGCGAGCTCGTCCCGGACTTCCGTGGTGCGCTGGTGCTGGTGATGAACGACCGCCAGCGCAGCCGGGTGGAGGTCTCCCGCCGCCATGCTCGGGAGCTGCGCCGCCGGCTGGGCGTGTGACGGCCTCAGGCCTCGGGTGAGGGCAGCGGCAGCACGCTGAGATAGACGCGGGCGCGGCGGTCGTCGTTGCCCGGACCTGAGGTCTTCACCCGCTCGGAGGCGGCGTCGGTGTGGCGTTCGATGACCGCCATCAGCTCGTCGCGCATCGCGCGCATCTCCTCCGCTGTCATCGTCGCCGTCGAGCTCGAGTCCACGGAGGCCTCGATCCAGTGCTGCGGCTCCTCCTCGATGTGGGTCATCCACCGGCGCAGGGTCTGGAGGCGCTCCTGCATCTGGTGTTGGATGACGGTCTGAGCCACCGGCATCTGGTGCGGGTCGTTGCGGACCAGCTCGGCCCGCAGGCTGAACCCGGAGGGCTTCCACCACCGCTCGCGGCCGGTGCCGCGCTCCGGATCCTCCTCCACCAGGCCGTGCTTCTCCAGCTGTCGCAGGTGATAACTGGTCTGCCCGGTGCTCTCGTCCAGATGCTTGGCCAACTGGGTGGCGGTGGCCGAGCCCTGGTCGGACAGGTAGGAGTACATCGCCATCCGCAGCGGATGGGCGAAGGCCTTCATGGTCTTCGCGTCCATCTGCAGGTCGGCTTCGCCGGGCATCTTCTCGGGCGCGTGGGCAGAACTTTCCGGGCCGGGGGTCTTGCGCTCGCTCATATGCAGAGATACCTTTGCATAGAAGTTGTTGCAGAGAAATCTCTGCAAACTTTTCTCGGCACCAGTCTACGGAGATGATCACCATGGCGCACACCACCACGACGGAGCAGACGTCCGACGACGGCGTCCGCCAGGGGAGCACCTCCGGAGCTGAGCCTCTCGGCCGCCGATTCCAGGCCCATCTGGGCAGTGTGGCGCTGGCGAATCTCGCGGACGGCGTCCTGATGACCGGGATCCCGCTGATCGCCGTCTCGCTGACCCGGTCTCCGCAGGAGATCTCCCTGCTCTCGGCGCTGTTCTGGCTGCCCTGGCTCCTGTTCGGGCTGTTCGCCGGGGTGGTGATCGACCGTTCCGACCGCCGCCGGGTCCGGATCGTGGCCCTGAGCCTGCGGGTCGTCGTCCTGGTGGGCCTGATCGCGGTCGCCCTGGCCGGGGCGCTGCGCATCGAGGTGCTGATCCTCTTCATGGGTCTCTACGGACTCACCCAGGTCTTCGCGGATCTGGCTGGGCGCACTATGGTCCCGCAGGTGGCGCCCCGCTCCCGGTTGGCTGCCGCCAACGGGCGCACCATGGCCGCCGAGCAGGTCTTCAACGACTTCATCGGTCGCCCCGTGGCCGGGCTGCTCGTGGTGCTCGGCGCCGGCTGGCTCCTGGGTTTCTCCGCGGCGGTCTGTGCGGCGGCGGTGCTGCTGATCACCCTCGGGCTGCGCGGCGACTACCGTGCGGGCCGCACCGGTCAGCCGCGAGCCACCGCGGTGACGCGGGCTGCCGAAGAGCCGCGGGCCGCAGAGGAGCTGAAGCAGCCCGCCGAGGGGGAGAGGTCGCCGTCGGATGCCGGTCTGAGCGCGGTCTTCGAGGGGCTGCGCCTGGTGTGGCGTCACCCGGTGCTGCGGCCGTTGGTGATCATGTCCTGCGCCGCCAACCTCGCCTCCACGGCGTTCATGTCCGTGTTCGTCCTCTGGGCGGTGGGGCAGGGGTCGGCGATCGGGCTCACCGAGGCGCAGTACCCGTTCTTCGCCGTGGCCAGTGCGGTGGGTGCTGTCAGTGCCTCCTTCCTGGTGGAGCGGATGACGCGGCGCGCTCCCGAGGTGCCGCTGATGCTCGGCGCCTTCCTGGCGCAGGTGCCGATCATGCTGCTGCCGGTGCTCTTTCCCCGCTTCGACGTCCTGCTGCTCGCCGGTCTCCTGCAGGGCTTCCTCAACATGACCGGCAATGTCATCGCCTTCACGCTGTTCCAGCGCCTGGTCAGCGGTGAGGTGCTGGGCCGGATGACCGGCGCGATCACCACGGTCGGCTTCGGGCTGATGCCGCTGGGTGCGGTGCTGGGCGGGTTCATCGGCGAGCATTTCGGCCTGCCGACGGTGTTCGTCGCGGCCGCCGCGCTGTTGGGGGCGGCCGTTGTCTGGTCCATGACGCAGGTGCGGCAGTCGATGGTGGAGGCCGCCGAGCAGAGGATGCGCCATGCCGAGGACGGCGGAGACGCCGATGGTGACGGCGACACCGGTGCTGACGGCAGCGGGCACGACGGTGGCGATGGCAGGGGCGACGGGCCGGCCGTGAGCCCGAAGGCGGACGCCCGGGCGCCCCAGGGTCGGGGTCGCCGGACCTCACGCCGGACCTCACGGCGCACGGCAGGGCGCACGGCAGGGCACACGGCAGGGCACACGGCAGGGCGCCGTGACCGGCTCCGTGCGGAGGCCGAGCGCGATGCCCGTCGCCACGATCTCGGCGGCGGCGTCGAGTTCCGCTGGGCCTGACCCTGATCTTCTCCGCCCTGGTCCTGCCGGTCGCTGTGGGGGATCTGCGCCCAGCTGGCTGCCCTCCGGCGCCGCTCAGCTGGGCACGGGTCCCCCGGTCGCGGGGAACAGCGGCTGCTCCCCGCGTTCCAGGGCCAGCAGATGCTCCTTCCGGGGAACGCCGCCGCCGTAGCCCGTCATCGAGCCGTCGGCGCCGATCACCCGGTGGCAGGGCACGATGATGGAGATCGGATTGCGGCCGTTGGCCAGCCCCACCGCCCGCGAGGCGCCGGGGCTCCCCAGGTGCGCGGCCAGCTGTCCGTAGCTCCAGGTCTCCCCGTAGGGGATCTCCTGCAGCGCCGCCCACACCCGCTGCTGGAAGGCGGTGCCCTCCGGCGCCAGGGGCAGGTCGAAGGTCCGGCGGTCGCCGACGAAGTACTCGCCCAGCTGCTCGGCGGCGCGGCGCACGACGGCGGCGGCGTCACCGAGAGCCACCGCCTCACCCCGACGATCCGTGGCGGCATGACGGTGCTCGGCCATGAAGACGCCGGTCAGCGCCTCGCCGTCGGTCACCAGCGCCAGCGGCCCCACCGGGGAGTCGATCATGCTGTGCGACCGCGCACCCTGTGCTGACTGGGTGTTCTGTGTCGCCTGGGAAGCCTCTGCGTCCTGTGTGGGCGTCCGGCTCATGGGCTGGTCTCCTTCGTGTGGGGTGAGGGCTGCGGCAGGCGGGCGACGGCGTGGTCGCTGCTCGCCCACAGCAGGGCGGTGGCATAGGAGCGCCAGGGCCGCCAGGCCTCGGCGCGTGCGGTCAGCGGGCGCGGGTCACCGGGCAGGCCCAGTCCCTGCGCAGCCAGCCGGGTTCCCAGGTCGGTGGCGGGGAAGGCGTCCGGATCCCCCAGCCCGCGCAGTGCGATCATCTCCACGCTCCACGGGCCGATCCCACGCAGGGCGGCCAGTTCGCGGCGGACCTCCGCCCAGGGAGCGCCGACATCGAGACGCAGCCGCCCGGAGGTCAGAGCATCCGCCACCCCGTGGAGGGTCTCGCGGCGCGACGCCGGCATACCTGGCCAGGCCGTTCCCTGCAGGGCCGTGCCGTCGTCGTCATCGTCCGAGGGGGCGTTGGCTTCCGCTGAGGCGAGGGCCTCGGCCGTGGGGAACAGATGCGTGGGGCCGTCGGGCACACGCAGGGCATCGGGCAGCGGGTCGCCGACGGCCCGGGTGAGGCGGGCACCCGTCGTACCGGCGGCGGTGGTGGAGACCTGCTGGCCCAGCACCACACGGAAGGCCAGCTCCTCGGGGTCGGTGGTGCCGGGTAGGCGGCAGCCGGGGGTGCTGGCCACCAGCTCGGCGAGCACCGGGTCGGCGCTCATGGCCTCGTCGATGCCGACCGGATCCGCATCCAGATCCAGCAGACGGCGGCACCGCTGCACCGCGGAGGTCAGGTCCCGCAGATCGGTGAGCCGCAGCTCGGCGTCGATCCGGCCGCGCTCGCCGTCGTCCGGGGTCAGGGAGGCCACCCCGAGGCCATGCGACAGGCGCAGTGCCCGATGGAAGGTCCCAGAGGCCGGGGACCAGGTCTCCACTCCGGGGACGGCGGTGGCGATGAGATGCCCGAACAGACTCGGCACGTGCAGCGGGGGCCGGTAGGCGAGTCGCAGCCTCAGCCGGTGCGGGGTGCCGCCGTCGCCCTGGGGTGCCCGGTCAGCGGCCGGCCCCGGCCGGACGACGGCCACGGATCGTCCGTTCCGGCGAGCGGCTCGCAGCTGGCTGGGGGAGGCGGCGAACACGGCGCGCACCGTCTCGTTGAAGGACCGCACCGAGGAGAACCCGGCGGCGAAGGCGATCTCGGTGAAGCTCAGCGCGGTGCCTTCGATGAGCGTCCGCGCGGTGGAGGCCCGCTGGGCCCGTGCCAGGGCGATCGGCCCGGCCCCGAGCTCGGCGCGGAGCACCCGTTCCACCTGCCGGGAGCTGTATCCCAGGGACGCGGCGAGTCCTTCCACGCCGGTGCGGTCCACCTCGCCGTCGGCGATCAGCCGCATCGCCCGGGCGGTCGTGTCCTGGCGGATGTTCCACTCCGGGGAGCCGGGAGAGGCCTCCGGGCGGCAGCGGCGGCAGGCCCGGAACCCGGCGCGCTGGGCCGCGGCGGCCGTCGGGTGGAAGGTCAGATGCTCACGCTTCGGCGGCGGAGCCGGGCAGCTGGGTCGGCAGTAGATCCCCGTGCTGGTCACGCCCACGTAGAGCCGCCCGTCGAAGCGGGCGTCACGGGTGCGCACGGCCTTGATGCAGGCCTCGGCGTCGGGGAGCAGTGAGGTGGTCACGTCACCAGCATGCGCCGGTGACGCCGTCGGCGCCAGCAGGAATCCGACATCGTTGTCTCGGCCGGGCTACCTCCCCCCTACGCCGAGTTGGTCTGGAGTTGTGGATACTCGACTCGATCGACTCGAGTATCCACAACTCCAGACCAACTCGGCCGGAGGGAGGGGCAGGGGAGCCGCTCAGCGGGAGGTGCGCGGCGGACGGGGGATGCCCCCGGGTCCCTGGGAGTCACTGGGTCCCTGGGAGTCACTGGGTCCCTGGGTGCCGCCGGAGCCGCCGTCGGCCGCGTTCAGGCCGGTGGAGGTCCCGGATCCTGAGGTGCTGCCGGTGGAGGTCGGTCGGTCGCCGCGTCCGCTCGGGTCGGGCATCGGCTTGGTGGCCTCCAGCGTTGCGGGCTCCGTCCCCGAGGACTTCCGTGGGGACGTCCCGGAGGACTTCCGCCCCAGTCTCGCCGCCGGGGAGTCCGCGACGGCGTCGGCGGGCTTGGCCCGCTTCCAGGCCCGGTGGCAGCCCAGCAGCACATAGGCCACCAGCAGCCCCACCGCGAGCAGACCGTCCAGGATGAGCGTCAACCAGGCGCCGTCGGCCGTCTCCAGCTGGGACCAGGCGGCCAGTGCCAGGCCGAGCTTGTGCAGGAAGGCCAGCTCCAGCACGCCGGGGTAGGCGGTCGGCCGCCAGGCCACCAGGGCGAACAGTCCGGCGAAGACCACCAGGCCGAAGGCGCGCCAGGCGTCGTAGATCAGGTGGTCGTCGGCGGCGGAGGCCAGCTGGGCGATGCCGGCACCTGCGGCGCCGGCGGCACCCAGGGCCGCCAGGATCAGCAGGGCACGGCCGACGACGGCGCGTCGCGCCGCGGCCTCGGGGGACGGTGTCATCTCTGCTCCTCTGCTGCTCGTCTGGTGCGGGTGCCGCCGGTGTCAGGCGGCAGCTGCACCGGGAGGTGACGACGCCGCGGAGGCTGGCTCCGCGACGTCGTCGATGCAGTCAGACTAAGGCAGGAGCGTCCCGCTGACCAGGGATGAGGGCGTCGTCCCGGGCTCGGCGGGCCGGTGAGGTCACCGGGAGATCTGCAGCAGGTCGTCTCCGGCGGTGACGTGGTCCGCCGTCGTCGTCGTCACGGCATCCTCCGGCTGGTCCAGCGCCACCACGGGGATGACGGTGGAGATCCCGTCGCCGGTGATCTCCCCGGGCGTCCAGCGGACCATGGGGTCGCCGCGGTGTACGGTGGCGCCCTGCTCGGCCAGGACTTCGAAGCCCTCACCCTCGAGTCGGACCGTGTTGATGCCCAGGTGGACCAGCACCCCGACGCCGGACTCGGCCTGGATCACGAAGGCGTGCGGGTGGATCTTCACGATCTTCCCGGCCAGCGGGGCGCAGACGGTGGTCTCCTCCGGCGACGGGTCCAGGGCGATGCCGGGCCCGACCATCGCGGAGGAGAACACCGGGTCCGGCACCTCACTGAGGGGGAGGACCCGCCCCGGGCAGGGGGCGGCCACCCGCGTCGGTGAGACTGCCGGTCTCTCAGCGGTCACCGGAGGTCCTCGATGTCTTCGGCGATGGTGTCGGCCTCAGGTCCGACGACCACCTGCACCACGGTGCCGCTGATCATCACGCCGTGGGCGCCTGCGGCCTTGAGGGCCTTCTCGTCCACGAGCGAGGCGTCTTCGACCTCGGTGCGCAGCCGGGTGATGCACGGCTCGATCTCGATGATGTTCTCGGATCCGCCGAGTCCGGCCAGGATCTGCTCTGCACGGTCAGCCATGAGGGGCTCCTTCTCTAGGGGTGTGGGTGGTGCGGTCGAGGTGGGTGTAGCTGCGGGATGCCGGGGCAGGTCACGCGTCGGTGCGGGTGACCTTCGCCAGGCCCTGGGGCGCGTCCGGGTCGAGGCCCAGAGTGCGGGAGAGCTCCTCGACGATCAGCTGGGCGGGCACGATGTTGGCCAGCGGGGCAAGGGTCTCCGGCAGGTCGGCACCGGGCACGTGGACGTCCGCGACGGCCTGGAACTCGGGGTTTCCTCCGATGCCGATCACGGTGGCACCGCGCTCCTGCAGGTCGCGGGCCAGGTGGACCATCGGCTCGCTCAGCGGGCCGTCCGCGGCGGCGTGCACGACGGCGGCCACGCCCTCACCGACGGCGGCGATGGGACCGTGGCGCAGATCCGCGTAGGAGTACCCGCGCACTGGGCGCAGGCAGGTCTCTTCGATCTTCAGGGCGGTCTCCAGGGCGGTGCCCATGAGCAGGCCGCGACCTGTGGCCACCGTGGTGCGGTGGGAGGCGAGGACCTCGACGGCGGCGTCCACCCCGGCGCGTGCGGCGAGCAGGCGCTCGACGGCCTCGGGGACGTGACGCAGCCGCTCTTCCAGGGCGTCCGCGGCCTGCGGGTCTCGCCGGCGCAGCGCGGCGAGGGTGAGCACCACCATGCCGACCAGCTGGGCGGTGTAGGACTTGGTCGCCGGGACGGCGAGCTCCTCGCCGGCACGGGTGATCAGGGCGACGTCGGCCTCGGCCGCCAGCGGGGAGGTGGCACCGTTGGTCAGCGCGACGGCGGCCGCACCGTGGTCCCGGCCCCAGCGCTGGGTGGCGACGATCTCCTCCGTGCGCCCGGACTGCGAGGCGCTGACGAGCACGGAGTCGGCGAGGTCCAGGTCGGACCGGTAATGCGTGGCGACGCTGGGGGAGGCCAGTCCACCGGTGAGGCCGGCTTGGGTCTCCAGCAGGTAGCGGCCGTAGACGGCGGCGTGGTCGCTGGTGCCGCGGGCGGCGAAGAGGACGTGGCGTCGGCCGGAGAGCAGCTCGCTGAGACGCCCCTGGGACGGGAGCAGCGCCTCGAGGGTGGCGCGCAGCGCCTCGGGCTGCTCGGCGATCTCTCGCGCCATCTGGGTAGACCGTGCCTGCGGGAGGGACATGGATTCCTGCTTTCGGGAGAAGGACCGACGGGCTGTGTGGTGGTGCCCTTGACATCGCCTGTGATCGACGCCATAGTCAACTGGTACGTACCAGACCGTATCAATCACGCAGCGAGTTGTCGAGAGGTGGATCACGTGACCCTGGAGGACGAGCAGCGGCAGGACCAGCGCATCACCGATGGTCCTGAGCCGAAGCACATCCAGCTCAGCGCCGCCGTCGCGCGCCTGGCCACGGAGTCGCTGACGCCGGGGGAGATGATCCCCTCGGAACGCACGCTGATGACCGAGTACGGGGTCTCCCGCGCCACCGTCCGCAAGGCTGTGGACTCACTGATCGTGGACGGTCTGCTGCGGCGGGTGCCCGGCAAGGGGACCTTCGTGGTGCAGCCCCGGCTGGAGAGCCGGCTGCACCTGGCGTCCTTCACCCAGGACATGCGCCGCCGCGGGCTGCACCCGACCACACGGCTGATCAGCTGCGAGGCGGTGGAACCTCCTCCGGAGGCGGCCGCCTCGCTGGGGATGGACACCCCCGGATCGCGTGGCCGGGCCTGGGCGTTGACCCGGGTCCGCTGCGCCGACGGGCAGCCCATCGCCGTGGAGACCGGATGGTATCCGGCCTCCCTGTTCCCGGATCTCGACCGCCGGGACCTCACAGGGTCCCTCTATGACATCTTCTCCGCCGACTACGGCGTCCTCATCGACGCCGCCGAGCAGACCCTGTGGGGTGAGGCGGCGGACGCTCCGACGGCACGGATGCTGGAGGCCGAGCCGGCCACCCCGCTGCTGGTCTTCCGTCGCGTCTCCCACGCGGCGGGCCGACCGGCCGAGCATGTGGTCTCCCGCTACCGCGGGGACCGCTATCAGGTCCACATGAGTCTCAGCCGGGACGACGTGTCGTCCTCCTGAACGGCCCGACTTCACAGAGAACCACCCCACCACCACCGATTCACTCGCCCCTGGAAGGAGCGCTCCGATGAGTTCGCCCGAAACCGCCGACAGCGGCCCCGAGACCAAGAAGAGATCCACGATGCCCAAGATCAACCTGGCGCCGGTGCAGAAGTTCGGCCGCAGCCTGCTGCTGCCCATCGCGTCCCTGCCGGCAGCGGCTCTGCTGCTGCGTCTCGGCCAGCCCGACCTGCTCGGCGAGGAGGGACTGGGTTGGAACCAGGTCGCGTCTGTCGTCGGAAGTGCCGGTGACGCTCTGTTCGCCCACCTGCCGCTGCTCTTCGCCCTGGGTGTGGCCATCGGCATGGCCAAGAAGGCCGATGGCTCCACCGCACTCGCCGCCCTGATCGGGTACCTGGTCTATGACGCCGTCACTGAGGCGATGTCGCCGCTGGTGCTCGGCGCACCGGCCGAGGGTGAGGAGCAGGCCCTGATCAATTTCCACGTGCTCGGAGGCATCGTCATCGGTCTGGTCGCGGCCTGGCTGTGGCAGCGCTACTACCGCATCAAGCTGCCCCCGTACCTGGCGTTCTTCGGCGGCCGGCGCTTCGTGCCGATCATCACCGCGCTGGCGGCGATCATCATCGCCGTGCTGATGAGCTTCATCTACCCGCTCTTCGACGCCGGGATCACGGCCCTGGGTGAATGGGTCGCGGCGAACGCCGTGCTCGGTGGGTTCGTCTACGGCATGATGAACCGCCTGCTGATCCCGCTGGGTCTGCACCACATCCTGAACAACCCGCCGTGGTTCATCCTGGGTTCCTATGAGACGGCCGAAGGCACGGTCGTCCACGGTGACATCGCCCGATTCCTCAGCGGAGACCCCACGGCCGGGTCCTTCATGACCGGCTTCTTCCCGATCATGATGTTCGCCCTCCCGGCTGCCGCCCTCGCCATCTATCACGCGGCTCGGCCGTCGCAGAAGAAGGCCGTCGGTGGTCTGATGGGCGCCGGTGCCCTCACCGCCTTCCTGACCGGTGTCACCGAGCCGCTCGAGTTCGCCTTCATGTTCGTCGCGTTCCCGCTCTACGTCATCCACGCATTCCTCACGGGTACGGCGATGGCCTTGGTGAACTTCCTGGAGATCAAGATGGGCTTCGGCTTCTCCGCCGGTCTCTTCGACTTCGTGCTCAACTGGAACATCGGTACTGACCCCTGGCTGCTGATCCCCATCGGATTGGGCTACGCGGTGATCTACTACGTGCTGTTCCGCGCGGTGATCAGGCTCTGGAACCTCAAGACGCCCGGCCGTGAGGACGAGGACGCCGAGTCCACCCCCGCCTCGGAGCAGCGCGGATGACGCTGATCCACGCGACGGCGGCCCTGACCCCCGCCGGCGATGTGTCCCCCTGGTGGCTCCGCCTCCAGGGGGAGCGCATCGTGGAGTCGGGTCCGGGGGAGCCGCCCGCACCGGCAGATGTCAGCATCGAGCACGGTGTGCTCTCCCCGGGATTCGTGGACGTCCATGTCCACGGCGGGGGAGGGGCCTCGTTCCTCGACGGCGCGGAGGCGGCCCGCACGGTCCGGGCGGCACACCTGCGTCACGGCACCACCACCATGCTGGCCTCACTGGTCACCGACCCCTACCCGGTGATGCGCGACTCGTTGGCCGGGCTGCGGGAGCTGGTGGAGTCCGGCGAGATCGCCGGCGTCCACCTGGAGGGGCCCTGGCTGAACGCCCGGCGTCGCGGCGCCCATCATGAGGAGCACCTGCGCGCGCCCGATCTGCAGGCGCTCGACGAGTTCCTCGCCACCGGGCTGATCCGCATGGTCACTCTCGCCCCGGAGCTGCCCGGAGGCCTGGAGGCGGTGCGCAGGCTCGTCGATGCCGGCGTCGTCGCCGCCGTGGGCCACACGGACGCCGACTACGATCTGATCCGCGAGGCGCTGACCCACGGGGCCAGTGTGGGCACCCATCTGTTCAATGCGATGCCGTCCCTGCATCACCGGGCGCCCGGCCCGGTCGCCGCGCTGCTGGAGGATCCGGACGCGTGGGTGGAGCTCATCGCCGACGGCGTGCACGTCCACCCGGCCGCGCAGCGGCTGGCCTTCACGGTGAAGCCTCACCGGTGCGTGCTGGTCTCGGACGCCATGTCCGCCGCGGCGGCCGACGACGGCCGGTACCGGCTGGGCAGCCTGGAGGTTCAGGTGGACGACGGCGAGGCCCGCGTGGTGGAGCCCTCCGGAGAGCTCGGTTCGATCGCCGGCTCCACGCTGACGATCTCGGCCGCCGTGCGGCACAGCGTGCAGCGCGCGCAGCTTCCCCTGGGCCAAGTCCTCCAGGCCGCGACGGCCCACCCGGCGCAGATGGTCGGGCTCGAGGAGGTCGGCACCCTCGCGGCGGGATCCCTCGCCGATCTCGTGGTCCTGGGTGATGATCTGGAGGTGCGCGCGGTGATGACGCGGGGCGCCTGGCTGGAGGGCGCGCCGTCGTCGTGACGTTTTGTTGCGCCACCGGAGACAAATGGCTGGTTGCCGGAATGAACCTGACATCCTGGTGGTTCACACCTGGAGTGAGCGCTCTCGCTCGCCTGTGTACCCGTGAGAGAGAAGGAAGCGATGACTGCTGTACCCACTGTCACACTCAACGACGGCACGGAGATCCCGCAGTTCGGCTTCGGCGTCTGGCAGGTGCCCGCCGAGGACGCTGAGCGTGTGGTCTCAAAGGCCCTCGAGGTCGGCTACCGGCACATCGACACCGCGGCCGTCTACGGCAACGAGGAGGGCGTCGGGCGCGCCATCGCCGCCTCGGGGATTCCGCGTGACGAGCTCTACGTGACCACCAAGCTCTGGGTCTCGGACTTCGGCCGCGCTGAGGCCAAGGCCGCCATGGAGACCTCCCTGGAGAAGCTCGGCCTGGACCGCGTGGACCTGTACCTGACCCACTGGCCCGCGCCGGCCACCGACCAGTACCTGCGTGCCTGGGAGGGCCTGGAGGACATCGCTGAGGCGGGCCTGTCCACCTCGATCGGCGTCTCCAACCACCTGGAGGAGCACCTGGACCGGATCGTGGCCCTGGGCGGCCGCACCCCTGCGGTCAACCAGATCGAGATCCACCCCTACCTGCAGCAGCGCGAGGTCGTGGAGGCGAACCAGAAGCACGGCATCGCCACCGAGGCCTGGAGCCCGCTGGCGCAGGGGCAGGTCTTCGACGAGTCGGCCGTGCGGGCCGCCGCCGAGGCCCACGGAGTGACCCCGGCGCAGGCGGTCATCCGCTGGCACCTGCAGCAGGGCCGCATCCTGTTCCCGAAGTCGGTCACCGACGAGCGGATCGCCGCCAACTTCGACGTCTTCGGCTTTGAGCTGACCGACGCCGAGCTGGAGGCCATCGACGGTCTGGAGAAGGGCGGGCGCCTCGGCCCGAACCCGGCCGAGTTCAATCCCGGCTCCTGACCCCCGCCTGGCTGCGGTGTCCTATGATCGCAGCCGCCTGAGAACGCCGCTGGGCCCCGTCCGATGATTCGGACGGGGCCCAGCGGCGTTCTCAGGGACCGTTCAGCGGGTCAGGCCTGCGGGTTCTCCTCCTCCTCGCCGGAGTCGCCGTTGCCGACGACTTCGTCGTAGAGGTGCCCGGACTCCTGCTCCCAGCCCTCGGCGGACTCGGCGAACTCCGGGGTGTCGAACTGCTCGTCGGCGATCGGGTCGTGGTAATACGCCTCCTCGTCGAGGTTGAGCGTGCCGGTCTCCGGGTTGACCTGCGTCGCGTGGGCCGGGACGTCGTGGATGGCGAAGACCATCTCGTCCGTGGTGGTGACGGTGCTGTCCGTGACCCCACGGCCGGTGCCGGATGGCAGGCCGGACAGGGTCGAGGACGTGCCGCCGAAGAACCCGGACAGGGCCCGGCCCTGGCCCGCGACGATCTTGCGCAGGCTCCGCTCCACCGCGGGGCCCTCTTCGGCCCCGGCCACCTCGCGGGCGGTGTCCACCAGGGAGGCCGGGGAGGCCTGCGGGCGAATCCGCACATAGCGAGGCGCCGTCGCGCCCTCGTAGTACAGCATCCGGATCATGCCGATCACCGCCAGCACCAGCACGATGGACAGCGGGGCGGCTGCGGCGATGGAGCTGACCTGCAGCACGCGCAGAGCTGCGTCGGCCGCCTCGCCCGCGGCGGCGATCAGCACGATGGCCGCCGCACCCTCGACCAGAGCCCAGAACACTCGCGTCAGGCGAGGCGTGTCGGGACGGCCGCCGTGGGAGAGGATGTCGACCACCAGCGAGCCGGAGTCGGACGAGGTGATGAAGAAGAACGCGATCACCAGGATCGCCACCACTGCGGTGATGGAGGCGATCGGCAGCTGCTCCAGCAAGGTGAACAGCGCGGCCTCGGTACCGATGTTGCCCTCGGCGTCGACCATGACGCCTTCGGTCAGCTGGTAGTAGATTCCGGAGGATCCGAAGATCGAGAACCAGATGATGCCGATCAGGGTCGGGGCCAGCAGCACGCCGAAGACGAACTCACGGATGGTGCGGCCCCGGGAGATGCGGGCGATGAACATGCCCACGAAGGGTGCCCAGCTCATCCACCAGCCCCAGTAGTAGATGGTCCAGTCGGCGGACCAGCCGCCGCCGTCGCCGCCCGCGTAGGAGGCGCCGGTCTCGAACATCAGCTGCGGGAACGCCCAGGCATACTCGCCGGCGTTGGCCACCAGCTGCTGCAGCAGGTACAGCGTGGGGCCGGCCAGCAGGACGAAGATGGCCAGGGCGGCGGCCATGGTCATGTTGATGTTGGACAGCCACTTCAGTCCCTTGTGGACACCCGTGATCACCGAAATGGTGGCGATGGCGGTGATGCCCACGATCAGCCAGGTGAGCAGCGCCGTGTTGGACTCCGCCCAGCCCATGAACTCGAGCCCCGCGGCGATCTGCTGGACGCCGAGGCCCAGCGAGGTGACCACGCCGAAGACGGTGCCGACGATCGCGACGACGTCGATGACGTGACCGACCCAGGACTCGATGAGCCGCCGGCCGAAGACCGGCTCGAGCAGCCACCGGATGGACAGCGGGCGCCCACGGCGGAAGGTCATATAGGCCAGGCCCAGCCCGACGACCACGTAGATCGCCCAGGCATGCAGGCCCCAGTGGAACAGCGACTGGCCGATGGCCGTGCCGGACAGCTCGGCCTGAGTGGCCATCAGGGTCTCACCGGCGGCGTCGACGCCGACCTCACCACTGATGTCCGGCGGGGCCACCATGTGCCACAGCGGCTCGGCCACGCCCCAGAACACGAGGCCGATGCCCATGCCGGCGGAGAACAGCATGGTGAACCAGGACAGGATCGAAAACTCCGGCTTCTCGTCATCCCGGCCCAGTCGGATGTTGCCCGCCTTGGAGAGCCCGGCCCAGATCGCGAAGAGCACGAACCCGGTGACGATGGCGACGTACCACCAGCCGATCCCGTTGACGATGTTGCTGTTGAGCTGTTCGAAGGCCTCGTCGCCGTGCTCCCGGCCGAACCAGGTGGCGAAGATCAGGGCGGCGGCGATGATCAGGACGGCCGGGATGAAGACTGGCTTGCTGAGGCTTCGCCAGACGTAGCTCACCGACCAATGGTTCACTTCTGCTTCGGTGTGCGAAGCCATGAAGTCCTCCTTGGTTGTGTATTACCGTGAAATCTTGTGCTGCAGTGTCGTCTCGGTCAGCGTCTCGATCGTGGTGAAGGCATGAAAAAGACGGCGGAGCCGTGCGCGCCGCCAGGTCCTCCCGGAGGGAGCAGTCGCCTGGTCAGCAGTCTGCAGCGGCGTCGACGCCGTCATGGTCATGGCGCATCGCATTCTCGAAAAACTGACGCTCATGCTCCATTAGGCCTTAAGTGGAGTCCCGAGGGCAAGCCGCGCGGCCCTGACTGGTGACGATAGCGCAGATGTTCTGTCAGGATAAGAGGTTATCCAATCAATTCTTCTTCTTCCGTCAGGAGAGAGACCATGAGCAGCTCTGTCGGCTCCTCGGGCTCGGCCGGCGGCGTGCGGATCCGCGAGTCCTTCGCAGGCCGGAAGGCCTTCATCCTCACCGCCATCGGCTCGGCTGTCGGGCTGGGCAACATCTGGCGCTTCCCCTACATCACCTATGAGAACGGTGGCGGCGCCTTCCTGATCCCGTATCTCATCGCCCTGCTCACCGCAGGCATCCCGATCCTGCTGTTCGACTACGCCGTGGGCCACAAGTTCCGCGGCTCCCCGCCCATGGCCTTCAAGCGTCTGCACCCCGGCGCGGAGGTCATCGGCTGGTTTCAGGTGGGGATCTGCTTCCTGATCTCCATCTACTACGCGGCCATCATCGCCTGGGCGGCCAGCTACACCTGGTTCTCACTCTCCCAGGCCTGGGGCGACGACGCCGAGGGCTTCTTCTTCGCCGAGTACCTGCAGTACGACGGCGGCGGCGCCGAAGGCGCAGGTCTGTCGGTGGACTTCGTGGCGCAGGTGGGCTGGCCGCTGATCGCCGTCTGGGCGCTGCTGCTGTTCTGCCTGGCCGTCGGCGTGCGCCGCGGCATCGCCACGGTGTCCCTGATCGGGATGCCGGTGCTGTTCGTCATGTTCGCCATCCTGGTGGCCTATTCGTTGACCCTCGAGGGTGCCGCCGCCGGGCTGAACGCCCTGTTCACTCCGGACTGGGGCGCGCTGACGGACGCCACAGTGTGGATCCAGGCCTACGGGCAGATCTTCTTCAGCCTCTCGGTCGGGTTCGGCATCATGATCACCTATGCCTCGTACCTGAAGCGGAAGTCGAACGCCACCGGGTCCGGTCTCGTGGTCGGGTTCGCGAACTCCTCGTTCGAGCTGCTGGCGGCCATCGGTGTCTTCTCGGCCTTGGGCTTCCTGGCGCTGGCGGCCAACACGGCCGTGGACGAGGTCGTCTCCTCCGGGCTGGGGCTGGCGTTCGTGGCCTTCCCGACGATCATCTCCGAGGCTCCCGCCTCCGCCCTGGTGGGTGTGCTGTTCTTCGGCTCGCTGACCCTGGCGGGCTTCACCTCGCAGATCTCCATCCTGGAGGTCGTGATCTCCGCGGTGAAGGACAAGACGGGCTGGTCGCGCGGTCTGACGGTCGCCGTCGTCGGAGGTTCCAGCGCGATCATCTCGATCGTGCTGATCGGCGGGGTCTCCGGGGTGACGATCCTGGACACCGTCGACGCGTTCTCCAACAACATCGGCATCGTGGGCGGCGCCTTCGTCGCGGTCCTGCTGGTGGCCTGGGTGTTCCGGAAGATGGACGTGCTGGCCGCGGGCCTCAACGCCTACGGCTCCTTCCGGGTCGGCACGGTCTGGAAGGCGCTGATCGGCATCGTGCTGCCGATCGTGCTGGCTGTTCTGCTCTACATGGACATCTCCGACAAGATCGCCGAGGGCTACGGCGGCTTCGACACCTGGGTGGTGGCCACATTCGGCTGGGGCTCCCTGGCGCTGGTCACCGTGCTCGCGGTGGTGCTGACGCTCAGCCCGTGGAACGCCCGGTCGGCCATGCATATGGAGGACCCGGAGATCGATGAGGACAACTATGACGAGCTGGTCGGCGCCGATGGCCGCCGCCGCGGCGGACCCGCCGACTCGTCCGCGTCGGAAGGAGGGGAGCGCTGATGGACGCTGCAGCGATCGTGATGATGCTCGTCGCGCTGATCACCGTCTGGGGTGGTCTGGTCGCGGCGATCGTGCACCTCTCCAAGCATCCTGACCAAGGATGAGGCGACGCCTCGGGCGGCGGTCTGGAGGCTGAGGCCCGAGGCGCATCGTGACGGCGGGGTCGTCCCGGTCAGGGCGGCCCCGCTGTGGCGTGTGTCACCATGCATCCACATCACGAACATGTCACAACGATGAATCGTTCCATCGCCCGAGTGTCACACCTCCGTAACTGTTCAATCTTTGAGCTGATCTGGGTTGGATGAGGCACCGGCCGCCGCTACGGTGGTCAGCATGCCTACAGGCCCACGTATGTCCGCGCACGGACTTCGCCGCACCCTGGCGATCAGCGCGACCGCCGGAATCGCCGGAGGGCTCCTCCTGGGAGCCGCCGGTCCGGCGCATGCGACACATGCCAGCGACGGCGAGGAGTCCTCCGCGCCGTCGCTGCCGTCGTACCCGGCCCCCGGGCAGCCTCTGCCGACGCCGGCGCCCGAGGAGGCCGCGGATGCTGCCGACGCCGCGGACACCACGGTGGAGAAGGCCGAGGGCGATGTCCGGGTCGCCACCCTGCACGCGGGTCTGACGGGCGATTCGGCAGAGACCGTGCTGGAGACCCTCCGCGGCGGGCACAGCCCCGCCGCTCGGACCGTGGCCCGCACCGCGCATCTGAACGCCCCGGACATCCTGGTCCTCACCGGCACCACCCACGACTCCGACGGTCGGATCGCAGACACCCTCAACGCCCGCTATCTGGCCCCGGCAGGCCTGGACCTGCCCTACGTCTACACCGCCCCGACGAACTCGGGCATCGACTCGGGCACCGACCTCGACGGCGACGGCCGCATCGGCGGCCCCGGCGACGCCCTGGGCTACGGCGAGTTCCCCGGCCAGCACGGGATGGTGGTCTACTCGGCGTACCCGATCCTCGAGGACGAGGTCCGCACCTTCCAGGACTTCCTGTGGCAGGACATGCCGGACAACTCGCTGCCCCAGGCCGACTACTCCGATCTGGACAAGTCCGTCCTGCGGCTCTCGGCCACCTCCTTGTGGGACGTGCCGGTGGAGATCGGCGACGACGGCGAGACCCTCCACGTCATCGCCAACAGCCAGACGCCGGAGCAGGAGGCCCGCAGCTTCGACGACGTCCGAGCAGCCGACGAGCGTCGCTTCATCGAGGACTACGTGTCCGCTGACCCTCAGGGCGGCGCCTACATCTATGACGACGTCGGGGAGGCCGGAGCCCTCGAGCCCGATTCCTCCTTCGTGGTGGTCGGCGAGCCCGGCGCCGGGCCCGGGGACAGCGCCCCGGCCGAGGCCGAGCCCGAGGACGACCGTGACCTGCCGCTGCTGGACTCCCCGGCAGTGCAGGACCCGCTCCCGGAGGCCGTCACGGACCAGCCGCTCAACGCGCGCGCCGGAGACGACACGGACACCGACGAGCACGCCACCCGGGCCGTCGAGGGGGAGCCGGATCGGCGCGTCTCCCTCGTGCTGCCCGACGCCGAGGCCGAGGTCAGCGACTCCGGGATCTTCTGGCCCGCAGAGGGTGAGTTCGGCTTCGACCTTGTGGACCCCGCCGGGAATGCCGTGCTCGCCGACCGCCTCGTCTGGGTGGATCTTCAGGCGCCCTGACGCGTCCCACGGGCCGAGCGACCGACTGACCCGTCAGCGGTGCGCCCCGACTGCCCCGCGTCCTGGTGGATGCGTTAGTCTCCCTTGGAGAACGCCCCGTCCCCGTCTCCCGGTCGCGGCCCGTCCGCGGCAGAGGAGCTGACGACCCATCGGAGCCGCAGAATGACCCCTGATTCGCTGATCCCCCGCGGTGGTGCCCTCGACCGCACGCCCGCCCCTGCCGAGGCGCCGGCACCGGCGCCCCGGCCCTCCAGTCCACGCCCGGCGCCGGCTCCCCGCCGGAAGAAGGAGCGGCGCGGCCGGTCGATCATGCGGGGCGCGGCCGCGACCTTCTTCGGCCAGCAGGCGCTGACCTTCGCCTCCCGACAGGCCTTCGCCGACGACGGGAGCCTGACCCCGGCCGCCGAGAGCTTCCTGACCCGCGCCGTCACCGTGCAGCGCCCCCTGGTGATGGCGAATCTGCGTCACCTGCGGAAGAACCACCCGACGTTGAGCAACCGGCAGCTGGCGCGAGAACTGGACAAGGAGTTCGTCCGCGTGATGACCGGAGCGGGCGCCGCCATCGGCGCGACCGCGGCGATCCCCTCGGTGGGGACCGTCGTGTCTTTGGGACTCTCGGCAGTGGCGACCGGCGGCTTCCTGGAGACCAGCGCCCTGTACGCGCAGTCTGTGGCCGAGCTGTCCGGGGTCTCCACGGAGGACCCGCAGCGGGCCCAGGTCCTCGTCATGGGGATCATGCTGGGCGAGGAAGGGCGCCAGCTGCTCGGGGAGCTCTCCGAGCAGGTGGATGGCCGCGGCGCCGGACCGTTCTCCACCCTGGTGCCGATGCGATCCTTGGCGAGCTCATCCAGTGTGGGTGGCCTCGTCGTGGACCAGATCAAGCGGCAGTTCGTCAAGCGCTTCTTCATCCGCCAGGGGACCACCATGGTGGCCCGTGCGATCCCCTTCGGGATCGGCGCGGTGGTCGGGGGAGCGGCCAACCACGTATTGGCCAAGCAGATCGTCCGCGCCGCGCACCGCACTTTCGGGGAGCTTCCGGAGCAGACCCCCCAGGCACTGATCGACGACATGCGCCGCGCGCTGGAGCGCGAGAAGTTCCGCGCCGACCGGAAGGAGCGGCGCGGAAGGAAGAAGGAGCTGCGTGCCGAGCGTCGGACCCAGCTGAAGGAGCGTCGCAGTGACAGCGACGCCCGCCGCCGCGAGCTCAAGCTGGAGCGTGCACGCAAGCGTGCTCAGCGGGCCGAGCAGCAGCTGCAGAAGGTCCAGGCCGAGGCGCCCGAGTCGCCGTCGCGCGCCCCCGAGGGCTCCGCATCCGCAACCCCTGGCGAGGATCGGGACGCCTGATGGACGGCGCGGCCGGTCGCCCCACAGCCCCGGGCAGGGGAGGGGCCGACCTGTCGTCTGCTGTTCACCCGGAGTCGCCGGGGCGCGTCGCCTGGGCGTCGCACGCCGTTGGTCTCGGCGGGATAGCGTGAAGCCGTGGCTGATGAACGACGTCGACACGGATCCAGCGGCCCGGTGTCCCCGCTGCCCCAGGCCCACCCGGTGGGGCGCATCCCCGACCCCGCGCTGCACCCGCTGCCGGCGGACCTGGACCTCATGACCCCCCTGCGTCCCCGCCGTCGGGCGAAGGTCTACGCCCACCGGGGCTCCTCCGGCCTCTTCCCGGAGCACACCCGGGCCGCCTACCGACGTGCCCTGGACGAAGGGGCGGACGGCATCGAGATCGATGTGCACCTGACCCGTGACGGAGAGGTGGTCTGCTTCCACGACGCCCTGGTGGACCGCACCTCGGACGGCCACGGCGCGGTCGCCGACCTCACCCTGGCCGACATGCGCCGGCTCGACGTGCACTCCTGGAAGACGCCGCGGCTGCCCGCCGAGTATGGGCGCCCCGGCGAGCAGCTGATGACGTTCGAGGATCTGCTGGAGCTGCTGGTCGACGCGGGCCGGGATGTCGGCCTGGCGGTGGAGCTCAAGCACCCCTCGCCCTTCGGGCACCGGTTGGAGGAGAAGGTGCTGCAGATCCTGCTGCGATTCGGCTGGGACCCGGAGACCTCGCTGGTCCCGGGCCGAGGGGCCCGGTCTCGCCACGCCGCGGCCTCGGCTCCGCAGGTCGACGTCTCCTTCATGAGCTTCTCCCCGGGCTCCCTCCTCCACCTGGCGGAGATGGTGCCCCCGGAGAAGCTCTGTGCGCTCTTCGACCAGGTCACCGAGGAGCAGGTGCTGCGTCGGCTCGAGCACCTGCGATTCTCCTTCGCGCTGCGGCCCGTGGTCTCGGCAGTCATGCGCGGCACGGCCCGCGACTGCGAGGCCATGGTGTGGAACGCCCAGGTGGGGCTGGCCGGACCGGGCATGCGCTTCGTGCGGGAACGACGCGCCGACGTGAAGGCCTGGCTGGCCCGCGGGACGGGCCTGCGGGTCTGGACCGTGGACGAGCTCGAGGACGTCGAGCTGCTGCTGGCTCTGGGCGTGCAGGAGATGACCACGAACTTCCCCGCCCGGGTCATCGCGGCGGTGAGCACCTCTGGTCAGGACACGGAGCGCGCCCCTAGTCTGGTGCCATGATCGTGGCATTCTCTGTGGCACCTTCCGGCACTCCGCAGCCCGGCCATGAAGGCCAGACCGAGGACGGCTCCGTCCACGAGGCGGTCGCCGCCGCGGTGGCAGTGGTCCGGGACTCCGGGCTGCCGAACCGCACCAGCGCGATGTTCACCGAGATCGAGGGCGAGTGGGACGAGGTCTTCGACGTCGTCAAGCGCGCCACCCAGGCGGTGGCCCCCTACGGCAGTCGCATCTCCCTGGTCATCAAGGCGGACATCCGTCCCGGTCACAGCGGTGAGCTGGAGGGCAAGGTCGCCCGACTCGAATCCGCCCTCGGCGACTGAGCGCGGCATCGTGGGCGTCGTGGTGGTCGGCTCGATCAACGTCGACCTGATCGTCCGTGCCCGCAGACACCCCGCCCCGGGGGAGACCGTGTTGGGGCAGGACCTGGAGGTCCGTCCCGGCGGGAAGGGCGCGAACCAAGCTGTGGCCGCAGCCGCCCCCGGCGCATCAGTGACGTTCATCGGCGCGGTCGGCTCCGACGAGTTCGCCGAGCCGGCGCAGTCGGGTCTGCGCGCCGCCGGCGTGGACCTCACCGGGCTGGTCACCGTTGCAGCACCCACCGGACTCGCCGTGGTGACGGTGGACGACGTCGGCGAGAACTCGATCGTGGTGATCCCCGGGGCGAACACGGAGTTGGACCGTGACGCCGTCGCCGGACATGAGGCACGGCTGAGCCAGGCCGCCGTCGTCGTGCTGCAGGGCGAGATCCCGCGGGAGGGTGTGGAGGAGGCCGCACGCCTCGCCCAGGGGCGGGTGGTGCTGAACCTGGCACCCGCGGTGGAGGTCTCCGCCGCGACGCTGCGTCGTGCTGACCCGTTGGTGGTCAACGAGCATGAGGCCGTGCATGCCGCTGCGCTGCTGGCCGGCTCCCGGGGATCGACCCCCGGCGCCGCCGAGGGGCCCGTCGGCGGAGGGTTGGCGGCCGTGCGGGCGCTGGTCTCCGACGGCGTGCCCTCGGTGGTGATGACGGCCGGGGCGGCCGGGGCCTACCTCGGCCGGTCCCTGCCGGGGTCCGGCGTCGAGGTCACACATGTGCCGGCACCCGCAGTGGACGTGGTGGACACCACCGGGGCGGGGACGCGTTCGTGGGCGCCCTGGCGGCGGCGCTCGACGCCGACGCCTCCGTGGAGGAGGCGGTGCGTCGCGGTGTGCGTGCAGGGGCCGACGCGGTCCGGACCACCGGGGCCCAGCCGACGTCGTGAGCCGCAGCGCCAGGCAGGGCGCTCAGCGGCTCAGCCGCGCTGCTGTAGGGCGAATCGGTTCCCCTCGGTGTCCTCGAACAGCGACCACCAGCCCCAGGGGTGCTCCTGGGGCGGGGTCGGGAATCGCACACCCCGGGCGGTCAGCACCTCGTAGGTCGCTCTCAGGTCCTCCGCGTAGAAGAAGACCTCCGAGGTGGGCAGGCCCTCCGGAGCATCCTGGGTGTGTTCGCCGTCCGGGTCGAGGCTGAGCACCAGCCGGGTCTGTCCGTCAGGCGTGGTGACCTCGAGCCAGCGTTCGCCGCTCTCGCCGTAGGGCGCGTCGATCGCCACCTGGCAGCCCACGACGTCCACCCAGAAGGACAGCGCCCGCTGCTGGTCCCGCACGCCGATGGCGACCTTGCCCACTCCTCCGATGCCCATGATGCGTCCTCTCCTGCTGTCCCGGCTCACCTCCCGGCGGGAGGCTCACTCACCGAGGACGGGTCCGAACTCCGGGCGGTCGGCCAATCGCCGGTCCTTCTTCTCCGGGACCACCATCAGGGGGCCCTCTGCGTGGTGGAGCACGCCCTGGGAGGTCGATCCCAGCAGCATGCCGGCGAAGCCGCCGCGGCCCCGGGTGCCCAGCACCGTGAGCTGCGCGTGGCGGGTCTCCTCCACCAGGACGTCCACGGCGGTGCCGTCGATGACCTCGGCGTCGATGTGCAGGTTCGGGTAGTGGCTGTGCAGCCAGCGGCGGCCGGCCTCGAGCTTCTCGCGCAGCTCCTCCACTGCCTGCCCGTCCTCCACATGCGTGGGGATCCACACCAGCGTGGCGCCCAGCGGGGGCAGTGCACAGACGATTCGGAGCGTGGTGCCGCGCTCGCTGGCCTCCCGGGCGGCGACCAGCGCGGCGACCCGGCCATAGTCGGAACCGTCCACGCCGGCGACCACGGGTCGCCTGTCATCGCTGCGCCGTGGAGACTCCGAGGCGCTCTCCGACGCAGAGGCGTCCGGGGTGATGATGGGGATCGCGCCGGTGGCGGTGGTGACGGCGTTGGACTCCTGGCAGGAGAACTTCAGCGGCACCACCACGGTGGGACACTTCGCGTGCGCCGGCAGGGCGGCGGACACCGATCCGAGCAGCCGACCCAGGAAGCCGCCGCGCCCGCGGCTGCCGACCACCAGGACTTCGGCCTCCTGCGAGTAGTCGAGCAGGACCCCGGCGGGGTCGCCGGACTCTATCGTGTACTCCACCTCGCCGGGATAGTCGCGCAGAAACTCCTTGGCCTGATCGATGACCTTCTCCGAGCCCTGGCGCAGCGCCGACTCGTCCATGAGCGCATAGCCGCCGTCCATGGAGGAGGCGGCGAAGGCGGGCAGCGAGTAGGCCGTCACCACGGTCAGCGGCAGCTGCCGACGGTTCGCCTCCGCGGCGGCCCAGTGGGCGGCGCGCAGCGACTGCTCCGAGCCGTCGACGCCGACGACCACACCGTGCCGACGGGAGCCGTCGGGTCTCTGGCCTGAGGTGCCCTGTCCGGGGTTCTGAGCTGGTACGACGTTCATCCTGACCTCCAAGGCGCGTCGGGTCCCGCGTGGGGTGACCCCATGGTACAGCCCAGGACTCGCGCGGTACGAGATGTGGAACACCCCAGCTCACCGGCCGATCCGGACGGGGAGCTGGGGTGCAGGTGTGCGACGGCGTCGCACGGCCATGGACGGTGGGGTCAGAAGATCATCATGCCCACGATCGCGGCGCTCATCAGGTTCGCCAGGGTGCCGGCGAGCACGGCACGCAGGCCCAGCTGAGCGATGTCGGAGCGGCGGTTCTTCGCGATCCCGCCCAGCCCGCCGAGCAGGATGGCCATGGAGCTGAAGTTCGCGAAACCGGTCAGCGCGAACGTGATGACCGCCTGGGACTTCACGGAGAAGGCCTCAGCCTGGGGCGCGAAGTCGGCGAAGGCGACGAACTCGTTGAGCACCAGCTTCTGGCCCAGGAAGGACCCCGCGGCCACGGCCTCCTCCCACGGGACGCCCACGGCCCACATCAGCGGCGCGAACACGTAGCCCATGATCTGTTCGAACGTCAGGTCCGGGGCGCCGAACCAGCCGCCGACCTGACCGATGCCGAGGTTGATCAGGGCGATCAGTGAGATGAACGCCAGCAGCATGGCGCCGACGTTCGCAGCGAGGCGCAGGCCGTCCCCGGCGCCACGGGCGGCGGCGTCGATGACGTTGCGCGGCTTCTCCTCGGAGCCGGCCGCGGCCGCAGCGGTGTCCGTGACCGAGACGTCCGGACGGGGGTGCTCCCCGTCCGACGTCGTGGAGTCCTCAGGGCTTGAGACGTCGTCGCTGTCGGTGGCGTCGTCCGTGGCGGGGCGGTCTTCGGTCAGCGTGGTGGTCGACCCTGAGACCTCGTCACCGACGGTGTCAGCACCTGCTGCGGCCGCCCTGCGGCCCCTGGTGTAGCGGCTGCCGCCCAGCGTCGCCTCGTCACCGGCCTGGCGCTCGGACTTGCCGGCGTCGATCTCATCGAAGGATCCGGCAGGGATGATGATCTTGGCCATCAGCAACGCGCCGGGAGCGGCCATGAAGCTGGCGGCGATCAGATACTCCAGGCTGGCGCCCATGCCGGCGTAACCCACCAGCACGGACCCGGCGACGGTGGAGAGCCCTCCGACCATGACGGCGAAGAGCTCGGACTTGGTCATCCCCGAGATGTAGGGGCGGATGACCAGCGGGGCCTCGGTCTGGCCGACGAAGATGTTCGCCGCAGCGCTCATGGACTCGGCCCGGGAGGTGCCCAGCAGCTTCTGCAGGGCACCTCCGATGACACGGACGACGAACTGCAGAATCTTCAGGTGGTAGAGCACCGCGGTCAGCGAGGCGAAGAAGATGATCACCGGCAGCACTGCCAGCGCGAAGGAGAACATCCCTTCGCCGGCCAGGTCGCCGAAGACGAAGTCGATGCCTTCGCCCGAGACGTCGATGATGCTCTGCACGACGCGCGTAACCCCGGCCAGGGCAGTCTGGCCCCACGGGAGGTAGAGGACGACGACGGCGAAGAACACCTGGATGGCCAGGGCGATCGCGACGGTGCGGACGTTGATCTTGCGTCTGTCCACGGAGAACAGGATGGCGATGGCGAGCACCACGGTCATGCCCATGATGCCCCAGAGGATGTTGATCACGAGAGCCTTTCCTCTCAGATGCGGAGTGATGACTGGCGGCGAACCGTCGGGGTGACCGCGGGCCGCAGGATCAAATGGGGGAATCCCCGAATATCAGGGCAAGTATGCCGAATCACTGAGCTGTGCGCCACACCGGCCGGGTCGGCTGTGCGGTATGACGACGGCGGGCCCGGACAGACGCAGTGTCCGTCCGGGCCCGCCGTGGTCAGCAGGTGGTCGCCTGCCGGCGGATCACCAGTAGCGCTTCGCCACCGGGTGCGGGTCCTGGTAGGCGTAGTACAGGTCGGTGACCGTCAGTCCCGCCTGCGGGTTCCGGGCATGGGCGATCTTGCCGTTGCCGATGTAGATCGCGTTGTGGGTGGCGCGGCCGCCGTTGACCCAGAAGACGATGTCACCGGGCTGCAGGCTGTCCAGCGAGACCGACTGGCCGCCCTGGAACTGCTGGTGCGCGGTGCGCGGCAGGGAGATCCCGGCCTGGGCGAACGCCGCCTGCATCAGCGAGGAGCAGTCCCAGGCCTTCGGGCCGGTGGCGCCCAGCACATAGTGGGTGCCCGGCTCGTTGACCTTGCCGACGGCGAAGTCCACGGCGATCTGTGCGGCCGAGGAGCTGCCCGCGGCCACGGACTGCCCGCCCGAGCCGGAGCTCGAGCTGCCGGAGCTGGAGGACCCGGAGTCCGAGGACCCGGAGCCGGAGGAGCTGCTGCTCTCTTCGGGTGCGGGCTCCGGCTCGGGCTCGGGCTCGGGTGCCGGAGTGAGGCGGGTGACCTCGCGCTGCAGGGCGGCGTGGTCGATGACGCCGTTGCCGCCCACCAGGTCGGAGTCTCCCAGGATGGACTCGAAGGTCTCCTGCACTCCGTCACCGCGCAGCTCAGCCAGCTGCTCCACCAGAGCACGGGTGCCGGGCAGGTACTGGTCCAGGCTCGGTCCGGTCGGCTGCGAAGAGCTGCTGCCGGAGGATCCGCTGCCCGATGATCCGGAGCTGGAGGACCCGGAGCTCGACGAGCTGCTGCTGTCCTCCTCCGGCTCAGGCTCAGGCTCAGGCTCCGGCTCGGGGGTGAGCTCGGCGACCCGGGCGCGGATGGCGCTGTGGTCCAGCAGGCCGGAGGAGTCGGTGAAGTCCGAGTCCTTGATCAGCTGGTCGAACATGTCGGAGGCGGATTCGCCCTCAAGCTCGGCGAGCTCCTCGACCAGCGCGCGGGTGCCCGGCAGGTACTGGTCCAGGCTCGGACCGGAAGGCTGCGGGGCGCTCGCCTCGGAGGAGCTGGAGGAGCTGCTGCTCTCCTCCTCCGGCTCAGGCTCGGGCTCGGGGGTGAGCTCGGCGACACGGGCGCGGATGGCGCTGTGGTCCAGCAGGCCGTCGGAGTCGGTGAAGTCCGAGTCGTCGATCAGCTTGGCGAACATCGATTCCACGGACTCGTCCTCGAGCTCGGCGAGCTCCTTCACGAGCCCCTGGGTGCCGGGCAGGTAGTCGTCCAGGCGGTGGGCCGGCTGGGCCGGCTCCTCCTCGGCAGCCTCGTCCTCGGACGCGTCGGCGTCGCTGGCCTCGTCCTCGCTGGCCTCATCTTCCTCAGGCTCCGGCTCGGGCTCCGGCTCGAGCTCGTAGACACGGGCCTGGATGGCTGCGTGGTCGAGCAGGCCGTCGGAGTCGGTGTAGTCGTCGTCGGCGATGAGCTCGGCGAACAGCGACTCGACGTCGGTGTCCTCCAGCTCGGCGAGGCGCTCCACCAGGCCCTGGGTGCCGGGCAGGTAGTCCTCCAGGCGGTGCGAGGAGGTCGCCGGGGCGTCCTCCTCCTCGGAGGTCTCGTCTGCCGCGGCGTCATCGGCATCCTCGTCCTCAGTGCCTTCAGCGTCCTCGTCTTCATCCTCGGGCTCAGGCTCAGGCTCAGGCTCCGGCTCGAGCTCGTAGACGCGTGCCAGAACGGCGGAGTGGTCCAGCAGGCCGTCCTCGTCCAGGAAGTCCTCGTCCTCGATGAGCTCGGCGAACAGGGACTCGACGTCCGTGTCCTCCAGCTCGGCCAGGCGCTGCACGAGCTCCCGGGTCCCTTCGAGGTACTGGTCGAGGCTCTGAGCCGGGAGCTCAGCATCGGCAGGGTCGGGGGCCTCGGACTCGTCGGGCGATGAAGCTTCCCCTTCTTCATCGTCCGACGAGTCCTCGGCGGTCTCGTCCTCGGCGTCCTCCGCTGACTCCTCGTCCTCGGAGTCGGCCGACATCATCTCGCGCAGCTGCGCGATGCGGTAGGCGATCTGCTGCGGGTCGACGTCGCCGTTCTCGTCGTGGAAGTCTGAGTTCGCCTCGATCTGGGCGCGGAGGATCTCCACGGGCACGCCCTTGAGGTCGGCCAGCTCTTCGATGAGCTCGAGGGCGCGCTCACCGACCTGGGTGACGTGCTCGGCGCTCTCCTCGGACTGCCGGTCAGCGGCCTCGGCAGCTTCGGCGGCGGCCGTGGACTGCTGGGCGGCCTGTTCGGCCAGCGCGTCGGCCTCGGAGGATTCCTGCTCGGCCTGCGCGGCGTCGGACTCGGCCTGCTCCTCGAGCCGCTGTTCGGTGGCGGCGTCCGCCAGGGCGTTCTCATCCTCGGAGAGGAGGACGTCGCCCGCGCCGGTGTCGCCGGCGGCGTACTGCTCAGCCGCGCCGGAGTCGGCGGTCTCGGCGGCCTCTCGGGCTGCCTCGGCTGCGGCGGCGGCCTCAGCGGCCTCCTGTTCGGCCTCGAGGGCCTTCTGGTGCTCCATCTGCACCGCGGCCTCGAGCTCCAGAGCGCGCTGGTTGGCCTGCGAGAGTCGCTCGTTGATCTCGGAGATCATCTGGTCCGTCGCCTGGGAGGATTCCTTGGCGCTGGAGATCTCCTTGGCCGAGGGCACTTCCGGAAGCTCGGTCACCACGACGGAGGCTGCGGATCCCTCGGCGTTCTGGTTCTGCTGCTGGACGGTGCTGGCGGCGCGGTCAGCCAGCAGATCGGGAAGCGTCGTCCCGACCAGGGCAGTCGTCACGACGGCGGCAGTCACTGCTGCCACGCCGAGATTGCGGCGGTTCTTCACGGTAGTTCCTCACTTGTTCCTCACGGGCGCAGCACCACGCGCTCGGGCCGGCCGCTGGATGCGGACGCCTCGGTCCTGTGGGGTGCTGGTTCGACCGTGGAGATCTGCGGACCGCGACGACGCGCAGAGCTCCCGCGATGGGATTGTCGGACCAGTGCCCCAGGACTCTCATCGGCGACACCGACGGTCTCCGGCCCTGCTGTCCCGCAGACCCTGTCAGGGGCCTCCGTTCCGCTCGGACGTGTTGACGCCGTCACGGGTGACAGTGGTGCCGACGACCGTCAGAGAAGGGAATCGCATGACGGCCATGTGGCGCTACACCCGTCACGATAGTTGCGGTTTCGTCACCTTGGCAACAGCTCGTGTCGTTCCTGTGATCTACCTGTGAGGCCCGGATCCGCGTCATTCCGGGGATCGGAGGTCACGGAAAGGTATCGCTCAACCTTCAAGTAGGTTGAAGGTTGAGCTTCCGTGACTTCGACTTTCTCATGTGATATCGCCTGGCCTCAGGGGTGGGGAGAGGGGGCTGTGCGCCCTGTGGTCCGGCGCGCTCATCCCCAGCCGAGGCGATGCAGCGTCGCGTCGTCGATGCCGAAGAAATGGGCGACCTCGTGGACGACGGTGATGGTCACCTGTTCGACGACCTCGTCGCGTGTGGAGCACATCTGCAGGATCGGCTCCTTGTACAGGGTGATGCGGTCCGGCATGGCCCACGGCTCCCCGCCGCGCTCGGTCAACGGGATGCCCTCATAGAGGCCCAGCAGCACCGTATCCGGGTGCTCGCCGGGCTCCGGCTCGTAGCGGTCCTCCACGAAGACGGCGACGTTGTCCAGCTTGTCGCGCAGGGCCTGCGGGATCATCTCCAGGGCGCGGGCGGCTGCCTCGTCGAAGTCCTCGTCGCTCATCTGAACCGGCATGGGCTCCAGTCTAGGGGCCCCTCCGTGGAGCGTCGCCGCCGGCGTGTGTGTTGTGGGGCAGATGAGATCTATGCGGTGAGCGCTCCTGACCGGGGGGAACTGTGATCGATCACAGAAAGTCTGGGAAAACCCTTGACACGGCTGGTGTGATCCCGCTTACATTTGTGTCGTATCGCAGGACAAAAGGACGCCGCAGCCGGGATCGACCTCGAGCCGCGGGAATGCTCGCACCGCTTCGGCCGTGGAGCCGGATCAGGACGGGGAGGACACTGTGACAGCGATAGGCGAGACGGAGGGGACCACGTCTCCCTCCACCCGGAGGATCGGCGCCGTGCCGCGCCTCTGGCCCCCGGGGGTGCGTCGTCGGGGTGGGTATGCGGGGACCAATGACACCAATACGTGGCGGCATGCGTTGCGGAAGGATTGGCGGCTGTACAGC
>NZ_JBQYEY010000004.1:0-227438 GCF_052656005.1 Nesterenkonia sp. K-15-9-6
GACGGGACGCCGGGCCAGGGTGGCCCCGGTGGCCTGGTCGACGATCACCGAACCGTTGAGCCCGGCGAGGATCAGGTAGTACCCACAACTCCAGACCAACTCACGAGAGGGAGAGGGCGAGCGGACAGGAGGGCGAGCGGACAGGACGGCGAGAAGGCGACAGGGGCGGGCTCCAGGGAGCCGTGGTCAGGACGCCTGGGCCTGGGTCAGCCGCTGCGCGACCTCCAGGCGCTCCACGGCGAACTCGCCGGGGCGGTGATGGGGGCAGAAGCCGCCGTCGGGGACCTTCTGCAGGTGGGCGGCCATCTGGGCCAGCTCCGCCGGGGTGAACTCCTCGGCGCGACGGCGCTTGGCGGGCTGCTCCCGCTCGGGCCGCTCCCGCGGCTCGACCTCCAGCCCGAAGATGTCCTGCAGGGCCTGCACGTAGTCCTCGGTCCGGCCCTCGGCCGCCAGCTCCCGGGCACGGACGGTGGGGGTGTGGAGCAGCTTGCGCACGATCCGCCGCACCGCGAACTCGACCTCCTCGGCCGCGGCGGTGCAGCCATGCTGCTTCCGGACCTTCTCCATCTCCGCGTCCAGGACGGACTGGGTGTGGCGGCGCAGGGCCACGATGGCGTCGTCTGCGCTGCGTTGCTGCCGCTCGGTCAGGTACTCCTGGACGGCGGCGTCCACCACCTCGCGAGCCTGCTCCAGCGAGTCCTCGGTCTCCGCCGGGGCGGCCATCTTCACCGACTCCAGAGTGATGAGCTCGACGCCGGGCAGGTCGGCGACCTCAGGGGTGAAGTCATGGGACAGGGCCAGGTCGATGACGGTGAGGTCCTTCTCCCGGCCCTCGGGTCCCATGCCGGCCAGCGTCCGGATCTCCTGGGCGGTGATCTGCCGGTTCCCGCCGGAGCAGCCGATGATCACATCCGCCGCGGAGAAGGCCTCGGAGAGCTCCTCCATCTTCAGTGCCCGGGCTGCGGCGCCGCGCTCGGCCACGAACTGCTCGGCGCGGCCGGATCCGGAGAACACGGCGATGTCGCGCACGCCGCGCTCCTGCAGCTGGGCCAGGGAGGTCCCGGCGTAGGCGCCGGTGCCGATCAGCACCACGGAGGCGTCGCGGTAGAACGCGGCACCATCGCCGCGCATGTCCCCGGCGATGTCCAGGGACACCGAGACGATGGACCGGCCGCGGGAGCCCAGCGCGGTGCGCGCTCCCACGTCCTTGGCCGTCCGGGTGGCCGTCTCGAACAGGCGGGTGAGGTTCCCGGAGACGGTCCCGGCGTTCTGCGCGTCGGCCAGAGACTTGCGGACCTGGCCGGCGACCTCGCGTTCGCCGATGACGGCCGAGTCCAGCCCGGCGCCGACCTGGAAGAGGTGGCTGACGGCGTCGTCCTCCACCAGCGTGCGGAAGGTGGAGGCGATGGTGTCACGGTCCACGCCGGAGGTCTCGGCGACGGCGTCGATGAGCTCCTCACGACTGGCTTCCAGAGCGGCCGGATCGTCCGAGGAGGCCTCGGCGTAGATCTCCAGACGGTTGCAGGTCGCCAGCGTCACGGCAGGCACATCGACAGAACCGGCCACATCGGCCGCTCCTGAGCTGAGGATGCCGACGGTCTCGAGATCGAGGTCGGCGTGGGTAGCCACGAGGGAGAACAGAGTCACGACAGGCTCAATTCTACAACCCGTCGTAGAAAGAGGCAGAATTGGGGGCATGGCTTCTGAAACATTCTCCGGCATGGCCGCCTCCTCGCCGATGACCGCGCCCGTGCGGACCTCCGCGGTCCGCCGCGCTCAGGCGCAGGCTCAGGCCGGCGACGTCCTGCCCGCCGACCACCCGCTGACCGGCGGCGTCACCGCGGAATCCCCGCTGCTGGTGGAGTATCGCGGCGGACGCGACGCCGCCGGAGACCCCGCGCGGCCTGGCCGCCGCCCCGTGTGGTTCATGCGTCAGGCCGGCCGCTCGCTGCCGGAGTACCGCGCCCTGCGGGAAGGCACCTCCATGCTGGACGCCTGCCTGGACCCGGAGATGGCGGCAGAGATCACACTGCAGCCGGTGCGTCGCCACGACGTCGACGCGGCGATCTTCTTCTCCGACATCGTCATTCCGCTGCGCCTGGCCGGCATCGACGTGGAGATCGTGCCCAACGTGGGCCCGGTGCTGGCCCACCCGGTGCGCACCCGCGCCGATGTGGAGGCCCTCCCGCAGCTTGACGACGACGCCTTCGCGCCCATCACCGAGGCGGTGGCCCGGACCGTGGAGCAGCTGGGCTCCACTCCGCTGATCGGCTTCGCCGGAGCACCGTTCACGCTGGCCGCCTACATGGTGGAGGGGCGGCCCTCCCGGGATCACCTGGGCCCGCGCACCATGATGCACGCCGACCCCGAGACCTGGGACGCCCTGGCCTCCTGGGCCGCCGACGTCTCCGGCCGTTTCATGCGCGCCCAGCTGATGGCCGGGGCCTCCGCCGCGCAGCTCTTCGACTCCTGGGCCGGTTCTCTGGGCCGGGACGACTACGCCGCCCACGTGCAGAAGCACTCCGCCGCCGCGTTCTCCCACGTCGCCGGACTGGGCGCCCCGCTGATCCACTTCGGCACCGGCACCGGCGAGATCCTGGACCTGATGAAGGAGGCCGGGGCGGACGTCGTGGGCATCGACTATCGGGTGAACCTGGCCGAGGCCACGCGCCGCCTGGGTGCGCAGACCCCGCTGCAGGGCAACATCGACCCGGCGCTGCTGACCGCCGACTGGGACGTCCTCGAGGCCCATGTGCGCGACGTCGTCGCCGCCGGCTCGGGTGCGGCCGGGCATGTGCTCAACCTGGGCCACGGAGTGCCGCCGAGCACGGACCCGGAGGTCCTGACCCGCGTGGTCTCGCTGATCCATTCGATCTCTCCGGCGGAGATCGAGCCGACGCGCGCATGAGCCGCTCCGTCGCCGTCGTCGGGGGAGGGATCGCCGGCCTGGTGGTCGCCTGGGATCTGCTCCGCGGCGGCTGGCAGGTGACGCTGTTGGAGGCGGAGCCGCGTCTGGGCGGAGCCATCGGCACCCACCGGCTGGGTGGGATCGAGGTCGACGCCGGCGCGGAGGCCTTCGCCACGCGTTCGCCCGCCGTGCCGCGGCTCGTCGAAGAGCTCGGCCTGGGTGAGCAGGTCATCGCGCCGACGCCGGACGGTGCCTGGCTGCAGCTGCCGGATCTGGCCGCGCCGCTGCCTGCCACGGGGATCCTGGGCATCCCGGCCGACCCGTTGGCCGACGACGTGGTGCGCATCCTCGGGTGTGAGGCCGCGGAACGCGCCTCCGCCGATCTCACGGAGCCCGTGGAGGCATGGCGGCACCGGGAGGACATCACCGTCGGTGAGCTGGTCCTCGACCGGATGGGGCCCGAGGTGCTGGAGCGGCTGGTCACCCCCATCGTCTCCGGGGTCCATTCGGCCCGTCCGGAGGAGCTCGACGTCGGCAACGCGGCGCCCGGGCTGGTCGAGGCGATGCTGCGGGAGGGGTCCCTGGCCCGCGGGGTGGCCGCGGTGCGTGCGCAGGCACCGCCGGGGTCTGCGGTGAATTCGCTGCACGGCGGGATGGCCACGCTCATCCGGGCGCTGGAGCAGCAGCTGCGAGCCGGTGGGGCGGACATCCGCCTGCGGGAGCCTGTCACCGCGCTCGCCGGGCTGCGCGCCGCCCATGATCATGTGGTCCTCGCCGTGGACGCTCCGGCCGCCGCACGCCTGGTGGAGCCTGTTCTGGGCCCGATCGCAGCCGAGGACGCCGACGCCGACGTGCCGGGCGGCTCTGGATCCGGATCCGGATTCGGAGCCGGAACGCCGGAGCCTCGCGGCCGCGGCGTCGCCCTGGTCTCGATGCTCCTGGACGCCCCGGAGCTGGACGGGCGCCCGCGGGGCACCGGCATGCTGGTGGCCCCGGGCGTCGACGGCGTCGGGGCGAAGGCGATGACGCATGTCTCGGCGAAATGGCCGTGGGTGGCGGAGGCGCTGGGCGCCGGCCGGCATCTGGTGCGCCTGTCCTACGGACGGGTGACCGACGCCCCCGGCTCCGGAGCGCTGGGGATGCACTCGAGCGACGCGGAGCTGCTGGCTGCCGCCAGGTCCGACGTCGGCACGCTGTGCGGAATCGGTGGACTCGGGGATCGGGTCGCGGAGGCTGATGTGGTGCGCTGGGAGAAGGCGCTGCCGCAGGCCACGGCCGGGCATGCCCGGCGCATTCGGGGGATGCGCGGCGAGCTGGCCGGCTCCGCGGTGAGCGTGGTGGGCAGCTGGTTCTCTGGGACCGGTCTGGCCCGGGTGGTGCCGGATGCGCGCGCGACCGCCGCTGAGATTCTCGCCACATGAGACTCGCCACATGAGACCGGGTCCGTCTGTCACGGACCACAGATTTTCTACATAATGTAGAAGAACGATCGCGCGCCGTGTCAGGCCCTCCCGATAGGGTTGGGGCGGCGCCGAGAAGCAGGAGGAGAGCATGAGCTACGGCCGCAACGCGCAGAGGACCCCGGAAGAGGTCAACAGCTCGGGCAAGGACTGGTACACCCTGTACACGGTCTTCGCCCGCACGGACAGCTCGGCGGAGGCCGTCCGCGGCCCGCAGGCCGGCACCGAACAGATCGCCCCGCGGGCCCGGGAGTTCGACGACGCCGTCGCCGCCCTGGCCGAGGACGAGGTCGTCCTGCGCGGCGTGTACGACGTCTCCGGGATGCGTGCCGACGCCGATGTGATGACGTGGTTGACCGCCCACTCCGCCGAGGCCCTGCAGGCGGCGCTGCGCCGTCTGCACCGCACCGGGCTGCTGGGCTCCTCCCGCATCGTGTTCTCGGCGATGGGCGTGCACCGCACCGCGGAGTTCGCCCGCAGCCACGTGCCGGCCTTCACCCTCGGCGTGGAGGCCGAGGACTGGCTGGTCGTCTACCCCTTCAACCGGTCCTACGACTGGTACCTCATGGACCCGAAGAAGCGCGGCACCATGCTGCGCGAGCACGGCATGCTGGGCCAAGAGTTCCCCTCCGTGCTGGCCAACACCACCAGCGCCTTCGCCCTGAACGACTGGGAGTGGCTGCTCGGCCTGGAGTCGCCGCACCTGACCGACCTCGTGGACATGATGCGTCGTCTGCGCGAGTCGGAGACCCGATACCACGTCCGGGACGAGACTCCGTTCTACACCGGACGCCGCCTGAAGAGCACTGACGAGATTGCTGAGGTTCTCATCTGACATGACCACCGCACCTGAGAGCATCCCCCAGGCCCCCGCCGAGGGCGAGCGCGCCGTCTACGACGCCGTCCTGCTGGCCAGCTTCGGCGGTCCGGAGGGTCAGGACGACGTCATCCCGTTCCTGCGCAACGTCACCGCCGGCCGCGGGATCCCGGACGAGCGCCTCGAGGAGGTCGCCACCCACTACCGCGCCAACGGCGGCGTGAGCCCGATCAACGAGCAGAACCGCCAGCTCAAGAGCGCGCTGGAGGAGGAGCTCGCTGAGCGCGGGATCGACGTCCCGATGTACTGGGGCAACCGCAACTGGGACCCCTACTTCACCGACACCTTCCGCCAGATGCACGACGCGGGCCACCGTCGCGTGCTGGTGCTGGTGACCTCCGCCTACGCCGGGTACTCCAGCAACGACCAGTACCTGGAGGACTTCGAGCGGACGCTGAAGGACACCGGGCTGGAGGGCGAGCTGACCCTGGTGAAGGTCCGTCAGTTCTTCTATGACAAGGCCTTCACTCATCCCAACGCCGAGTTCCTGGCTGCCGGCGTCAAGGACGTCCGGGCCCAGCTGGAGGCGGGTGGGAAGCCCGAGGGCCGCATCAAGGTCCTCTTCGTGACCCACTCGATCCCCACGGCGGTGGCGGAACGGCAGGGTCCGGCCCGGATCAAGGAGATCTTCGGCACCGACGTCTACACCGCCCAGCACCAGGCCCTGGCCGACCACCTCATGGACTCCGTGGAGGAGGCCGCCGGGCTGGACCACCAGGTGGTGTTCCAGTCCCGGTCCGGCGACCCGCGCACTCCGTGGCTGGAGCCGGACATCAATGACCAGATCGAGGAGGACGCGGAGTCCTACGCCGGTGTGGTGGTGATGCCCTTCGGGTTCATCTCCGACCACATGGAGGTGATCTGGGACCTCGACACCGAGGCCAAGGAGACCGCCGAGGAGCACGGCCTGGCCTTCCACCGGGCGCCGACCACCGGTGTGCACCCGGCGTTCGTCTCCGGTCTGGTGGACATCCTGGGGGAGTACATGCTCGACGCCGAGGGCCGTCCGCTGGCCGCCGGCGAGCAGACCGTGCCCGGTGACTGGAGCGACCTCACCGGCGACGGCGGCTGGGGCACCCCGCTGGAGGAGCCCTCGGCCTGAGAGGATGGTCCCGGCACCACGCCGTGGCCGCTGCCGGAACAGGCAGCACCGATCCGCCGCGGAGGGCCTCCGCTCCACCGGGAGCGGAGGCCCTCGCCGCATGATCCGCAGGAGGACGAGTGATGGAACAGTTCCGCGTCGGCACCCGAGGCAGTCGGCTGGCGATGACCCAGACCACCACGGTGGCCCAGGCGCTGAGCGACTCCTCCGGGCTGGGCCATGAGCTCATCACGGTGCGCACCGACGGGGACATCCTGACCGGTCCGCTGGCCCAGATGGGCGGCACCGGCGTCTTCGCCTCCGCGCTGCGCCAGGCCCTGTTCGACCGCACCTGTGACGTGGCCGTCCATTCGCTGAAGGACCTTCCGGCCAAGGACCTCGACGGGCTGAGCATCGCCGCCGTGCCCGTGCGGGAGGACGTTCGTGACGCGCTCTGCTCCGCCGGGGACGCGCCGCTGAGCGCGCTGCCCGACGGGGCGAAGGTCGGCACCGGCTCCCCGCGCCGTGCCGCCCAGCTGCTGGCAGCCCGCCCCGACCTGCAGATCGTGGACATCCGCGGCAACGTCGGCACCCGGCTGGCGCGGGTGCGGGGCCGGGAGGAGGCCGGGGAGGTCTCCACCCAGGCGCCTGACGCCGCCCGGGGTGACCTGGACGCCGTCGTGCTCGCCGGCGCCGGCCTGCGCCGGCTCGGGTTGGAGCACCACATCTCCGAGCTGCTGGACCCGGGGGTCATGCTGCCGGCCCCCGGCCAGGGGGCGCTCGCCGTGGAGGTCCGCGCCGAGGACGCCGTCGGCCAGGCGCCGTTGGCCATGGCGCTGCAGGCCTACGACGACGCCGCCGCCCGCCTGGAGACCACCGCCGAGCGGGCGCTGCTGGCCCGGCTCAACGCCGGATGCTCCGCACCGATCGGCGGGCTCGCCCGCTTCTCCGAGGACACCGACGGGCCCGCCGTGCTGCAGCTGCGCGCCGTGGTGTGCGCACCCGACGGCTCGGCCGTGCAGCGGGCCCAGGCCGAGCTGCCCCTCGCCGCGGCCGGGGGGTCGGTGCCGCGGGCCGTGGAGCTCGGCACGCAGGTGGCCGAGCAGCTGATCGCCGAGGACACCGGGCTGCTCGCCCATGTGATCGACACCTGAGCCCCTCCGGAGGGCGGAGCGGCTCATCCTGCAGGATGAGCCCAGGTTCCACCTCTGCTCCGATGTGCCGGGGCGGCCCGTCGGCGGATGCTGGAGGCATGATCACTTCCGCTCCGCCTGTGCTGCAGGCCCACTCGCTGTCCAAGACCTATGACTCCGCCCAGGCGCTGGTCGACGCCGGGCTGACCGTCCGCCCTTCGGAGTCGGTGGCCATCATGGGCCCGTCCGGGTCCGGCAAGACCACCCTGATGCATGTGCTCTCCGGCATCCTGCCTGCGGACACCGGCGAGGTGCAGTTCAGCCCCGCGGCGGGACAGGCCCCTCTGAGGATGTCCACCATGGACGCCGAGCAGCGTGCCCGGCTGCGCCGGGAGCACATCGGCTTCGTGTTCCAGGAGGGGCTGCTGCTTCCCGAGCTGACCGCCCTCGAGAACGTCGCCGTCGCGCTCATGGTCTCGGGCACGCCGCGGGCCGCGGCCGAGCAGCGGGCGGCCGGCTGGCTCGCCGCCCTGGGCCTGGCCGGATTCGAGCAGCGCCGCCCCGGGCAGCTCTCAGGCGGACAGGCCCAGCGGGTGGCCATCGCCCGGGCCCAGGTCAACGAGCCGGCCGTGGTGTTCGCCGACGAGCCCACCGGTGCGCTGGACTCCGCGACCTCCGAGTCGGTGCTCGACGCCCTGCTGAGCTCCACCGTCTCGCGGGGAGCCCCGCTGGTCATGGTCACCCATGACGAGTCCGTGGCCGCCCGCTGTTCGCGGCTGATCCGCCTGCAGGACGGCCGCGTGGTCCACGACTCCGCGGAGGTGGCCGCATGAACCGCCTGTTCCTGTCTCGGCTGTTCAGCCAGCGGGAGGTCTGGACGCTGCCGGTGGCGGCCTTCTCGATCACCAGCGGCATCGCCTACATGGTGGTGGGCGGGGCGGCCTGGTTCTTCCGGATCGAGGGGGAGCTGGCCGGCCTCTACATGGTGCTGGCCGCCGTCGCGCTGGTGCTGCTGACGGTGCCCATGGTGCTCCTCATGGCGTCCTCGGCGCGGCTGATGGCCCGCCGTCGGGACGAACGGCTCTCCAGCCTGCGGCTGCTCGGAGCCTCCGGCCGTCAGCTGCGCGGTCTGGCGCTGGCCGAGTCCGCGGTGCTGGCGGTCGCCGGCGTCGTCGGTGGGGCCGTCCTGTACCTGGCGCTGATGCCGCTGGTCGGGCTGCTGCCCTTCGCCGGCGAACGCATGGGGGTGGACGGGCTGTGGATGGGCCCGCTCATGCTGGTGGGCACCGCGGCCGTGCTGGTGCTGGTGGCGGTGGCCAGTGCGGCGGTCGGGATGCGACGCATCGAGATCACGCCTCTGGGCGTGCGCACCCGCACCCTCCCGGCACGCGTCCACTGGGTACGCCTGCTCGTCGCCGGTGCGGGTTTCGTGATAGCCCAGACGCTGGCTCAGGTGTTGGGCGTGGGGTCCATGGCCGTGGTGCTGACCATGGTGCTGGCGGCGATCGCGGTGCCGTTGGTGGCGATCCACCTGCTGGGGCCGTGGGTGCTGAAGATCGTCACCGGCTGGCAGCTCCGCCGGGCGGGGACGGCGGAACGGCTCATCGCCGCGCGCAGCGTGCTGGAGTCGCCGCAGCAGATGTGGCAGCAGGTCGGCGGCGTCGCGATCACCACCTATGTGGGGGTGATCGCCGGCGCCGGGATGGGCCTGGCCTCCCTCGGGGCGAGCGGCTCGGTGGACCCCACGGACCTGATGCTGCTGGGTGATGTCCAGCGCGGCGTGCTGCTGACGCTGGCGGTGTCGTTCGTGATGACAGCCTGCGCGGTGGGCATCAGCCAGACCGCCCAGGTGCTGGACCGGCGGGACCTGTACTCTTCGCTGGCCAAGATGGGCTTCGAACTGCCCCAGCTGGCGGCCATCCGCCGGCTGGCGGTGATGCGCTCGCTGCTGGCGGTGGTGCTCATCGCCGTGCTGGCCGCGGCGACGACGGCGCTGCCGCTGGTGGGTGCTGCGGTGCTGCTGGCTCCGGCCTCAGCCGCCACCGTGGCCGGGGTGCTGGTGCTCGGTGTGCTGGTGGTGCTGCTCGGCGTGCTCGCCAGCCGACCCACGCTTCGTCGGGTCATCGCCGTCTGAGGAGACGGCCTCGGACTGAGCGGGCCGCTGCGGACTGGGCCGTCCTGGACCGATGCCACTAGGCTCGGAGAGGCCCTGTCCGCCGACCACTTCTCAGGAGTCGCTGTGCGCATCGTCCTCACCCGCTGGCCCCATCAGGCCGGGCAGCTGGAGGCCGGGCTGCGCGAGGTCGGGGTCGACGTCGGGTTCCTCCCGGTGACCGAGCAGCGGCTGCCGCAGGACCTTGGGGAGCTGCAGGCCGCCGTCGCCGACCTGGCCGCGGGGCGTGTCGACTGGCTGCTGCTGACATCACGCACCACCGTCTGGGCTCTGCAGCAGGCGGGCTGGGACGGCACTGTGCCGTCGGGGACCAGGATCGGGGTGACCGGGTCTGGCACCGCCCAGGCTCTGCCCCGCGGATCCGAAGACGTGTGGATGCCGCACCGCGAGGCCAGCGCTGCGGGAATCCTCACCTGCCTCCCGGACGCTGAGCCCGGAGAGCGGGTGCTGCTGCCGCAGTCGGCGCAGGCCCGGCCGCAGCTGGTGGAGGGGCTGAGAGCCTCCGGTCGTGACGTCACCCAGGTGACGGCCTATGAGACGGTCAGCAGGGTGACGGACGGGGGTCTCCCGCCGTCGCAGGACCCCGGGGCCCTGGGGCCGGGAGATCTCACCGACGCCGACGTCGTGCTGGTCACCAGTTCGTCCGCGGCCCGGGCGTGGTCGCAGCTGAAGCTCGCCGACGGCGTGAGGCCACGGCTGCTGGCGATCGGGCGGCCGACCGCCGTCACGCTGGCTGAGCTGGGGCTCCCGGCACGCACCTTGGACGGGGTGTCGGCCGGCGCGGTGATGCGCGCGCTGCGGCGAGGGTGAGGGGCGTGCCGTCGTCGGGATGGGGCCCGGGCGCTGTGCGCGAACACTCAGGGCAGCTGACGGCAGCGCTCCGGCCGCTTCACTAGAATGGGCGGGGATGTCGCTGGCAGTGCCGCCGCATGTGCCGGGTGTCCCTCGGACCAGTCCGCCGTGTCCTGTCCACCAGACCCCAGGAGTTCCTGCGTGAGTTTCCCCGCCCGCCGCCCGCGTCGCCTGCGCCGCACCCCTGCACTCCGCCGCCTGGTGGCCGAGACCCGGCTGCACCCGGCCGATCTGATCCTTCCGGTGTTCGTCCGCGAGGGGCTCACCGAGCCCAGCCCGATCAGCTCCATGCCCGGGGTGGTGCAGCACACCGAGGCCACGCTGCTCGAGGCCGCCGATGAGGCGCGTGAGCTGGGCCTGGGCGGGATCATGCTCTTCGGAATCCCCGCCGTCCGTGACGCCTCCGGCACGGCATCCCTGGACCCGGAGGGCATCCTGAACCGCAGCATCCGGGCGGTGAAGGAGCGTGTGGGGGAGGAGCTGCCGGTGATGAGCGACCTCTGCCTGGACGAGTTCACCGACCACGGCCACTGCGGGGTGCTCACCGCCGACGGGGCGGTCGACAATGACGCCACGCTGGAGATCTACGCGCAGATGGGTGTGGCCCAGGCCGAGGCCGGCGCCGACGTCGTCGCGCCCTCCGGCATGATGGACGGCCAGGTGGCGGTGATTCGCCAGGCGTTGGACGACGCCGGCCACCAGGACGTGCCGATCCTCGCCTATTCGGCCAAGTACGCCTCGGCCTTCTACGGTCCCTTCCGGGAGGCGGTGGACTCCCAGCTTTCCGGGGACCGACGCACCTACCAGATGGACGCGCCCAACCGGACAGAGGCGCTGCGCGAGGCGGAGCTGGACATCACCGAGGGTGCGGACATGATCATGGTCAAGCCCGCCACCGCCTACCTGGACATCCTGGCCGACGTCGCCGAGATCAGCGACGTGCCCGTGGCGGCCTATCAGGTCAGCGGTGAGTACGCGATGATCGAGGCAGCCGCCGCCCGGGGGTGGATCGACCGCCGGGCCGTGATCCTGGAGTCCATCACCGCCATCCGCCGCGCCGGCGCCACGAACGTGCTGACCTATCACGCCGCCGAGATCGCCGGCTGGCTGCGCGAGAATTCCTGACCTGTAGACCCTGTGATGCGAGAGGACTCCGTGACGAACCCCCAGACCAACCAGCAGCTCTTCGACTCCGCCCGCGACCTGATGCCCGGCGGGGTGAACTCCCCGGTGCGGGCCTTCGGCTCGGTCGGAGGGACCCCGGCGTTCATGGTCTCCGCCGAGGGGCCCTACCTCACCGACGCCGAGGGCACGCAGTACGTGGACCTCGTCGGCTCCTGGGGGCCGGCGCTGCTGGGGCACAAGCCCCCGCAGGTCATCGAGGCCGTGCACGCCGCCGTCGACGCCGGCCTGGGCTTCGGCACCTCCCATCCCGCCGAGACGCGACTGGCCGAGCTGGTGCGCTCCCGGGTTCAGGATGAGGCCGGGCGCGGCGCGGAGATGATCCGCATGGTCTCCACCGGCACGGAAGCCACGATGACGGCCATCCGCCTGGCCCGAGGCGCCACCGGACGGAACCTGGTGATCAAGTTCGCCGGCTGCTACCACGGGCATTCGGACGGGCTGCTGGCCGCCGCCGGCTCAGGCGTGGCCACCCTGGGGCTGCCCGGCTCGGCCGGGGTGACCGAGGCGCAGGCCTCCGAGACCATCGTGATCGAGTACAACGACCGCGCCGCCCTGGAGCAGGTCTTCGCCGAGCGGGGCGACGACGTCGCCGCCGTCATCACCGAGGCCACCCCGGCGAACATGGGCGTGGTGCCCCCGGGGGAGGGCTTCAACGCCTTCATCCGGGAGATCACCTCCCGGCACGGTGCGCTGATGATCTTCGACGAGGTCATGACCGGCTTCCGCATCACCGAGGCCGGGTACTGGGGCGCCTCCGGCCGGGTGGAGGGCTGGCTCCCGGACCTGTTCACGTTCGGGAAGGTCATCGGCGGGGGGCTTCCCACCGCCGCGGTGGCCGGACGGCGCGAGATCATGGAGCACCTGGCGCCCACCGGGCCCGTCTACCACGCGGGCACGCTCTCCGGAAACCCGGTGGCGATGGCCGCCGGTGTGGCCACCCTCGAGCACGCCACCGCGGAGGTGTACCAGCACATCGACCGGCAGGCCGACGTCGTGGCCTCCGCCTTGGGAGAGGCGCTGGACGCCGCCGGGGTGGACCACTCCATCCAGAAGGTCGGCTCCCTGTTCTCCGTGGCCTTCGGCACCTCGGCCGCCGGAGTGAGCAACTACGCGCAGGCGCAGGCTCAGGAGGCCTTCCGCTACGGGCCGTTCTTCCACGCCATGCTGGAGGCCGGGGTGTACCTGCCGCCCAGCGTGTTCGAGGCCTGGTTCCTCTCCGCCGCCCACGACGACGCCGCCGTCCAGCGGATCCTCGACGCCCTGCCGAAGGCGGCCGAGGCTGCCGCAGCCGCATAGACAGATCGAGTGGCCACGAATCACCGGATCTCCGGGGTGACACGCCGTGTCAGAGCCCCAGATGCCGTGATTCGTGGCCACTCGTTGTTCTGCGGGCTGCGTCAGCCCGCCGACTGGCGGATGGTGCCGTACTTCAGGGCGGACCAGAAGTCCCCGCGCACGTAGCGCTGCTCCGGGTCCGGGTCGAAGTCGAAGCTGCGCGCCTGGCCCTTGCTCAGCGCCTCGGCCACCAGACGACGCCGGCGCTGGCTGGCCCGGACCTGGTCTTCGAGCGTGGCGAGGTCGTAGCGGGTGTCCAGCTCACCGCGCAGGGCGGTGACGACGTCGGCGTAGGCCGGGTCGTCGGCCACATTGCGCAGCTCGTCAGGATCGGCCTGCAGGTCGAACAGCTGATCCGGGTCGCCGGGGCAGGTGATGAACTTGTGCGGCCCACGGACGATGGTCAGCTGCGGGCGCACGGTGCCTTCGGCGAGATACTCGATGACGACGTCCCGGCTGTCCGGGTCGAGCTTTCCGGCGGCCTCCTTCTGGGCGATCTCCAGCATGGAGTCCCCGCGGGTCTCTGCCGCGGGGGCCTGCCCCAGCTGCAGCAGCGTGGGCATCAGGTCCAGCAGAGAGACCGGGGTCCGGTACCGGCCCTTCTGCACCAGGTGCTCCGGTCCGTGGATGATCATCGGGACTCGTGCGGACTGCTCGTAGGGGGACATCTTGTACCAGAGGCCCTTCTCACCGAGCATGTCGCCGTGGTCGGAGGTGACGATGATGACCGTGTTGTCCATCAGCCCCAGCTTCTCCAGCTGCGCCCGGATGCGCCCCACGTGGTCGTCGATGTAGCTGACGGCCGCGTAGTAGGCGTGACGGGCCCGCCGCACCTCGTCGATGCCGGGGTCCCGGAGGTCGAAGCCGCTCATCGCCCGCAGCCGGTGGCTGTGCGGGTCGGAGGCCGGGTCCGGGACCTCCGGATGGGCGGGGTCCGGGATGTCTCCGTCGCCGAACCGGTCCCAGTGCTCCTGGGGCGGCTCGTAGGGGTCATGCGGGTGGATGAAGCTGGACACCATCAGGAACGGCCGAGCCTGCTCTCCGTGGGCTTCGGCCCACTGGCGGGCCCGGACCCGGTCGTTGAGATGGCGCAGCGTGCGGAAGGCCACCTCGTCGTCGAAGTCCTGCTGGACCGAGGCTTCTGAGACCCCGGCGTCGAAGACGGCCTCGGCGTCGTGGTACCACTGCAGCTTCTGGTCGAAGGGCAGGTCCCAGTCCGGGACCATGTCCAGGTCCGCTGGGTAGACGTCGGTGGTGAGCCGCTCCTCGAATCCGTGGTGCTGGTCGGCGCCGATGAAGTGCATCCGGCCCACCAGGGCGGTGTGGTAGCCGGCGTTGCGCAGGTGGTGCGCGAAGGTCGGCTCGGAGGAGGCGAAGTCATCGCCGTTGTCGAAGCAGCCCAGCTCGGAGGGCATGGTGCCGGTCATCATCGAGGCACGGGACGGCGCACACAGCGGAGTGTTGCAGTAGGCCCGGTCAAAGATCGCGCCCTCGGCGGCCAACGCGTCGATGTGCGGCGTCTTGGCTGCCTCGTCGCCGTAGGCGCCCAGGGCCTGGGCGGCCATCTGGTCGGCCTGGATGACCACGATGTTCGGAGGGGAGACGGTAGCTCCGTCAGCAGGGGGAGACACGGTTCCGTCGTGGTGGGAGACGTGCTCTTCAGTCATCCTGCATCCCTCCTTCTGGGTCTGCGCGTGAGTGTGGACGCCCGTGGAGGCACGGGCCGTGGCCAGCGTACATGTTCGCGATGGTTAAGGTGGTGGGGATGGCTTCGACAGATGATGCACCCACCTGCTGCGCCGCCTCCCGTGGGGCGTCCGGTCCTGCTTCTCCCGCGGCTTCTGATGTCTTATCCGACGACGGCGGTGCGGTGGGCTCTGCCGTCCCAGGCCCCGGCAGAGCTGAGCTGAAGGCACTGGCCGCCGCGGCTCCGAGCGAGCTGGCCCTGGTGGGGCTCGACGGCGGGGCCTTCCGGATGGGCAGTGAGGATGCGCTGGCCTACCCGCAGGACGGGGAGGGACCGGTGCGGTCGGTGGAGGTGGAGCCCTTCGCGATCTCGGCGACCACAGTCACGGTGGCGGAGTTCGCGGTGTTTGTGCTGGCCACCGGGCACGTCACCGATGCCGAGCGGTGCGGAGACTCCCTGGTGTTCGCCGGGAAGCTGGCGCCCCAGGCGGCTGAACGGCTGCCTCGGGTGGCGGAGGCTCCCTGGTGGTGTCAGGTGCCGGGGGCGACGTGGTTCGCGCCGGAGGGTCCGGGGTCCTCGGTGCGCGGCCGAGAGGATCACCCGGTGACTCATGTCTCGCAGCGGGATGCGGTGGCCTATGTGGACTGGTTGGGCGCTCGTCTGCCGTCGGAGCAGGAGTGGGAGTTCGCCGCCCGCGGGGGTCTGGATCAGCAGCCCTACCCGTGGGGCGCGATGCGCGACCCAGACGGTGTGCGGCGGATGAACATCTTCCCGGGCACCTTCCCGGATGAGCCGGGCGGCCCGGTGGGGACGGTTCCGGTACGGTCCTTCGAGCCGAACGGCTACGGACTGTTCAACGTGATCGGCAATGTGTGGGAGTGGACGGCGAGCAGGTGGTCTGGGGACTCGGACGAGCCAGTGATGCGGGGTGGGTCGTACATGTGCCACGAGTCCTACTGCCGGCGGTACCGGACCTCGGCCCGCAGCTCCGCGACGGCGGACACGTCCTTGGGGCATGCCGGGTTCCGGGTGGCGTTGAGTCGGTGATCTCGGGGCCGGAGCGGGGTCTGGGGCGTCGGGATGATGAGGTCAGGTGAGTTCGGAGTGTTTCTGGGGGTCGTGGGAGATCACGGACTGCAGCGGTGCGACGGCGAGTGTGGCGATGGCCAGGCAGGCGAGGGCGTAGCCGACGTGGCTGTTGAGGGAGTCGCGCAGATGCGGAAGCACCCACATGAGCACGGCCATGAGGGCGGCCGTAAGGGCCATCATCGGCATCGCGGCGCCGGTGAGGCGCGTGGCGCCGTGGGAGCGCATCCAGTAGTGGATGGACCCGATCACGGCACCACCGAAGAGGACGGTGTTCAGGAGAAACAGGATCCAGTAGCCGGTTGAGCGGTCTTCGGAGAGAACCGGCAGGGACCCGTGGCCGAAGAAGAAGGCGGTTGCGGAGACTGTCAGCAGAAACGCGGCCCAGCCGTCATGGGGCGCCCCGAGCGCGGGCTTCTCCGGGGAGGCGTCCTGAATCTGTGCTGTCTGTGAATCAGCCATGGAACCACCTCATCACATGGGCCAACTCGGGTCTACGACGGCGTCCGGGCGGGTCTTGCGGAAGTACTCCTGCAGGGACGCGGCCTGTTCGGCCTTCCAGCCGATCTGCAGCTGATGAAGGTCCGCTGCGGGGATCTGGATCTGCGGGTATCGAGCGGCCAGGGCGTTGCCGACCTCGACGGCGGCCCAGGCGTCCGGGGCGGCCGAGTGGGCGTCGTCGAGCTCCACCTGATAGTGCGTGGAGAGGTGCCCCAGCGTGCGCTTGCCGCGCCGGAACTGATCGACCTGCTTGTCGATGACCAGCGGGTCGATGACCGGGATGGCGGTGGGGAAACCGACGCCGTGGCGCTGAGCCTCCTGGGCCAGGACGGTGAGGTCATAGGGGGCGTTGAAGATGACTACCGGTGTGCCCGAGGCGAACTCCTGGGAGAGCGCGTAGACGATCTGGGGGATCGCTTCGGCCGCCAGTTGGCCCTCGGCTTGTGCCCGTTCGGTGGTGATGCCGTGGATGGCGGTGGTCTCGGCCGGGATCTCCACACCCGGGTTCACCAGCCACTCCTGCACTCGGACGGAGGAGGCGGGCGCGGTCAGGCCGGGGGAGACTTCGTCGTGAGGTTCGAAGATCACCACGGCGGCAGAGACGATCCGGGCGACCCGGGGGTCACGAGAGGTCGTCTCCAGGTCGAAGCCGACCCGGCGGCCCAGGTGCCAGGAGTCGCCGTTGGCGGGGAGGTCGAAGAGCATCGGGTTGTCCACACCTCCACACTATCTCGGGGGTGTGACACGGCTGGTCGCGGCGTGCCGCGATCCGAGGACGACACTTCTGAGTTCTCCACAGGCCAGGACATGAGGGCCCACGCGATGGCCGGTGTCGCTAGGGTGTGATGGTGGCAGAACTGAACGACTCATGGAGAGTGACGTGAACGGAGCAGGACGAAAGGTCGCGCAGAGGCGAGTGGGGCCGCTGAGCATGGCAGTGGTATGCGGGATGCTGCTGACGGGGTGCGGGCCGTCTGATGAACCTGAGGGGCCGGAATCCACGGCCTCGACGGAAACCGATCAGGTGGATGAGGGCAGCGAGAGCGGCGAGGTGACGGAGGAGGCTGCGGAGGCTGAGCCGGAGCCGGAACCGGAGCCGGTGCCGGCGTCCTCGGAGGGCCCGGCGGAGAACTGGCCCGAGCCTGAGGTTCCCGATGAGGTGTATCAGGAGACCGGGGACGGGGCGATCGCCATGTTGGAGCACTGGGTCGAGACTCGCAACTACTTGCAGCTCACCGGAGATGACGAGCCCATGTGGGAAATCTCATCTGAAGACTGCGAGCACTGTCAGAACGTGACGGAGCGGATGACCGGGGTCTACTCGAGTGGAGACAACTGGTACGAGAGCGAAGGATCGTCCATTGACAGGGCCTTCGCAACCAACGTCGTCGATTCCCGCGCTTACGTCGCATTCGAGTTTTACGAGGGGATCTTTGTCGCTTACAAGGATGGCGACGAGCTGGGTGAAGGTGGCGGCACGACCTTCGAGGTTGCTGAAGCCGCCCTCGACTTCATTGACGGACGCTGGGAGCTCCAGGAAGTTAACGTCGAACCTTCGGACGATTAAAAGTGCATGGCTGGCGGGAGCAGCACTTCAGGAGTCAGATGATCACGCGAAGGCTATTTTCGGGAACGTTGATCTTCATGGTGGCAACCGGCATGCTGTGGGGCGTTGCTCATGCCTCAGCATCGCCACCGGGGGCTGAGGAGTTCTTCGGCGATGCCTCCGAGGACACTTTCGAAATCCGCGGAGTCCGGGACGTGAATCCGGATGACTCTGGAGATGCGGCGCCTGACGGCGACGGAAACGAATCCGGCACCCCGGAAGACACCAATTCGGACGGCGGGCTATCGCCTGTGCGTGATCCGGCAGCGGCTGATGAGCAAACGGAACTAGACGTCAACGCGTACTGTGCGAACGAGGTAGGAGCAGCCCTGGAAGACTGCCGTGAGGTACTGAGCCGCCTGTGTTACAACCAAGGTCAAAATGTGGGGTCTGTCGAGGACGATCAGGGCAATGCGGGCCTCCGGTGTGTGACCACTGGCGGGATCATCGGTGATGACGACGAGGAGGATGACGTCGTCGACCTTCTCGCCCAGTTACCGGGTGCCGTGGAGGAGGAGTTCTCGACTCTGCAGATCGACGGCGGCTCGGTGTCCTTCGAAGAGTCGCTGCTGGGTTTCGGCTATCTCAATCGACACACGCACATGTTCGCGGACGTGGAGGAACAGATCGTCGAGACGGAGCTGCTGGGCTTCGACGTGGAGATCCGCGCGATCCCTGAGAGCTTCCAGTGGGACTACGGCGACGGGAACCAGCGCACCACCTATCAGCCAGGCGAGCCGCTGCCGGAGTACTGGGCGGGTGAACCGGTGGACAAGACGGATGCTGAGACGCCGACCAGCCATGTGTACACCGAGACTGGGGTCTTCGACGTCACTCTGACCACGACGTTCTCCGGCCAGTACCGCGTCGACGGCGGAGAGTGGGTCGTGATCCCGGGGGCCTCGGACGTCGCCTCGTCGCCGGGGGAGGCCGACATCTGGCGCCAGTCCAGCCGCAATGTCTCGGGTCCTTGCCGAAGCCAGGAGGAGTGGGGCTGCAACGGGCCGGTGGAGCTGGAGCCAGGTGATCGGCCCCCGAAGATCTTCGAGGATCAGTATGACGAGCACGGCAACTGGATCGGCGAGCATTCCTGATTCCGGGAATCACCTGGCTCTGCTCCCCCTGAACCAGGCATGTCACACCCCTCTGATTGAATGAGTGGCATGGAGTTCGATGCGTCCCAAGGTCAGGTCCTCGCCGCAGTCGCCGAGCCCGGACACGGCCCCGTCCTGGTTCATGGGGGCCCTGGCAGCGGCAAGTCGACGTTGACCGCTGAACTGGCCCTGCGGCATCTGGAAGCCGGCCTGGACTCGCACCGGCTCCTCGTGCTCTCGCCGACTCGGGCGTCCTCGGCGGCGCTGCGGGACGAGATCGAGACCTCCTGGGCGCGCCGCGACACCACCGGTCGGGGCGGGTCGCTCTCGGAGCAGCCGTCGCGCTCCTTCGCCTCTTACGCCTTCTGGCTCCTCGGCGAGGCGCGACGCCGGGAGATCCTCTCTTTCCGAGCCCGGCAGCCACGCCTGCTCTCCGGTGCTGAGCAGGACAGCATCATCCGCGAGCTGCTCGCGCCGGACCCCACCACGGGACTGGTCGCCGTTCACTGGCCCTCCGCGCTCCGTGAAGCGGCGGGCACCGACGGATTCCGCAAGGAGATCCGTGAACTCTTCGACCGCGCCGCCGAGTACGGGGTCTCCCCGGGCCAGCTGCGGGCGCTCGCAGACGCCTGCGGCCGCCCTGAATGGCGGGCCGCTGCGGACCTCTATGAGAGCTACCGCGAGGACCTCGACGCCGGTTCCAACGCTGACGCATTCGACCCCGCCGGGCTGATCAACGAGGCCTGCAACCTGCTGGAGGAGAATCCGGAGTTCCTCGACGATGAACGGCTCCGGCTGCAACGGGTGGTCGTCGACGACGTCCACGAGGCGACCCCCAGCGTGTTCCGTCTGCTGCGACTCATCGGAGCAGGCCAGGACGTGATCGCCTTCGCCACCCCAGAGACTGCGGTGCAGGGGTTCCGCGGCGCTCGCCCCGACAAGCTGCGCAGCTGGACGATCGCCCCGCAGCGCCTCACCGCTGAAGCGGCAGAACGCAGCGGCATGACGCTCAACCCGGAGACGGACCTGGAGATCGACGGCGTCGTGCGGCGCAGCGTCTCCGGAGCGATGACCCCAGACCCGCACGGCGGACTCCCCGGCGCAGCCCCCTCAGTGATGGTGCTGCGGGGGAATCACCGCATCGCCCCCGAGGTGGGCCGCGCCTACGCGCGAGCAGTCCGTCGCCTCGCTCCCATCGGCCCCCAGGAGCCCCGCCAGCCGTGGCTGAAGCTCCTGGGCGACGGCGCCGACACTGCGCCGCACGCCGCACCCGGCTCCTGCGCCGTGGAGATCGTGCCCCAGGACTACCTGGCCGAGCAGTTCGTCCTCCAGGAGGTCCTGGACCGTCACCACCGGACCGGTGTGCCGTTCGACGAGATCGCGGTCATCGCGCGCAATGGGGCCATGCTGCAGCGCCTCGTGCGCATGTTCCAGGCCCAGGGAGTCCCCGTCCGGCAGTCCATGAGCGATGTGGTCCTCAACCAGGAGCCGGCCGTCCATCCCTTGCTGCGGATCCTCGACGTCGTCGCCGATCCCGAGGCGCAGCCCGTCGAGCTGCCAGAGGCGCTCACCCTGCTGACCAGCCGCTACGGAGAAGCCGACTCCATGACCCTGCGCAGCCTGCGCCAGGTGCTGCGACAGCAGGAACGACGCAGTGCCATCGGCGAGCCGCGCAGCTCGGACGAGCTGCTGTGTGCGGCCATCAACACCCCAGAGGACCCGGTCGTCGCCGCAGTGCAGGCGCAGGAACGTTACCGCCACCTGACTCGGGGCGCCGTGCGCATCGCCGCCATGATCCAGTCCGGGCGAGCGGCCTTCGGTGCTTCCGTCGGGCCCGAAGAGCTGCTGTGGGCGATCTGGGACGCGGCCGGGGTCAGCGCCCACTGGGCTGGTGTCTCCCGCAAGCCGACCGCCGAAGGGAGGGTCGCGGATCAGGACCTGGACGCTGTCATGGCGCTGTTCCAGGCCGCTGAACGCTTCGCGGACCAGAACCCGGGAGCAACGCCTCAGGCGTTCGTGGACCACATGGAGCGCCTCGAGCTGCCCATGGACACTCTGGCGAAGACCTCCGCCGGGGATCAGGCGGTGGAGGTCCTCACCCCGGCCAGTGCGGCCGGCCGCGAATTCGACACGGTCATCCTCACCGGACTCCAGGAGGGGGCCTGGCCCAACCTCAACCCCCGCGGTCAGCTTCTCGGCGGGGGCCAGCTCGTCGACGTCGTCGAAGGCCGCACGGACACCTCTGCACAGTCTCCGCTGGTGAAACGCATGTCCGTGCTGCAGGACGAGTACCGGCTCTTCGCCTCCGCCGTCTCCCGCGCCAAGCGCCGGCTCTTCGCCGTCGCCGTTCACGGGCAGGAGGAGAGCCCTTCGATGCTGCTGGACCTGGTGGTCCCCCCGAATGAGCGCACGGCCCGCGGATCGGCCATCCCACGGCCCATCACCGCCCCGCGGCTCATCGCGGAGCTCCGCCGCCACCTGGAGCACAGCTTCCAGCGCGAGCTCGACGGCGCCACCGCCTCACGGGCGGATGAGCAGGAACGTGAGGCCGCCGCCCGGGCGCTCGCCCGGCTGGCGCACGACGGGCTCACCGGAGCCCACCCGGACCAGTGGTGGGGGCTCCCTGAACTCAGCACCGAGGATCCGCTGCTCGGCCCCGAGGACGTCGTGCGGGTCTCACCCTCCAGCGTGCAGACCGCCGTGGAGTCCCCGCTGCAGTGGTTCACCAGTGCCGCCGGGGGAGTGGAGGCCACCGATTTCAGCCGCATGCTCGGCTCTCTCATCCACGAGATCGCCGAACATCACCCGACCGAGACGGAAGTGGACGTGCTGCTCAAGGAGCTCGAGCAACGGTGGCACAGCCTCGGCCGGGACGAGGGTTGGGAGGCTGAGAGGGACCGCCGTCGGGCCGAGACCATGATCGGCAAGCTCGCCCAGTACTTCCGCGCCGCCCAGCAGGAGGGCCGCGAGGTCGAAGCCCGCGAGCTGCAGGTCGAGGCCACCCTCGAGGTACCCGTGCCCGAGGTCCAGCACACTGACGAGGACGGTGCCGTGACTCCGGAGGCTCGGCCTGACCTGACCCGTACGGTCCAGATCCGCGGGGTGATCGACCGAGTCGAGCGGACCGCCGACGGGAAACTGTTCGTCATCGATCTCAAGACCGGGCGCGGCAAGCCCACCAAGGATGACATCGTCACCCACGCCCAGCTCGGGGCCTACCAGTTGCTGGTCTCCCTGGGAGCGGTGGATCAGGCCCTGACCAGCGCGGCAGGAGAGGACCAGGGCTCCGGCACAGCACGGCCCGAGCGACCTTCCGGCAGCCTGGGTGCGGCACTGCTGCACGTGGGGACCGGGGTCAAGAAGATCGATCTCCAGGGCCAGACGGCATTGGGGGAGGGAGACAGCTGGCCCTTGGAGCAGGTCACCCTGGCGGCTCAGGTGATGTCCGGGGCCCGGTACGACGCCTTCCATGCCTCCCAAGGACGGGGCTGCCGGATCGGCGCCCTCTGCCCGCTCTGCACTGACGCGAAGCAGGTGACCCAGCCATGAATTCGTCCTCTCTCGCCACAGGAGATACCGTGCCCGACGCAGACTCCGCTGCCCGTGTGGCCACCGTCCGCCACAGCGCCCGGGACATCGCCGATGCCCTCCAGCGGGACACCCCGCCGGAGAAGCGTCTCTATCCCACTCCGGAGCAGCAGGACGTCATCGAAGCCGGCCTTGATCCGATGCTCGTGGTCGCCGGCGCCGGCTCGGGGAAGACCGCCACGATGGCGGACCGGGTCGTGTGGCTGGTCGCCAACGGCCTCGTTCGGCCCGATCAGATCCTCGGAGTCACCTTCACCAAGAAGGCCGCCGGTGAGCTCAAGGAGCGTATCACCGGGCGGCTGCGTCAGCTCATCGAAGCGGACCTGATCGCCCCCGAGGACATCGTCCCTCCGGAGCTTGTCGACGACGCCCGGACCCAGTCGATCTCGGAGCTGCTGACCCCGGCGGTGTCCACCTACCACTCCTACGCCAACACCCTGGTAGGAGAGTACGGGCTGCACATCGGCCTGGAGCCGGAGACCCAGCTGATCGGGGAGGCCAAGGCCTGGCAGATGGTGCACCGCATCGCCAGCAGCTACGAGCGGGCCCAGGTGCTCGTGGACGCGGAGCAGTCTGCGGGGAACCTCGCCGGCCAGGTCATGCAGCTCGCCTCGGACTGTGCGGAGCATCTGCGCACCCCCGACGACGTCGAGGCTCACCTGGATGTGGAGCTCGCCCGCTACGACGGGTGGGTCGCCGATGGGGCCTCACCGAAGAAGGAACAGATCGCTCTCGCCCAGTCGCTGCGTGTGCGCCGCGAAATGGCAGAGCTGGTGCGTCGCTTCCAGGAGGCCAAGCGTCACGAGGGCTTCATGGACTTCGGGGACCTGCTGCGCTTCGCCGCGCAGATCGCCATGGACGTGCCCAGCGCGGGAGCCGCCGAGCGCGAGAAGTACAAGGTGGTGCTGCTCGACGAGTTCCAGGACACCTCCTTCGCCCAGCTGGCGCTGTTCTCCCACCTGTACGGCGCCGGGATCGACGGGCGCGGAGAATCCGGCGGCGTGGGGCACGCGGTGACCGCTGTGGGGGATCCGAACCAGTCGATCTACGGCTTCCGCGGCGCCTCAGCCGGGCAGCTCTTCGACTTCCCCCAGGCCTTCCCTGCTGTGGATCCGGCCACTGGGGACCGCCGAGCCGCCGATCTGAAGCAGCTGACCGTCGCCTGGCGCAACGGCCGCACCATCCTTGAGGTCGCCAATCGGATCGTGGAGCCCTTTCGCCCGGACTCGGCCGATTCCCTGGGCAAGCCCTGGCGGCAGCACAATGCGCATCTGCGTGCCCGGCTGAAGCCTCTGAGCTCCCCGGACGGCGCGGGGGACGGCACGGTCCGCGTCGGCTGGTTCAGCTCCGAGGCGGAGGAGTCCCAGGCCATCGCCGCCCAGCTGGCTGACACCCTTGACGTGCTGCCTGGTGCGGACCGTCCCAGCTGCGCGGTGCTCTCCCGGACCCGCGCCCAGCTGGAGACGGTGGCGGAGCACCTGCGGGCCGCCGGCATCGAGTACGAGCTGGTGGGGCTCTCCGGGCTGCTCAGGACCCCGGAGGTGGCCGAAGTGCTGGCCTATCTCCGGGTGGTGGCGGACCCCGGCCGTTCTGATGCGCTGATCCGGATCCTGGCCGGAGCTAGGTACCGTATCGGGCCCAAGGACCTGGTCCAGCTGCAGCGTGCGGCCCGTGACCTGGAAGGTCTGCGTCTGCGAACCGATGCCGACCAGGAGACCGCCGACGGTGCGGATGCGGAGGACCGGTACGAGTCCACTGCACTGGAGATGGACGAGCGCTCGTCCCTGGTGGAAGCCCTGGAGCGTCTCCAGGACGACCCGCAGCAGGCGGAGAGGCTCGGACTGTCGGCTGAGGGCCATCGCCGCCTGGTGCTGGCCAAGAATCAGATCCGGCGTCTGCGTCAGTGGACCGGGCTGGACATCGGTGTGCTGATCCAACGAGTCATCAGCGACACCGGCCTGGACATTGAGGTCGCCGCCCGGCCCTGGGAGGAGCAGCACCATGCGGCTCGGCAGCTGGATGCGCTCATCGATGAGGCCGAGGGCTACGCAGCTACCGAGACCACCCCGGACCTGCGCAGCTTTCTGGACTGGTTGGATGCCGCGGAGGAGCGCGAGCGAGGACTCGAGCAGGCCGACGTCGAGCCCCGGCCCGGGGCGGTGCAGCTGCTGACCGTGCACGCCTCGAAGGGACTCGAATGGGATGTGGTCGTGGTGGCGGGCCTGCGGGAGGAGAAGTTCCCCAGCAAGCAGGCTGATCGCTGGACCGGAAGCAACGGGATGTTGCCGGCCCGTCTCCGCGGTGATCGCCGCAGCATCCCGCAGTGGGAGTCGGACCAGGAGGAGCTGCGGGCCTGGGCTGTGTCCGCCGGGTTCGGCGCCTGGAAGCAGTTCACCGAGGAGAACCCCGTCTACTCCCAGGACGTCCGGGACTTCACCCGGGAGGAGGAGCGACGCCTGGCCTATGTGGCGGTCACCCGGGCGAGGCACCTGCTGATCTGCACGGGGGCCTGCTTCTACGGACCGAGCAAGGGCCAGGAGCCCTCCGAGTTCCTGGAAGAGATCCGCGAGGTCGTCGACGCCGACGGCGGGGCTGGTCAGAACCGGTTGGCGTGGGCCGAGGTCGAGGACCTCACCGCCAACCCGTTGGCCGGGCAGGTGCTTGGGGCGCACTGGCCCTATGATCCGTTGGCTCCGATGCCCATCGCCCGCTACCGGAAGCAGGAAGCGCCTGAAGGTGAGGCCCGGCTGGCGACGATGGAGCTGATCGAAGCCCCAGCGCAGGTACCGGGGCGCCGCCCGGCCCTCACACGTTCGGCCGACCTGGTGCGCACCGCGGCGGCCGAGCTGGAGGCCGACGCCGGGGTTCAGGCCCAGGCCGAGCTGACGCCCTGGGAGCAGGAAGCCCAGTGGATCGTCGACAGGGTGCGCTCCCAGCGGCGGGGGAGCGGCTTACCTTCCTTCCCGTCACACATCAGCGTCTCCGGGGTGGTCGGCCTCGCGCAGAACGCCAAAGGCGTGGCGGAGTTCGCCCGCCGGCCCGTGCCGGTGAAGCCCTCTCAGGCGGCCCGCCGCGGCACGGTGATGCACGAATGGATCGAGGAGTTCTACCAGACCCGCAGTCGGCTCCCGGACATCGAAGAGCCGGGGAGGGGGGATGAAGAGCTCGACGACGCCTTCGACCTCGCCCAGGTCAAGGACCAGTTCACCGACACCGAGTGGGCGCAGCGTCAGCTGTACGCCGCCGAGATCCCCGTGGAGACCTCCATCGATGGTGTGGTAGTGCGCGGCCGGATCGACGCCGTCTTCGGCCGTGACCAGGACGGTCGGGACCTCACCGCTCAGGACCACCACCGCTGGGAGCTGATGCCGAGTGCAGAACGAAACGCTCAGATGCAGCAGTGCCAGTGGCACCTGGTCGACTGGAAGACCGGCATGGTGCCCACAGGGAAGGACCTCACGGAGAAGCAGCTGCAGCTGGCGGTGTACCGGTTGGCCTTCCATCGGCTCTACGGGGTGCCGCTGGACCAGATCGAGGCCTCGTTCTTCTACGTGGAGCACGGGGTCACGGTGCCCGGCACAGACCTGCCCGAGGCGGACGCATTGGAAGCGCACATCCGTGGGGCCCGGAGACATTTCGGGGAGTAAGGCGCTCGTCAGGCAGTCGTAGAAGGACTACCGTTCAGGCACCGGCATCAGACTGGAGAAGCTCATGGGCAGTGAAGACCTCGAACTCGATGCAGCTATTCGCGACTACGCATTCTCCTGGCTCGATCGAAAGACCAGGGGAGGTCACGAAGCACTGACATGGCAGGACATTCTGGCCTTTAGCCAGGAGAATCCGTATGGAGTGGCCTTGGCGCTGCGTCCGCAGGGGATCTTTAAGCCTCGTGTCATGTCGGCTGCGCTGTCCATCAAGACAAAGCCTGAGGAGGCACGGACCGACCGGAAGTTCGTATATGACGATGGAACGCCTATTGACGGCATCGCGCGGTACAAAGAACAAGCCACGAACCAGACTCACAACGGATGGTTACACAAGGCTCATGAGCTCAGGATGCCCCTTGTCTACTTCAGAGGTATTACGCAAGGCCAGTACCGCGCTATCTATCCCACCTATGTGGTCGGGTACGACGCGGCGCAGGGTGACTTCCTCCTGGACGTCTCACAGACGTGGACACCAGGGTCACCTGTCGACATCGGTTTCGCTCCCAATGCCGTGGAGATCGCCACCAGGCACACTAAACGAATGATCATGTCTCGGGACCATCAGGAAGACTTCCGAGCAATCGTGTTGGCGGCCTATGGAACCCGGTGTGCCGTCTGTGAACTCAGGCATGGCTCGCTACTTGACGCCGCCCACGTCATCCCCGACAGCGATGGAGGGCGTGCCGCCGTCAATAACGGGCTGGCCATGTGCAAAATCCACCATGCCGCGTACGACGCCAACATTATGGGGATCTCTCCCGACTACCGGATCCATATCCGACGGGACATTCTTGAAGAAGTCGACGGACCGATGCTCAGGCACGGATTGCAGGGCCATGAAGGGCAGTCTTTGCGGGTTCTCCCCACGCCGCGCAAGTGGCAGCCGCGCCGTGACTATGTGGAGGCGCGATTCGATACATTCAAGGATGCTGCGCCCGTTGGCTAGTGTGAGGTGACTACCGCACTTCACGCCTCGTACGCAGCGTCGAAGAACGCGCGCTCGATGCCCACCACCCGGTGCCAGCGATCTGCCAGGCGCGCGGCCGCATCGTCGTCCTGGTCAGGGACCACGCGATTGAGCTCATCGATCAGGAACTGGGTCCAGGCGCGGAATTCATCTCCACGGTGAAGATCGATCCAACCGCGGTGTGTGGGCGTCGTGGGCAACTCACGGTCCAACTCGCCCCAATCCAGGTATAGCCACTCTGCGATCACCAACACCACCAACAGGTCGGCGTAGTCCCGCGCGTGTGCGACCTCCCACATCTGCGTCACGAACTCCTCCGTGGGGCGGGCCAATGCAGGGTTCTCCACCTCCTGCTGCGGCACCTCCAACTCCGCGAAGGACTGCCGGAAGTACCCGTCTTCGTCAGCTGCCAGCATCCCCAACTGCTGGGAGAAGCGCAGCCGCGCGGCTCGCGAGCCCGTGGTCGCCACACAGGCGCCCAGCATCGCCACGAAGGCGTCGAAGAACTGATAATCCTGCACCAGATAGCGCGCGAGCACCTCATCACTGATCGTTCCCGCGAACAGCTCCTCCACAAACCGGTGATGGACCGCGGCCTCCCAGTCCTCTGCGGAGGCGGCCCGCAGCCGGCCAGCGAAGGACTCGGAGTGGACATCGGCAGTGGTGGTGAACGGGACGCCAGACATGCCCCTATCCTAGGCGGCGAGCTCGGACCGATCCCAGTGATGGCCTGGGCCTTCCACGTGCATTCGTAGCCATCAGCGACCATCACCGATACTGAACCCATGCCCGAAGGCGACAGCATCTACCGCGAGGCCGCGCTCCTGCACGGGGCGCTGGCAGGCAGAACCCTGCTCGCCTCCGAGTTTCGCGTCCCGGCCTTTGCCGCCGTCGACGTCGCTGGTCAGACCATCGAGAGGGTCCATTCCCGAGGGAAGCACCTGCTGATCCACCTGCCTCAGGCCGTACTGCACTCGCACCTGAAGATGGAGGGCACCTGGCATGTCTACGGCCTCCCGGCGGACGGCAGCAGGCCCCACTGGAGGCGCCCCGGCCACACCGCCCGTTGTGTCCTCACCACCGCTGATCACCAGGCGGTCGGTTTCTCCCTGGGGGAGCTCCACGTCTTCAGCCCTGCCGAGGCACAGAAGCACCTGGCGCACCTGGGGCCAGACCCCCTTGGAGACGACTGGGACGCCGGCGAGGCCCGGCGCCGCCTGCTCACCCAGCCGGACCGGGCCATCGGCGTCGCGCTGCTGGACCAACGGAACCTGGCCGGCGTCGGGAACGTCTACCGCAGTGAGATCTGCTTCCTCGCCGGGATCCACCCGGAGACTCCCGTCCGCAGCGTTCCAGACCTGGAGCGTGTTCTGGCCCTCGCACACCGCCTCCTGGGCATCAACAAGCTGCGCCCTCGACGCTGCACCACGGGCACCCCTGGCGGCGGTACCGACCTGTGGGTCTACGGCCGCGAGGGAAAGCCCTGCCTGCGTTGCCGAGGACGCATCGAGCGCGCCACGTCAGGAGAAGCGGCCCAGCGACGCGCCGCCCAGGAGGATCGGGTCATCTACTTCTGCCCCCGATGCCAGCCACCTCCCGGACGCCCGGCTGCTCCGCAGAGCCCGTGGGTCGCGCGCTGAGCAGCCTCAGACCCGCGCGGCCTCCCGGCGGCTGAGCCAGATCACATAGGCGGCGATCAGCACACCCACACCGGCGGCCACCGCCCCCACATAGCTGGGTGCCCGCAGACCCCATCCGGCATCGATCACGGCCGCGCCCAGCACGGCGCCCAGGGCGTTGGCGGCGTTGAACGCGGAGTGGTGCAGCGAGGCCGCCAGCTGGGGTGCCCGCGGCGCGGAGTCGATCAGGAAGGTCTGCATGGCAGGGCTCAGGCAGGAGGCCGAGGCCCCCACCAGGAACAGGAACAGCAGCGCCAGCACCACGACATGCGCGGTGGAGGCGAACAGCACCATGAACACGGCGATCAGCGCCATGGAGATGATCACGGTCCCCAGGACCGACTTGTCGGCGGCCCAGCCGCCCACGAAGTTGCCGACCACCATGCCGACCCCGTAGAGCCCCACCACATAGGGCAGGTAGCGGGGGTCCAGCAGGGCTACGTCGGTCATCACCGGGGAGATGTAGGAGTATAGGGCGAACATGCCGCAGAACCCGATGACGGCCAACAGGATCCCCACCCACAGCTTCTGGGACCGCAGACCCTTCAGCTCGCCCATGATCGAAGCGTGCTTCGACGGCATCTGCCGCGGCGCAAAGACGGCGACGGCCGCCATGGTGATCAGCGCCAGCACGATCACGATGGCGAACATCCAGCGCCACCCGAACTGCTGACCGGCCCACGTCACCACCGGGACACCGATGACGTTGGCGATCGCCAGGCCGCCGAGCACCGCGGCGATCGCCTTCGACCGACGGGTGGGACCCGCCATCTGCGCGGCCATCAGTGCCGCCACTGCGAAGAAGGCGCCATGCGGCAGCCCGGAGATGAACCGGGCGGCCAGCATCGTCTCGTAGTTCGGCGCCACCAGGCTCAGCCCGTGGCCGATCACGAACAGCCCCAGCAGGAACAGCGCATAGCTGCGCCGCTCCCGGGTCGCCCCGGGCAGCGACAGCAGCGGGGCGCCGACCACCACACCCAGGGCGTAAGCACTGATCAGGTGGCCGCCCTGCGGGATGGTGATCCCCAGATCGGCCACGGCCTCCTGCAGCAGGCCCATGATCGCGAACTCGGTGACACCGATCGCGAAGCCGCCCAGAGACAGCGCCACGATCGCGATGGCGATCTGCCGTCGGGAGAACCGCGGGTCCTCCGTCACCAGGGGGATGTCGCTGGTGGCGGGGTGCGCGGAATCGGTCTGCGGAGCATGGTGGGAGGTCGGCACGGAGAATCCCCTCGTCAATCAGGTGTGCACGCCGAGGGCGGCGCGGAAGACAGGACTGCGTTCGTCAGAAGAGAGCACACCGGTGTGCTGAACACGCAGGCGACAACCCGCGGTACGGGACACACATTCCCTCCCGCAAGGAGATAGCTGTCACATAGCTGGCACAGCACCGGCGCCGTCGGGCTGGCCCAAGGGAAGCGAGCCAGCGCGACGGCGCCGGAAGGCCCCCGTCAGGGGGCGGATCAGGAGCCCGGCGGGCGCAGCCCCGGATACGCCGAGTACACCGAGTCTCGCGTGCCGGACGACGACGGCGCCTCACCGGAGCCTGACTGCTCGCCTGATGGGCCGGGAGTCGGCGTCTCGGCCGAAGTGACCTCGGCTGTCTTCGGCTCCGTCGCCGGGGCCTCGCTGTCATGAGCGGTCCCGACGGCGTCTTGGGAATCCGCTCGATCGTCGGCTCCGGTGGCGTCGGCGACGACCGCATGGGAGCCGGTGTCGGCGCTGGGCGCGGAGCGAGCACTGTCCGCGGAACGGGCGCTGTCGGCGGACTTCGCCGGGAAGTAGTTCTTCTGCTTGGACCGCTTCTCGGACTCCTCATCCGGCAGGATGGGCAGTGAACCCGAGGACGGGTGCCGTTCAGCGCCGGGTGAGCCGGCTCCTGCCGGCGGCACCGGGGAGATCGTCCCGGTGGGGACGTCGTCGTCATCCAGGAAGTGCGAATCGTCCACCTGCTGGGGGATCGCACCGGTGGGCTGCTCGTCCGCGGGAGCCCCGGCCATGCCGGGGGAGCCGGCCGAGACCGCGGGAAACTGCCCTGTCGGGGTCTCGTCGTCGAACTCGGACTCGGTCGGCGCCTCGGCCGCAGCATCAGCCCGAGCCTGACCGGCCCCCTGGTCCTGAGCACCGGTCTCGGCTGCGGCCCCGGCGTCCGAGTCCTCGGCGTCCTGGTTCTCAGCACCGTCCTCGTCGGGGGAGCCCTCAGCGGAGGCGTCCTCATCGGCCGAGGCGTCGGTGATCACCGCGGGTTCGTGATCGCCTGCTCCAGAGTCGGCCCACTCGCCGGTGTCGGCCACCGTGGCGGCCGCCCCGGCGCGAGCCACCGGACGCGAGTCCTGCGCCTCCGCGGGCTCCTCACCCTCCATCGGGGTCAGGGCGATCGGCTGCCCGCCGTGGGCCTCGATGTCCTCCTCGAGCTGCCGCAGCAGGTTCAACGCCTCGTCGATCATCTCCCGGTTCTCGGTGGCGTGTCCACGGACCAGCCACTGGGCCAGGGCGAACTCGGCGGTCAGTGCGGCCCGGCGCATCAGGTGCGGATCACTGGGCCCCCGGCGATGCTCCTGGTAGGCGGTCAGCACCGCCTGGGCGAAGTCAGGGTCAGGGGTGGCGGTCAGCCACGCGAAGTCGTCGGCGGGGTCCCCGATGTGCAGGTCGGTCCACCCCGTCACGGCCACCACGCGCTCGCCGTCCACGTGCAGGTTGTCCTCGTGCAGGTCACCGTGGGCCACCGCCGGGGTGAAGTCCCACAGCTCCTTCTCCTCCATGGCGTGCTCCCAGCGGCGCAGCAGGGTGGAGGGGATCTGCCCGGTGGTGGCGGCCTGGTCGAGCTCGTTGAGGCGACGCTGCCGGAACCTCTCGGCCGAATAGCGGGGCAGGTCCGCGTTGTCCACCACGGACTCGTCCAGATCATGGATCGCGGCGATCGTGCGGCCGACGTCGCCGATCACCTCGGCGCCGGAGGAGGTGAGCTCTTCGAGTTCCAGGGTCTGGCCGGGAAGATGGTTGTATACGAAGGTGCGCATCTCGCCGCGGCGCACCGCACCGGCCACCGACGGGACCCGGAAGGGCAGCTCGGCGCGGATGGCGGTGGAGAAGCCGCGCAGCACCTGCAGCTCGGTCTCCAGGCGCATCGCCGCCTCCTGGTGCTGCGGAGACCGGATGCGCCACCGGTTGCCCTCGGCATCGATGACGATCGCCGAGGTGAAGTCGCGGGCGTCGTCGGCGACGGCGGCCACGCCGGTCGGGGAGAGGCCCGGCACGGCGGCGGTGGCCAGCGCCGCCAGTTCCATCGATGTCCATCGCACGGTCACCAGCGTATGGTCTCGGGGTGCTCCGGGACCGCTAGGCCACGCCGTGTTCCTCAATTCCTCAGGCTCGGACCAGTCACCGCCGAGCGCTACGGTAGATCCATGCAGTCTGCACCCGGTGTTCTCGACCTCCCGCTGACCCGTCCCCGCATCGACCGGCGGGACCAGGATCGACAGCGTCACGACTGGCTGGCGGAGGTCTGGACCGCTCCCGGCACCGGTGTGCTCCGGCTCGACGGCGGCCGCGCCCCGGTGCGCGCCGCCCGCTCCGACGGCGGCCCTGACGCCGAAGGCTCCCGGAACGGGACAGAACACGACGTCGCGCACACCTCGCGCCTGCGCCTGGTCTTCGAGGCGCCCGAGGGCCCGCTGCCCGAAGACGCCGTCTACCTGGGAGCGGCACCCCTAGGAGCCGCTTCAGAGGCCACTCATGAGGAACGTCCGCGGCACCTGATCGCCGTGCCCGCCCCCGGGCAGGCCCACGACGGCGACCTGGCGTCCGTCACCGAGTCGTCCTCCGCCCGGCCATCAGGCCACGCAGACAGCGGAGTCATGCGTCAGTCGGGCGATCGGAACGGCGTCTCCGACACCGAGCACCCGGTCCTGCGCTGGGCGGACCTGCGCTCCGTCGGCGCCCACCTGCCCGCGCTGGAGGGCGAACTGCTCACCCAGGCCACCGCCGTGCTGAACTGGCATGCGAACTCCGCGCACTGCCCTCGCTGCGGCGCCGTCACCGAGGTGCGCAGCTCCGGCTGGATGCGGCAGTGCCCGGCCTGCGGAGCCGAACACTTCCCCCGCACCGACCCTGCCGTCATCACCGCCGTCGTGGATCCCCAGGACCGACTGCTGCTCGGCTCTGCCACCCGCTGGGACGCCCGCATGTACTCCACCTTCGCCGGCTTCGTGGAGGCCGGCGAGTCCCTGGAGGACGCGGTGGTGCGCGAGGTCGCCGAGGAGGCCGGCGCCGCCGTCGCACGCGTGGAGTACATCGGCTCCCAGGCCTGGCCGTTCCCACGCTCGCTGATGCTGGGCTACCTGGCCCACACCCGCGACGCCGTGGCCCATGCCGATGAGGATGAGATCCGCGACGTCCGCTGGTTCACCCGGGAGGAGCTCCACCAGCAGGTCGCCGAGGGCCGCATCGGCATCCCGCCGCGGGCCTCGATCTCCCGAGGGCTGATCGAACACTGGTACGGTGGCACGTTGCCCGACGTCGACATCTGGAGCAGAGGAGCGCGATGACCTCGACCCCGTCCGATCCTCAGGCTCCGGACGCGGTCCTCGCCGGGCTCGACGACGAGCAGCGCGAGGCCGCCAGCACGCTGACCGGGCCGCTGTGCATCCTCGCCGGCGCCGGCACCGGCAAGACCCGCGCCATCACCCACCGCATCGCCTACGGAGTGCGCGCCGGCGTCTACGATCCCCACCGGCTGCTGGCCGTGACCTTCACCGCCCGGGCCGCGGCCGAGATGCGCTCACGGCTCAACGCCCTGGGCGCCCCCGGCGTGCAGGCCCGCACCTTCCACGCCGCCGCCCTGCGCCAGCTGCAGTACTTCTGGCCGATGGCCATCGGTGGCACCATGCCGGAGATCCTCGACCATAAGGTCCGCCTGCTCACCGAGGCGGCCCGGAGGCTGCACATCTCCACCGACCGGGCCGCCCTGCGGGACCTGGCCTCCGAGATCGAGTGGGCCAAGGTCTCGACCCTGACCCCGGACTCCTACCTGGAGCTCGCCGCCCACCGCCCCGAACCGGGGGGAGTGGACCATCGCACCTTCGCGAAGCTCTACCAGTCCTATGAGGACGTCAAGCTGGACAAGCACCTCATCGACTTCGAGGACGTGCTGCTGCTGACGGTGGGCATGCTCGAGGACGACGAACGGGTCGCCGCGCAGGTGCGTCAGCAGTACCGGCACTTCGTGGTGGACGAGTACCAGGACGTCTCCCCGCTGCAGCAGCGTCTGCTGGATCTGTGGCTGGGTGGCCGGGAGGAGCTGTGCGTGGTCGGAGACGCAGCCCAGACCATCTACTCCTTCACGGGCGCGACCCCGGACCACCTGCTGCAGTTCACCCGCCGGCATCCGCAGGCGAAGATGGTCCGCCTGGTGCGGGACTACCGCTCCACCCCGCAGGTGGTGCAGCTGGCCAACGTGCTGCTGGCCGACCGCACCCGGGAGCAGGCGAAGATCCGCGCCCAGATGCAGGCCCAGGGTGAGCAGCCGCCCGCGTGGCCGGATCCGCTGCGACTGATCTCTCAGCGCGAGCACGGGCCGGCCCCGTCGCTGACCCAGCATGCCGACGACGACGCCGAGGCCAGCTGGATCGCCGAGCAGATCGTCGCGCTGCGGGACTCCGGGGTGCCGCTGAGCGAGATCGCGATCCTCTACCGCACCAACGGGCAGTCCCAAGCCTTCGAGCAGGCGCTCGCCACCGCCGGCATCTCCTACCAGCTGCGCGGCTCCGAACGCTTCTTCTCCCGACGGGAGGTCCGCGAGGCGCTCGCCGCGCTGCGTACCTCCTCCCTGGTGGAGGAGAGCGGCGACGGCGTGCCCAAGACCGTGCGTGACATCCTCTCCTCCCACGGCTGGCGCCGCGAGGCCCCCGAGGGCACCGGTGCGGTGCGGGAGCGCTGGGAGTCGATGTCCGCGCTGGTGGGCCTGGCCGATCAGCTGCACGCCGAACGGGAGATGCTCGACGAGACGCTCACCATGCGGCAGTTCATCACCGAGCTCGAGGAGCGCTCGGCCGCTCAGCACGCCCCCACCGTGGAGGGCGTCACCCTGGCCTCCCTGCACTCGGCCAAGGGCCTGGAGTGGGACGCGGTCTTCCTCGCCGGACTCAGCGAAGGGCTGATGCCGATCACCTTCGCCAAGACCCAGCGGGAGATCGATGAGGAGCGCCGACTCCTCTACGTGGGCATCACCCGCGCCCGGAAGCACTTGTACATGTCCTCCGCCCAGTCCCGGCACTCCGGGGGCCGGGGCCGACGCAGCCCGTCGAGGTTCCTGCGGCCGCTGCGCCGTGAGCTCGGGCTGGAGGAGCCCACCCGACGGATCGCGCCGTCGTCGGGGACGGTGAACCCGAACTCGCGGGCGAAGAAGAGGACCGCCACCTGCTCCTCCTGCGGGACCGTGCTGACCACCGGCACCGAGGTCAAGCGCCGCCGCTGCGAGGACTGTCCGGCCCGCTACGACGAGGAGCTCTACGAGCGACTGCGCTCCTGGAGGTCCTCGCACGCCAAGGAGCTCGACGTCCCGGCCTTCGTGGTGTTCACCGACGCCACCCTGGAGGTCATCGCCGAGCGGATGCCGCGCACCGACGCCGAGCTGCTGCAGGTCCCCGGGGTGGGGGAGAGGAAGCTGGAGAAGCACGGTGAGGCGCTCAAAGCCGTCCTCAGCGAGGCGGCCCAGGCCCGCCGCGGCTGAGACGCGCTGCTGAGGCGCCGATGAGGCGCGTCGCTGGGGCGCCGATGAGGCCCGTCGCTGGGGCGCCCCGGCATCATCGGGTCTCCGTCAGACTCTGGCCCTCACTGGGGATGGCTCCAGGCGAAGCTGACGCCCTCGAGGAACGCATCGGCCTCCCGGGTGCGGGGATAGCGGGCCACCAGGGCCTGGAACCGCTGCCCGTGCCCCGGTTCGATCAGGTGCGCCAGCTCATGCACCAGCACGGCGTCCTGGACCCACAGCGGCATCTTCTGCAGACGCGACGACAGCCGGATGGTCCCCTCCGTGGAGGTCGTGGAGCCCCAGCGGGTCGTCTGCCGGTCCGACCACACCACCGAGGTCGGCCGGGGGATGCCGTCGAGATGCTCTCGAGAGAGCTCCAGGGCGCGGCGCATCAGCTCCTCGTCGGTCCGTCGGCGCTGTTCCGCACGGCGCCGGAGCTTCTGCTGGAAGGCCCGCGCATGCTCATCCACCTGGGCGCGGCTGAGTCGGGACGGCACCCGCAGCCGCAGCGTGCCGTCCACCTGGTCGGCGGTCACGGTGCGTGTTCTACGAGGGGAGCGGATCACCAGCACCTCATCGCCGTCGACCATGATCCGCTGGGCGTCCTGCGGCCCGGCAGAGCCGCGGCGCCGATCGGTGGAGCTGCGAGGCATCGGTCCTCCTGGTGCTGTGCTGTGCCGTGCTGCCCGGGGCTGTGCTGTGGGAGAGGCGCGGTGGTGGGTGTGGGGCGGTCGCAGGAGAGTCTAGCGGCGGCCGGTGACAGGGGACCTCCCCATGAGGGGAGCCGCGTGGTCACCGCCCATCACCCCAGGTCAGAGCAGCCTGTGGATAACTCTGAGAGTCGGTGCCTGAACTCTGCCAGGATGTCGTCATGGACCTCACCGCTGTGGACGCCGCCGGCGCCGACGACCTGGAGAACGTGGATCTGGAGCTCGGAGCAGCCGGCCCGGTGTACCGGTTGCCGCCCCGGGCGACCGTCACCGGCGTGGGCGAGACCACGCTCCACCTGCGCTCAGGGACAGCCTCGGTGCTCCTGGAGGGAGACGCCGAGGCGCTGCTCGCCGCCGCGCGTCAGCTGGACAGAGGGGTGCCGGTGGATGCCGCTCCGCGCGTGGTGGAGCGGCTGTGGAACCACGGAGTGCTCGAGCGCGAGACGGGAGTATCGGCAGCCGAGGTGCGCCGCACCCGGCTGGCCCAGTCCTGTGTGCTGGTGGACGGGCTGACGTCGTGCGGTGAAGCTCTGGCCGACCTCCTGGTGCGCCACGGCGTGGGGACGGTGGTGCTGCGCGACGCCGCCCCGGCCGATCCGCCGCCGGAGGTCGGCCGACGGCACGCGGGAGGCCCGGACCGTCTGCGGGCGGAGGACCTCGCCGACGCGCTCGCGGAGACCGCCGACGGGGTGACGGTGCTGTCCTGCCCGCCGGACGGCGTGGTGCAGGCCGCGGACGTGCAGGTCCTCATCCGGGAGACCGACGCCGGCGCCCCCGGCTGGCCGAGGCGGGAGGAACTCATCGCCGGGCTGCGGGAGTCACGCCGCGTGCTGCCCGTCCTCACCACAGCTGACGGGATGATGTTGGGCCCGGTCATCTCGGACGGCGGGCCGGCACCCTGCCCAGACTGCCTGCAGCGGCAGGGGAGCAGCCTCGGGATCGGGGGAGCAGACGGAGGAGACGATGGTGCCCCGATGGCGTTCTTCGCCTCCGGTGCGGCGGTCTGGCCGCTGCAGGGCATGGCGGCGCATCTGCTCATCCACCAGCTGGGGGAGCTGCTCGCCGGCCCGCAGCTGCCGGCGCTGACGGACGCTGTGCTGTGGATCGACGGCGGCACCGGGGCGATCAGCGCGCGCCACGTGCCGCCGTCGTCGGACTGCTCGTGCCGGGCTCAGTCCGAACTCTTCGGATCATCCCCGGAGTCATCCGAGCCCCCGGAATCACCCGAGCCGCCTGGACCGCCCGAGCCGCCTGGACCGCCCGAACTGCTGGGGCCGTCGTAACCGCCGTCGAGCAGCTTCTGCAGCTCTTCGTCGATGCGGGCGGACTCGGCGGCGCGCTCCTCCTGGCGGGCCTGGAAGCCCTGCGGGTCGTCCAGGTCCTCCTCGGTGGGCTGCACGTCCGGGTGAGCCCACACCTCGTCCCGGCCGGTCATCCCGGAGGTCTCCCGCAGGTGCGCCCACAGGGCGGCCGCATCGCGCAGGCGGCGCGGACGCAGCTCCAGGCCCACCAGCGCGGCGAAGGTGTGCTCGGCCGGGCCGCCGGTGGCCCGGCGTCGGTTCAGCGTCTCGCGCAGTGCAGGCAGCGACTCCAGGTGCTCGGCGGCCTGCGAGACGACGTCGTCCACCCAGCCCTCCACCAGGGCGAGGGTGGTCTCGATGCGCCGCAGAGCGGCGTCCTGCATCGGGGTCCGTTCCGGGGTGAACAGCCCTTCGCCGAGGACCTCCTGCATCGCCTCCGGGTTGGTCGGGTCGATCTGCGAGGCGGCCTCCTCGATGCGACCCATGTCGATGTGGATCCCGGCGGCGTACTGAGCCACCGCATTGAACAGGTCCTGCTCCAGCCACGGGCACTGGGCAAACAGCCGCATCCTTGCGGCCTCCCGCAGGGCCAGGAACAGCAGGACCTCCTGCTTGTCCACCTGGAGGCCGGCGCTGAACTCCTCCACGTTCTTCGGCAGCAGCGCCATGGTGCGCCCGGCCAGCGGCAGGCCGATGTCCGAGGCCGAATGCACCTCCTTGGCCAGCGCACCCACCGCCTGGCCGAGCTGCATGCCGAAGGCCATGCCGCCCATGGACTGGATCATGCCGCTGATCTGCTCGGCCCCGGCCCCGCCCATCATGGCCTGCATCTCCGGGGGGAACCCCGAGCCCTGCTCGTCGAGTTGGCCCTTGATGGCTCCGGAGAGCGCCTCGGCCACCGACTCGGCCACGGGTTCCGTCAGGCGGCGCCAGGAGTCGAAGGTCTCCTCCACCCACTGAGCCCGGGCCCAGGCCTGACCGATCTGGCCCACCGACTCGAAGCCGGTGGCGCCGTCGAGCCACATGTCAGCCAGGCGCAGGGCCTCGTCCACGGCGCGGCTCTGGGCCGGAGAGACGCTCGGGTCGTCGCCGGCCGCGGCCTGGCGGGCGGCCTGCTTCGCCATGGTCCAGTTGACCGGGCCCTGCCGGTCCTCCTCGGAGGAGCTCTGCATGGCGGAGAACATCGCCTGGACCTGTCCCATGATCTGCTGCATCATCTGGGGATCCATCTGCGGCAGACCCAGCTGCGACGGGTCGAAGCCTTCGGGCAGCTGGGGCCCGCCCTGGCCCGGAGTGCCGGTGAAGCCGATCGACGGGCCCTGCCCTGCAGGGCTGCCCTGCCCGGGCTCTCCGCCGAACATGCGGCGGAACATCTCCTCCATGGGGTCCTGGGGCTGGTCGCCCTCGTTCTCCTCGCGGCCCTCGTCGTCGCGGTCCTCGCCGCGGCGTCCGGAATCGTCGGCATTCATGAGCTGCTCCTGAGTGGTCGATCCGCCTGGGTCTCTGGACCTCCCAGCCTACTGCCGGGCCATGGACGGTGTCTGTGGGCGCGTGGGCCAGTTCGCGCAGGGAGGAAGCGCGCGTCCCGTGCCCGGGGCGGCGCCGGCGAATCACCAGGACGACGCCGATGAGGGCACGCCGCCCAGCGGCCGTCGGCAGCTCCCGCGGCAGCGTCCGTCAGCCCAGTTCGCCGTCCTCCGCGGGTGATGAGACAATGGCCCGGATCACTATGACTGGACGATTCACTGCCTCGGGGCGGCCGGCAGAGCCCCCGCATCTGGGATACGGCACGGGCACGGAGCCGGCTCAGCGGGTGGGTGTGGCCGCATCCATCCCGCCGCCCTGGGACCCTGACGCGCCCCCAGCGGGCCCCACCCACAGCTGGACCGTGCGTCGCACCGTGCAGCTGGCCTGCGGTCTGGGAGCGGTCGTCCTCGGAGCGGCCCTCCTGGGGACCCCCGCCCCGTATCTGACCGAATCTCCCGGACCAGTGTTCGACACCATCGGGGAGCGCGGCGACGAGCCGATGATCAGCATCGATGGGGCGGAGACGCACTCCACCGAGGGGTCGCTGAACATGACCACCGTCTACGTCAACGGAGCCCCCACATCGGTGGTCTATGTGCCGCAGGTCGTCCGCGGTTGGTTCGATCCGACCGTGGACGTGCTCCCGCAGGAGCTGGTCTACCCCTCGGGCACCACCGCCGAGGAGGTCCAGCAGATGAACACCGCTGCGATGACCAGCTCCCAGGACTTGGCGACGGCGGCGGCCCTGAACGCGCTGGGCGTCGACTACGGGCAGCGGCTGCGTGTCATCGACTTCACCCCGCAGGCCGCCGACGTCGGCACCACTGAGGTGCTCGAGGTCGGCGACGAAGTGCTCGCCGCAGGAGGCGACCCGGTCTCCGGCGTCGAGGGACTTCGCGAAGCTGTGAACGACGCCGCAGGTCAGCCGGTAGAATTGACAGTGACCAGGGACGGTGAGGAGTTCGACGTCGAGGTCCCCACCTACCAGGAGGCGGATGGCGACTACTACGTCGGCATCATGCTCCAGGGCGACTTCGACTTCCCGGTGGAGGTCGAGATCACTCTGGAGGACGTCGGGGGCCCCAGCGCGGGGCTGATGTTCTCCCTAGGGATCATCGACCGTCTCACCGAGGAGTCGATGACCGGCGGCGAGGACTGGGCCGGCACCGGGACGGTGGATCCCGACGGCACTGTCGGTCCCATCGGCGGGATCGCGCAGAAGGTGGTCGGAGCGCGGGACGCCGGCGCTGACCATTTCCTGGTCCCGCGGGACAACTGCGCGGAGCTCGAGGGCCGGACGCCCCGGGGCCTGGAGCTCCACGGGGTCGACGACGTCGACCAGGCTCGGCAGATCGTGGAGGCGGTTCGGGATGACGATGACGCCTACCTCGCCTCCCTCGAGGCCTGCGGCAGCTGAGACCTCGGCACCCCGCCGCGCAGCCTGCGGCGGCCCCGACCACGACGACGACACCTGAACAACTCGACCAGACCAGCAGCAGACCAGCACAACAGCACAACGTCCCGGACGGATCGAGCACCGACGACGCCGGCCGGGACGAAGAGAGGGTAGATGTGAGTTTCTCCCAGGGATTCGGTTCGACGAACCCCTTCGGCGGCTCCGGCCTGTTCGGCTCGGGCGGCTCTGACGACGACGGCGGTTCCGGCAGAGGGGGGTCCGGCGGCGGCGGATCGCAGCGTCCGCAGCGCAGCGGTCCGCGGCGTCCGTCCGCGCTGACGCTGACGATCATCATCATCGCGGTGCTGATCGGCGCGTTCGTGATCTCCTCCGGCTTCTACGCCGAGATCATGTGGTACAACCAGGTCGGCTATTCGGAGGTCTTCTGGGTCGAGCGGCTCAGCCGGCTCGGGATCTTCCTGGCCGGGTTCCTGGTGATGGGTGCCCTGGTCTGGCTGAGCCTCTTCCTGGCCTTCCGCAGCCGGCCGCAGACCCTGGATCGACAGATGAACGAGTCGATCCAGCGCTACCAGAACACGCTGACCTCCATGCGTCGCCTGCTGATGATCGGCCTGCCGGTCCTGATGGGCTTCTTCGCCGGGACGGCGGCCTCCGGCGCCTGGGAGGAGGTGCTGCTGTTCTTCAACCAGGAGCCGTTCGGCATGACGGACCCTGAGTTCGGCCTGGACTTCGCGTTCTTCGTGTTCACGATGCCGTTCCTGGGCTTCATCAACGGCTTCCTCATCTCCGCCGTCCTGGTGGCCGGGATCGCCGGGATCATCTGCCACTACCTCTACGGCGGCATCCGGATCGAGCCCAGCGGCCGATTCGTGATCGAGAAGGCCGCCCGCTGGCACATCGCCGTGACCGCGGCGATCTTCGTGCTGCTGCAGGGCGTCAACTGGTGGCTGGACCGCTATGCGACCCTGACCAACCAGGACGGCAACTGGGCCGGCGCCCTCTACACCGACGTCCACGCCGTCATCCCGGCGCAGACCATCTTGGCCGTCGCCGCAGTCCTGGTGGCGGGGATCTTCATCGTCACCGCCGTGACCGGTCGCTGGCGCTTCAGCATCATCGGCACCGCCGTGCTGATCGTCACCGCGATCGTCGGCGGCGCGGTCTACCCCTTCCTGGTGCAGGAGTACCAGGTGCGTCCCTCGGAGCGCACCCTGGAGAGCCCGTACATCGAGCGGAACATGGAGATGACCCGCTTCGCCTACGGGTTCGATGAGATCACTCAGGACGACTACGACGCCGAGACGCGGGCTGCCGAAGGTGCGCTCGCCGAGGACGCGGCCAACACGCAGAACATCCGTCTGCTGGACCCGAACCTGGTCTCGGCCTCCTTCGGCCAGCTCCAGCAGTTCCGTCAGTACTACGCGTTCAACGACACGCTGAGCTTCGACCGCTACGAGGTCGACGGGGAGCGCGAGGACACCGTCATCGCCGCCCGCGAGGTCAACGTGGCCGACGACGCCTCCTGGGTGAACCGGCACCTGATCTTCACCCACGGCTACGGTCTGGTGGCGGCCAACGCCTCCACGGTGACCCCGGAGGGTCGCCCCGACTTCACCCTGCGAGACATCCCGACCCGCGGCCAGCTGGCCAGCGACGAGGACTACGAGCCGCGCATCTACTTCGGCGAGAACACCACCGACTTCTCCATCGTCGGTGCGCCGGAGGGTGCGGACCCCATGGAGCTGGACCGCCCCGCTTCTGGCAACTCGGATGCGGACACGGTCTACACCTTCTCCGGCGAGGGCGGCCCCTCTGTGGGCAACCTGTTCAACCGGCTGGTCTACGCGATCCAGTTCCAGTCCCCGGAGATCCTGCTCTCCGGCGACATGAACGAGGAGTCGCAGATCCTCTACGACCGGCATCCGCGTGAGCGTGTGGAGAAGGTCGCTCCGTTCCTGGAGGTGGACCAGAACATCTACCCGGCCATCGTGGACGGGCGCGTGAAGTGGATCGTGGAGGGCTACACCACCTCGACGAACTTCCCGTACTCCATGCAGCAGCAGCTGGAGTCGGCCACCACCGACGCCCTGACGCAGGGCGGCCAGGTGCTCTCCGGCCAGGTCAACTACATGCGCAACTCGGTGAAGGCCACCGTGGACGCCTATGACGGCTCGGTGACGCTCTACGCCTGGGACGACGAGGACCCGATCCTCAAGGCCTGGGAGAACGTCTTCCCCGAGTCACTGCAGCCGTACTCGGAGATGAGCGCGGAGCTCATGGACCACGTCCGCTACCCGGAGGACATGTTCCGGGTGCAGCGTGAGCTGCTGGGCCGGTACCACGTGACCGACCCGGGTGCGTTCTATGAGAACAACGACGCCTGGTCCGTGCCGGACGACCCGACCCAGGGCGACGGAGCGGTCAAGCAGCCGCCGTACTACATGACCCTGCAGATGCCGGGTCAGGACGAGCCGAAGTTCTCCCTGACCTCCACGTTCATCCCGCAGATCACCGAGGGCGCCCAGCAGCGCAACGTGCTCTACGGCTTCCTGGCCGCCAACGGCGACGCCGGCACCGGCGAGGACGGCGTGAAGGACGAGGACTTCGGCAGCCTGCACCTGCTGGAGCTGCCCCGTGACACCGCCGTGCCGGGCCCGGGTCAGACCCAGGCGAACTTCGACTCGAACTCGGTGGTCTCCCAGGAGCTGAACCTGCTGCGTCAGGGTGCCTCCGAGGTGATCAACGGCAACATGGTCACGCTGCCGGCCGGTGAAGGCATCCTCTACGTGCAGCCGGTGTACGTGCAGTCCACCGGTGCCACCGCCTACCCGCTGCTGCGGAAGGTGCTGGTCTCCTACGGCGAGGAGGTCGGCTTCGCCGACACCCTCGGCGAGGCGCTGGACCAGGTCTTCGGCGGCGACTCCGGTGCCGCCGTGGCCGAGGGTGCCGGGGTCGAGGGTGAGGCCGTGGACGAGGACGTGGAGACCCCGACCGGGGACGACGCCACGACCGAGGACGAGGACCTCGAGGCCCCGACCGAGGATGAGGACGCCACCACCGAGGATGACGAGCCCACGGTGGAGGACGCCCCGACCGGATCCCCGGAGGAGCAGCTGGCCGACGCCCTGGAGCGGGCCAACCAGGCCATGCAGGACTCGCAGGCGGCTCTGGAGGAGGGTGACTTCTCCGCCTACGGTGAGGCGCAGGCCGAGCTCCAGCAGGCCGTGGAGGACGCACTGGCGGCCGAGGAGGCCATCGCCGGCGACTGATCCTCACAGCTCCGGAGGCTCCGGCCTCCGGAGCTGGCCGCGGAACCCCGGAGCGGGGTTCTCCAGCTGGACCGCAGACGGCGGGGCCGGTTCCCTTCACGGGGAGCCGGCCCCGCCGTCGTCTCTGGGCTCAGTGTCGGTGCGGGTTCTCGTGACGTTGAGTTGGTCTGGAGTTATGCGTAGTCGACTCGATCGAATCGAGTACCGACAACTCCAGACCAACTCGACGAGGGCAGCGGGGTCTGGGGCAGCGGGGTCCAGTGCAGCGGGGTCTGGAGCAGCAGCGTCGGGTCAGCTGAGCCCGCCCCAGACGGCCTCGGCTCCGCTGTGGCCGGCCAGGATGGTGAAGGTCACCGCGGCGATTCCGCTGAGGATGGTCAGGGCGCCGAACAGCAGGCGGGGGAGACGCCGGCCGCGCAGGAAGAACCACAGCAGCGAGGACAGCGCCATCGCTGAGGAGGAGAACACGGTGGGCAGCCCCCAGCGGATGTGCTCCTCGGGAGTGCCCACGTACTCGGTGAGGATCGAACCGGACTGGTCCGCGACGACGGCGGAGATCGCCCCCGCCACGGCGAGGATCACCCCCAGCGGTCCGCAGACCGCACGCAGACGGGGCACACAGATCGCGAGGACCAGCAGCAGTGCGGCCAACGGCACCAGCACGACCACGGCATGGACGACGAGCGGGTGAAGCGGCAGATCGAAGATCACGGGAGCCTCCGGCGGCGTCACGAGGGTCACTGTCGGTGGAGGCACCGACGCTACCCGAGGCTGACCTGGGACGTCACGGTTCTGCGGCCCGGGAGACGGAGATCACAGGCCGATCGTTCGTCTCGATTTTGCGTGTGGCTCATGCGCCGGTAAAGTAATACAAGTCAACGCGGGGTGGAGCAGTTCGGTAGCTCGCCGGGCTCATAACCCGGAGGTCGCAAGTTCAAATCTTGCCCCCGCAACGAGAAGCCGAAGGGCCCGATCGGAAGAGATTCCGGTCGGGCTCTTCGCGCATGCCCGAACGATTGACCCCGGGCCGTGGGCCGCGGAGTGCTCGCCCTCGCAACGAGCATCGTCGACAGGGTCCCGTCAGGCTCGCGGGCGAGCCTCGGGGAACCGGCTCACGGCCGCACCGCCGCGTAGAGCAGCATGTCCCGGCGCCTGCCGCCGATCTCCTGATGACTGCACAGCAGGCCCTCCCGCACATAGCCTGCCCGTTCCGCAGTGCGTACGGAGGCGGTGTTCCACGGTTCGATGAACAGCTCGATCCGGTGCAGGCCCTCCAGGCTCCACCCGAATCGGGTGAGGGCGTTGAGGGCGTCCGCCGCCAGGCCTCGGCCTCGGGCAGAGGGGGTGATCGCATATCCGGCGGAGGCCCGGCCCTGGTGCAGGTTCCGCAGCCACAGGCCGCAATGGCCCACCGGGGTGTCGTCGGCATCGGTGATGGTGAAGGCGAAGCCTGTGCCCTCCGCGTGCCGGCCCTGCTGACGCCGGATCCAGGCTGTGAGTTCCTCCCCGGAGCCGTGGGCGGGCAGGGTGCCGATCAGGGGCACGTACGGGTCCTCGGACAGCTCACGGGCCATCTCGACGTCGGCGTCCTGGACCGCGCGCAGCGTCACCGCGCCGTGGTGTGGTGGGTCCTCCGGCCAGGGTGACAGCGGGGGTCGATGCTCAGACATGATCACCCCCGAAGCCGGGGCCTCAGTAGACGCTGTTCCTGGTGGAGGAGAGGTTGATGCCCTCACCGGTCAGCTGATTCCAGCAGGACATCTGCGCGGGGAACGACGCGCAGGCGAAGAATCCGTTCTGCGCGGTCTGGCCGTACTGCAGCACCTGGGGCTCGTCCTCGGGGGAGAGCTGGTCCTCGCAGTCAGGCTCGGGGCCCACGTCCACCTGGATCCGGTACGTGGTGCCGTCTTCGCAGCCGTCCGGGGCGTCGAAGCTGTGCTCCAGCACCCGGCAGCGCAGCGAGTCGCCGATCTCGCACACGACGTTGCCGGTGGGAGAGGAGAACGAGGTCATCTCCGCGGCGTCGCCAGCGGGGAAGGCGTAGTTGAACCAGTCGATCCCCATGTCCGCGACGGCGGCGCTGAGCTCGCCGGAGGAGGCCTCCTCGCCGCCCAGCAGCAGATACACATGAGCCGCATAGGGGTCGTCACAGGCGGTGCGGAGATCCTCCAGCGTCTCCTGGACCAGCCCCTCGTCCTCCTGACTCCACTCGTCCTGCTCCTCGCCGGCCTCGGCCAGCAGCTCGAAGGGCTCCGCATCGGCCCGCGGGTCCTCGCACTCGCTCTCCTCGGGAACCTCCTGGAGCGCGGCGCGCAGCTCGTCGAGGTCAGGGCCCTCCGGTTCAGGCTCCGGCTCGGGCGACGGCTCGGCCTCCTCCGGCTCGGACGCGGTGGGCTCCTGCGCCGGGGTCTGCTCGGCCACAGGTGCGCCTCGATCGCCCAGGATCATCAGCCCCAGCACGACCACCGCACCGATCGCGATCAGCGGCAGCAGCACGGCCAGGAGCACGACGGCGACCCGACGGCGGCGGTGGGGCTGGTCGTCGTCGGCCTCGGCATCTGCGGGCTCCCCCGCGGCGGCATCGGCCCCCGGCCCGGCCGCGCCGACTGCACCGACTGCACCGACTGCACCGACTGCGCCAGCATCCTGCTGGTCCGGCTGCTGCTCCTCCGGGAGGTCGTCTCCGGGAAGCAGGAGGCCCGCGGCCGCCCCGCGCTCCTCGTCCTGAGTCTCGAACTCCGGCTCGGGCTCCGGCTCGGGCTCCGGTTCGGGCTCGGGCCACTGGTCCGGGGGCAGGAACCGCCGCATCAGGACGTCGTTGATCGCCGGATCATCCAGATCGGCCAGGGCCTCCAGCAGCTCCGGATAGGTGTTCGGATTGCCCGCGACGACAGGGCGGAGCTCCGGATGGTTCTCTGCGATCCAGTGCAGCGTGTCCCAGTCCGTGGCCGGGTCGGCGGCCATCCGTGCGACGTCGTCGTGTGCAGTCATGCGTTCCTCGGGGCGCGGCGGGCGGTGATGAAGCAGGTCCAGCGATCGGACACGAGCTTACAAGCCCGAATGGACGAGACGCACCTCACACGGCGCCGACCATGTCCACGAACAGCTGGTGGAGGCGATGATCCGGGGTGAGCTCGGGGTGGAAGCTGGTCGCCAGGACCCGACCCTCGCGGACCGCCACCGGCAGTCCACGGGACTCCGCCAGGACCTCCACACCGTCCCCGACCTCCTCGATCACCGGAGCGCGGATGAAGACCGCCTCCAGCGGCTCGTCCAGCCCGGTGACGTCCAGCTGCTCGGTGAAGGAGTCCAGCTGGCTGCCGTAGCCGTTGCGACGGGCGACGACGTCGAGTCCACCGATCCGGGGGAAGCCGGCCAGGGCGGCAGGGTCGGAGACCTCGCGGGCCATCAGGATCAGCCCCGCGCAGGTCCCGAACAGCGCCAGCCCGTCCTGATGCGCCCGGTGGATGTGCTCCATCATCTGCACGGGGGCGGCCAGCCGCGCGATGGCCGTCGACTCCCCGCCGGGGACGACGAGGCCGTCGAGGCCGTCGAGCTCAGCCGGCCGCCGGACCGTGCGGACCTCTGCGCCGGAGGCGGTCAGAGCACGAACATGCTCGGCCACCGCCCCCTGCAGCGCGAGGACACCGATCTGCGGGCTCACCAGCCGCGCTCGGCCAGACGGTGGGGTGCGGGGACGTCGGCCACGTTCAGGCCCACCATGGCCTCGCCGAGGCCCTTGGACACCTCAGCGATCACCGCGGGGTCGTCGTAGTAGGTGGTGGCCTTGACGATGGCCGCGGCGCGGGCGGCCGGATTCCCGGACTTGAAGATCCCGGAGCCCACGAAGACGCCGTCGGCGCCCATCTGCATCATCATGGCCGCGTCGGCGGGGGTGGCCACGCCGCCGGCGACGAACATGACCACCGGCAGACGACCGTCTCGGGCCACCTGCTTGACCAGGTCGTACGGCGACTGCAGCTCCTTGGCCGCCACGTAGAGCTCGTCCTCGGCCTTCGAGCTGAGCTCGGCGATCTCCGCCGTGATGGTGCGGATGTGCTTCATCGCCTCGGAGACGTCGCCGGTGCCGGCCTCACCCTTGGAGCGGATCATCGAGGCGCCCTCGGTGATGCGGCGCAGGGCCTCACCCAGATTGGTGGCGCCGCAGACGAACGGCACCGAGAACTTGGACTTGTCGATGTGGTGGACATAGTCGGCGGGGGAGAGCACCTCGGACTCGTCGATGTAGTCCACCTTCAGGTGCTCCAGCACCTGGGCCTCCACGAAGTGGCCGATCCGGGCCTTGGCCATCACAGGGATGGAGACGGTCTCGATGATGCCGCTGATCAGGTCCGGATCCGACATGCGAGCCACGCCTCCGGTGGCGCGGATGTCCGCGGGGACCCGCTCCAGAGCCATGACAGCCACAGCGCCGGCCTCCTCGGCGATCTTCGCCTGTTCGGGGGTCACCACATCCATGATGACGCCGCCCTTGAGCATGTGGGCCAGGCCGGTGTTGACCGTGGTCGCGCCCTGCTCGGCGGACACGGGGGACTCAGTGTTCTCAGTGGACACGGATGGACTCCTCATCGATGGATCCAGGTGACGGTTGCCAGACATCCATTGAAGCAGAGATTCCCCTGCCACAGAGACCGGGAGGGCCCCAGACGTCATCTGGGACCCTCCCGGTGTGGAGCTGGCGCGCATCAGCGCCCTGTGGCGGCTCCGAGCCCCGGAGCGGCCCGGCTCACTTCTGCTGCTCGTTGCCCTCCAGGGCGGAGTCGAGCTCGGCGAGGTCGGCCTCGGTGACACCGGTGCCGGACCCTGCTCCCAGGGCGCCCTGCTCGGCTCCGGTGCCCAGGGCGGGCGAGGTGGAGCCCGTCTTCAGCGCGGCCAGCCGCGCATCGATCTCCGCCTGCTCGCCGAGGTCCTCGAGGGACTCGAACTGAGCGTCCAGGCTGGAGGCGGCCAGCTCGTTCTGGCCGCGGACCCGCGCCTCCTCGCGGCGGATCTTCTCCTCGAAGCGCCCCACCTCGGAGGTCGGGTCCATGACGTCGATGGACTTGACCGCATCGTGCACCTGCGACTGGGCATGGGCCGCCCGGGACCGGGCCACCAGCTCGTCGCGCTTGCTGATGAGCTGCTGACGCTTGGTCTTCATCTGCTCGAGGCCCTGCTTGAGCTTGTCCACGATCTCCCGCTGGGACTGGATCGTCGGCTCTGCCGTGCGGGCCGAGGACTCGGCGTCCATCTGTCGCTGGATGGCGACCTTGGCGAGGTTGTCGAACTTCTGCGCGTTGGCGTCGTCGTCGGAGGTGCGGAACTCGTCCGCCTTCCGGGAGGCGGCCAGCGCCTTCTGGCCCCAGGAGCGCGCGGTGTCGAGGTCCTCCCGGTAGTCGTCCTCCATCATCCGGAGGTTGCCGATGGTCTGGGCCACCGCCTCCTCGGCCTCAGCGATGTTGTTGGTGAAGTCCCGGACCATCTGGTCGAGCATCTTCTCGGGGTCCTCGGCACGGTCCAGCATCGCGTTGACGTTCGCGCGGATCAGCTGGGACATCCTGCCGAAGATGGACTGCTTGGACACGGTGATCACCTTTCCTGGAGATTTTCAGATCAGTCTAGTCATCGAGGATCACCCGTCACAGGGGGTGCGGGTGAACAGGTCGTCAGCACTCAGAACCACCGACGGCGCCCGTGGCGCATGCCGTAGCGCAGCATGCGGCGTCCCGCTCGGCCGGATCCGCGACGACGGCCGTAGCCGCCGCCATAGCCATACCCGGTGCCATACCCGCCGCCATACCCGCCGCCGTAGCCGGTGCCGTAGCCGCCGCCCCAGTGGCGTCCGTAGCCGCCGAAGCCTCCTCCGGTGTTCATGAGGTTCTCCTCGGCCCGGTCCTGTTCGGCGATCTGGGCGGCCTGCACCGCCAGCGTCTTCGCCTGGGTGGCGAAGTCCAGCGCGCGTGCGGGCTGCGTGTCGGCGAAGGCCTGAGCTTCGGACAGGCACCGCTCAGCCTCGGCCAGGCGGGTCCGTGCCGTGGTGCCCACCCGGTGGGCGCGGGAACGGAGGTAGTCCTGGGAGGACTGCACCTGGTTGCGGGCGGTCAGCAGCTCGGTCTGCAGCATCTCTCGGGCGCGTCGGTCTTGGGCCTGACGGTCCCGCACCGCGTTGAGCGGCTCATCGAGCTCCCGGTGGGCCAGCTCCAATCCCAGCAGCAGCTCCAGAGGGTCGTAGCGTTCGCCGGAGTCGATGGTCTGCCGCACGCGGGCGACGGCGGCCTCTGCGGCGGCGATCGGCCCGGCCAGCTCGGGCGCCTGCCCGGCATCACGCGTGGCGCGCGCCTGGGCGACGTCCTGTTCGGTCTGCGCCACTCCGACGTCGAGGTTCCGGCGGGCGTCCTGGAGCCGGGAGGAGGTCTGGTCGGCGGAGTCCAGCAGCGCGGCGGCCTCAGCGGCGGACCGCTCTCCGGCGTGGATGGCCACCACGGCGTCGGAGGCGCGGTGCGCCTCGGCGGCCTGCGCGGCCGTCTCGCCGTGGGACTGCGCGTCCTCCAGCAGGCCCTCGGCGCGGTCCAGGTTCTGCTGCAGGCTCTCCAACGGCTCCCCGGTGTAGCGCTTCTGGAGCTGCGGCAGCTCGGCTGCGGCGGCGTGCAGCCGGGTCCGCAGGTCGGCGAGGCGTTCATTGAGCTGCGCGGCGGCCGGGCCGGGGCTGCGTTCCAGGTCGCGGAGCCCCTCGAACTCTTGGCGGTGGGCGTCGAGGGACGCGTCCAGCTGCTCGCAGTGCTCCATGATCTGCCGGACGATCCGGCGCGCCTCGGTCTCGTCCTGCGGCGGCTGCTGGTCCAGCTGCTGCTGGAGCCGGAAGGCATCACGCAGGTGGTCCTTGGACTTCTGGATGTCCTGGCGGAAGACCTCCACGGCCTCGTCCCCGTAGGCGGCCTGGGCGAACAGGATCTCCTGGTCGGAGGAGCGCACGGCCTCGTCCGCAGCGACCAGCATGGAGCCGGCCTGCTGGCGCAGCTGCCCGTAGGGCATGGTGTCCCGAGGGTCCGGCGCGGCGGGCTGCTCGGAGCCCTGGCCCCCGGCCGCCCCCATGGCGCGGGACCCGGGAGCGGAGGAGAGCTGACGGGTCTGCTTCCTGCCGCCGGAGAGGTACATGGCGCCGAGCCCGATGAGCACGAGCACTCCCGCCCCGATGAGCAGGGGGCCGACGATGACGGCTCCCACAGTGACGGGCAGAGACGTCGCGAAGGCTTCGAGCATGGGGTCAGTCTATGAGCACCCCCGAGGTGCGTCCACGGTGGCGAGTACGTTGGCAGAGAACACGGGTCCTCCTGCATGCTTCGCACAGGGTGTGCCCGCTGAGGAGGAGCGATGAGGGTGGAGAGGCGTCACACGGAGCGCAGGAATCGCCCAGGAGGCGTTCAGGAAGTTATCGTCGAAGGTACAGGATGGGCGAGCACAATGCTTCGAGTGCGCCCCCGCGGCACCGCGCGGAGGCCGGAGATCCAGCGCTCGCTCCGGCGGGCGCCTCGTCAGGTGTGAAGGCAGGTTTCTCATGACTACAGATCCTCAGGACCGCGCGGAGTCCGCGGAGCTCGACCAGGAGTCGACGACGCCTGGCACGACGACGCCCGGCACGGGGCCCGAGCGCGGCTCCGACAGCGGGGAGCAGACTCAGCGGATCCCCGCCGCGCCGCCTGAGCCGACCCGGCCCCTCGTCCAGCATGACCGAGCCGAGCACGACCCAGCCGACATTGACCGCGTCGGAAATGACCGAGGCCAGCACGGCCCGCGTGGTGGATTCGTTCCCGAGGCTGGGTCGCCGGGCTCAGCGGCCACCGCCGAGGCGTCGTCGGCTCCCTCCGCCGCGGCGGCGCCGGCCCCCGGGGCCGCGGCCGCCGCGGGATCCGTGCCCGCGCCCGGAACGGCCGCGCCCCGCTCTCCCCAGCAGGGGTCTCCGGCATCTTCGGCGCATGGTTACGCGTCCGGCCCGGCGATGCAGCCCTATCGGCCGGCTGGCCCTGCCCAGCCCGGATTCCCGCCTCCGGCAGCGCCGTCCGCTTCGTCCTCTGCGGGGGCGGCCGCCCACCCGCACCAGGCACAGGTGGCCCCCTACGGCCAGTCCCCGCACGCTGGCCAGTCCCCGCACTCCGGCCAGTCCCCGCACTCCGGCCAGCCCCCGCACTCCGGCCAGCCATGGTACGGCGGCCCCAGCGGCCCCGGTGGCAGTGGCAGCAGCGGTGGTCCAGGAGGCCCTGGCCACCACGGGGCTCCCGCTGAGCCGGAGAAGAGCCGTCGCGGAGTCGGCATGCCGCTGTTCCTGGTGGGCGTGCTGGCGGCCGGCCTGATCGGCGGGGGAGTAGGTGCGGGCGCCGTCGGACTCCTCGGCGGGGACCAGCAGGTCGACGTCGGCGGCTCCGGCATCCAGATCAACAACCCGGAGAGTGCCACGGCGGTGACCGCGGCCGCAGCCAAGGCCTCGCCGTCGGTGGTGACGCTGTCGGTGGCCGGCTCCACTGCGGCCGGCTCCGGCTCGGGCATCATCTTGGACGACGAGGGCCACATCCTCACCAACACTCACGTGGTCACCCTCGGTGGGGCCACTGCCGAGGCGGAGATCCACGTCAAGCTCTATGACGGCTCGGTGCGCACCGCTCAGGTGGTCGGCACGGACCCGCTCTCCGACCTCGCTGTGGTCCAGCTGGAGGACACCGAAGGCATCGAGCCCGCAGAGCTGGGCACCTCCTCCGACCTGAACGTGGGCGACCAGGCGATCGCCATCGGCGCACCACTGGGGCTCGACGGCACCGTGACCGACGGCATCATCTCCACCCTGGACCGGACCATCTCGGTGGCCTCCGCCGCCGTGGAGGAGGAGACCCCGGACGCCCCCGAGCCCGAGGAGGAAGAGGACGGTGAGGGCTTCGAGTTCTACTTCCCCGACCTGGAGACCTCGCCGTCCCAGGGGTCCATCCACCTCAACGTGATCCAGACGGATGCCGCCATCAACCAGGGGAACTCCGGCGGCGCCCTCGTCGACTCCGAAGGACGGGTCATCGGCGTCAACGTGGCCATCGCCTCCACCGGCGGCGGGATCTCCGAGGCGGAGGCCGGCAGCATCGGCGTCGGCTTCTCCATCCCCATCGACTACGCCCAGCGTGTGGCCGAGGACATCATCGCCGACGGCGAGGCCTCCCACGGGCTGCTGGGCGTCACCGTGAACGCCGCGGGCGCCGGCGAGCAGCCGCTGGAGTCCGGCGGCAGCTTCACCACCGGTGCCTACGTGGAGGAGGTGGCTGACGGGTCCCCGGCGGCTGAGGGCGGGCTTCAGGAGGGCGACATCGTCACCCACGTGGACGACCGTCGGATCGACGACAGCCTGACCCTGACCGCCACGGTCCGCGAGTACCGGGCAGGGGAGACCGTCTCCGTGACCTATCTGCGCGACGGCGACGAGCACGAGGCCGAGGTCACCCTCGGCGGGATGTGAGGCTCCGATGACCCGTGACCGGCGCTCCACCCTGCACAGCCCGGACGCCCTGATCGACGTGCTGGGAGCCCGCCGCGTGCTGGCCTTCGGCGCCCACCCCGACGACGTCGACTTCGGCGCGGCCGCCACCGTCGCGGCGCTGGCCGAGCGTGGAGTGGACGTCACCCTCTGTCTGCTCACCGCGGGCGATGCCGGCGGCTTCGAGACCGGGCATGACCGAGTCGAGATGGCGCGTCGTCGCCAGGCCGAGCAGGAGGAGGCGGCCGCCGTCCTCGGGGTCCGCGAGGTGATCCTCCTGGACGAGAAGGACGGCTGGGTGGAGCCGACGGCTGACCTGATCCGCCAGATCGTACGGGTGATGCGGCAGGTGCGGCCCGACGTCGTGATGTCCCCGCACCCGGAGCGGGCCTGGGACAGGATGCAGAAGTCCCACCCGGACCATCTGGCCTGCGGCGAGGCGGTGGTTCGTGCCTGCTATCCGGCGGTGGAGAACCCCTTCGCGTTCCCGGAGCTGGCGGAGCAGGAGGGGTTGGAGGCCTTCAAGATCCGACACCTGATGCTCATGGCCGCCCCGGAGGAGCGGGTCAATCTGCGCGTGGAAGTCAGCGGCTACGAGGACAGGAAGCTGGAGGCGCTGCGCCAGCACTTCAGCCAGCACCCTGATCCCGCACGGATGGAGGAGTTCGTGCTCACCCGTCTGCGGCGGATCCATGCCGCCGCCGGCATCGTCGACACGTCCTCCGAGGGACCGGCAGAGGGACTGGCTGGGGGGCTGGCTGAGGACTTCCACTGGGTCGTGGTCAACGGGCCGGACACCTTCGCCGGCTTCTGAACACTGCCCGGCCCCTCCGGGAGGAGCAGTGCTCGATCGAGGAACAGTGCTCGACCGAGGATCAGGGCTCGACCAGGACGCCGTCCTCGTCGGCGTGCAGCATCGCGCCGGGACGGAACACCACGCCCCCGAACTCGACCGGCACATCCTGCTCGCCGGTGCCCTCCTTCGAGGACTTGCGCGGATTCGATCCCAGCGCCTTGACACCAAGGTCCAGCTGAGCGACGGCGGTCCGGTCGCGGATGGCGCCGTTGATCACGACCCCCGCCCACCCGTGGGCGACTGCCGCCTCGGCGATCATGTCGCCCATGAGGGCGGACTCCAGGGAGCCGCCGCCGTCGACTACCAGCACCGCTCCGTCGCCCGGACTGTTCAGCGTGGTCTTGACCAGGGCGTTGTCGCGGAAGCAGCGGATGGTGCGGACCGGTCCGGCGAAGCGGGTCCGCCCGCCCAGGTCCTGCATCTGCAGGGAGACCGACTGCAGGCTCTCATCGGCGTCATAGAGATCGCAGGTGGTGAACTCAGCGGTCATCGTCGACTCCTCCTGGAGGTCATTCCTCGTCGTCTTCGTCCTCGCCGGCGGACGTGCCGCCCCCGTACTGGGGGCCTTCGGTGATGCGGTCGCGCAGCGGGATCTCCACGATCACTTCGCCGGTGGGCCTCTCTTCCCCGCGGATCTGCTCCGCGGTGACCAACAGCTGCTCATAGCCGCCGATGGCGCGCAGCGTGATGATCTCCTCCTCCAGCTCTTCGGCGCTGTAGCTTCCCAGGGAGCTGGGAGGACGTTCGTCGGAGGGCAGCAGCCAGACCTGGTAGGAGAGCCCATCCAGGTCCGCCACATCCTGGAAGTCCACATAGCCGACGTCCTCGGAGGCTGAGAGCACCGCCTCGGCGGTCCCGCCCTCCGCGAGCTCGAGCCCGTCGAGCACCCGGGCGTCCTCGGCACCGTCGGCGGTGGCGACCACGTCCTGGCCGCCGGTGAACCGCCAGACCAGCACGACGGCCAGCAGCACCACCACCGCGAGTCCGGTGAGCACCATCCAGCGCTTCATGATCGGTTCGCGCTTGGCGGTCTCCTCCGTGTGGGTGGAGAACTCCTCCACCATGCCCATGCCGACTTCCTGATCCCCGAGGTCGAGGAGCACCTCCTCCAGCAGGTGGGCCGGAGGCACCGTCGGGTGGGCGGTGAAGATCTCCGCCAGGGTGCGGCGCGCGGCCAGCACCCTGGTGTCCCACTGCTGGGCGGTGCGTTCGTCAGCATCCAGGACGATCTCGTCCAGCAGGGAGCGTTCCCGGTCGTCGACGGCGTCGAGGGCGTAGACCTCGGCGAGCTCGACCAGCAGGTCCTTGTCCAGGTCTGCGGCGATCTCCCGGGTGAAGTTGCGGTTGACCCCGGTGCCGCGCTCCAGGTCCCGCCGGGTGACGGCGGCCCGGAGGATCGGATCGAACTCCTCGTCGCGGGCGCTGCGCTGGGTGTGCAGCCGGGTCATGCCGTCGCGCAGCCGGGACTTCACCGCGGGGATGGCGGCGCCGACGGTCTCCGCGATCTGTCGGTGGGTCAGCCCGGTGAGGTAGCTCAGCGCCAGCGCTTGGGACTGAGAGTCCGAGAGCACCTCGAAGTCGCCGAGGATCTCCTCGGGGAGCCCGGCCACGCCGCCGCCGTCGGAGATCGCCGCGAGGCTGATCGGGGCCACGGAGCCGTCCCGGAACCTGTCCACCATGATCCGGTGGGCCAGCGGCACCAGCCATTCCAACACCAGCTCGTACTCGCTGGGGCGGTAGTCGGCCTCCGCCTCGGCGTGCTCGTCGGTGAGGGTCTCGGAGGCGGCGGTCTGCAGCCGCAGGTCGCGAGCCCGCACGTCAGCCTGGTCCCACAGGTGGTGATAGACGGCCACCAAGGATGCGTCGGCGCCGGCGGCATCCTCATGCATCAGCAGCGCCAGACCGTAGACGACGTCGGCGGTGGCCTCGTAGAAGGCTGCGAAGGAGGCCTGATCCCCATGGGCGGTGGCGGTCAGCAGTTCGCCCAGCGTCGGGTCCTCGGAGAGCTGCGGCGCCGTCGTCGGCTCGGCGCTCCGGGAAGGCTCCCCGGTGTGTGCGCCGGGATCCTGCCGCGGATCGTGTCCCGGGGCGTCGTCAGGCGCGACGGACACCCCCGACGTCTCCTGGTCCTCGGGGTGAGGCTGGTCGCCGTCACGGCGCGGGGAAGCAGTCTCCATGTTCCGTGAGTCTAGCGACCGGGACCGCCCCCGCCCGGGACCGACGCTCGGAGTCGGCGGGATGTCGGCCGGCGGACCGCTGGACGGAAGTCCGGAGGAGGTTCAGCGGGCGCCGTCGAAGCCGTGCTGACGCCAGGCCTCGTAGACGGCGATGGAGACCGAGTTGGCCAGGTTCAGGGAACGCCGCGAGGGCAGCATGGGGATGCGCACCTTCGCGGTGATGCGGGGGTCGTCCTTGACGTGGTCGTCCAGCCCGGTGGACTCCCGGCCGAAGAGCAGCACGTCGCCGGGTCGGTAGTCGACGGCGGTGTGCCCGGTGTCGCCGTCTCCGGTGAACGCGAAGACCCGCTCGGGGGCCAGCGCCTCCCAGGCCGCCTCCAGGCTCGGATGGACGGTCATCACCGCGAGGTCGTGATAGTCGAGTCCGGCACGGCGCAGCTTCGCATCGGCGAAGTCGAAGCCGAGAGGTTCGGCGAGGTGCAGCTGCATGCCGGTCACCGCCGCCAGGCGGATGAGGTTCCCGGTGTTCCCGGGAATCTCCGGCTGGTCCACGAGCACTCGGATCGGATTCTCCACGGCGACCATCCTACGACGCGTGCGGCGGCCCGGCGCGCCGCCCGCTACGTCTCGTCGGGGGAGGCGAGCTGGTCTCGCAGGACCCCCAGCAGATGGCGGTCCACCACATTGGCCCGCGGTGAGGTGCCGAGCTGGCCCACGATCGCTCGCGCGGCGCGTCCGGCCGCCGACGGGGCCGAAGCGCCGCCGCGGGAGGCCTCCACCACCGGGGACAGCAGGCTGCCGTCGGGGGAGTGGAGCATCACCTGGTGATCCACGGTCAGCACCACCTCGTGACCCCGTTCGTCGAGCAGCCGCTGGGTCAGCGTCTCCCGGAGCCGGCGAGCCTGAGCGCCGACATCCGGAAGGGCCAGACTGCGTCCGGCGGCGCGCAGCACCTGCCCGTCCCATGACGCGGCCGGGGTGGGCACCTCGAGCGCGAAGACCACGGTGAGCCGGTCGCCGCAGACGACCACATGCTCGGCGCGTTCGCCTCCTGAGGAGCGACGGCGCCCCCGACGATCCACCGTCGGAGCGTCGAGGTGGACGTCGTTGAACAGCCGGGCCGCCGGCAGCTCGTCGAGCACGTGGCGCTGCAGGACCTCGATCGTCCGTTCGTGGCGGCGCTGGACCCGGCTGCGCCCGAACAGCCCGTGGGACCGGAACTCGCCGTGGACGCGCTGGCTGGTCAGAGAGAGGGAGAGCGGCCGGGGATCGGAGAGCGCCGGCCGGTACTCCGGAGGCAGATGCGCAGCGCCCGAGGCGGTGCGCTGGGCCCCCCGCTCCGAACTGCCGCGGTTCCGGCCGCTGGGAGCCGCCCAGGTGCCGGAGGGACCGTAGCGGACGGCGTCGACGTCGTCGGTCGACTCCCCGGTGCCGGTGCCGCCGTCGCGGCGGGTCCGGTCATAGGCGGCCCGGGACTCCGCGGAGCGCAGCACCTCCCAGGCCGCCTGGATCCGGTGGAAGTCCTCAGCGGAGCCGCCCCTGTCCGGATGGTTGTCCCGGGCCAGGCGCCGGTAGGCGATCCGGATGGTCTTCAGATCGGACTCCGGAGGCACGCCGAGCACGCCGTAGAGGTCTGCGCCGGGGACTCCGGGGGAGGACTGGTTGCTCATCGCTCCCTCACGATAGCGCCTGATCCTGCCGCCCCGCCCGTCGGCGGCCACGGATCAGCCCACCGCGGACATCGGCGGTGAGAGCCCTGCCAGCCCGGTCGCCGGGGAGCTCGTAGAATCAGGGGACGATGACGAGTCCTTCCCGGTACTTCGACCATGCCGCCACCACACCGGTCCGTGACACCGCAGTGCGCGTGCTCACCGAGATGATGCCCCGGCTGGCCAACCCGGCCTCGCTGCACGGGGCCGGACGCCGTGCCCGCCTGGAGGTCGACGAGGCCCGGGCCCGTCTCGCGACGACGCTCGGCGCCCACCCCAGCGAGGTGATCGTCACCTCCGGCGGCACCGAGGCGGACAACCTCGCGCTGAAGGGCCTCTGGTGGAGCCGCCGAGCGGAGGATCCCCGCCGTCGTCGGGTGCTGCTGCCCGGCATCGAGCACCATGCCGTGCTCGACACCGCCGAGTGGCTCGAGTCCCAGGAGGACGCCGAACTGGTCCTCCTGCCGGTGGGCGCTGACGGTGTGCTGGACCTCGAGGCCTCCTGCGCCCTGCTGGAGGAGCTGATCGCCGAGGAGCCGGAGTCCGTGGCGCTGGCGACCCTCATGTGGGCCAACAACGAGACCGGGGCCCTGCAGCCGGTGGCCCCGTTCGCCCGAGCCTGCGCCGCATACGGCATCCCGCTGCACTCGGACGCCGTCCAGGCCTTCGGCGGCGAGCCCGTCGGAGCGGAGCCGGTGGACTTCGCCGCCAGCGGCGCGGCGACGCTGGCGGTCAGCGCGCACAAGATCGGCGGCCCCGTGGGGATCGGCGCGCTGCTGGTGCGCCGGGACGTCCCCCTGACTCCGGTGCTGCACGGCGGGGGACAGGAACGGGACATCCGCTCCGGGACTCTGGACGCCGCCGGACTGTGCGCCTTCGCCGCCGTCGCCGAGGAGGTCGTCGCCCAGCGGGTGGAGGAGTCGGCCCGGATCGCCGCGCTGCGGGACACGCTGCTGGAGGCCGTGATCGACGTCGAGGGGGTGACCCTGCGCGGTCCGGACCCGCGCACCCACCCGGAGCGCCGCCTGCCGAACAACCTGCACCTGACCGTGGACGGCGCCGAAGGGGACTCGCTGCTGTTCATGCTGGACATGGCCGGCTTCGACACCGCCACCGGGTCTGCCTGCACCGCCGGTGTGCCGCGGCCCTCCCATGTGCTGCTGGCCATGGGGCTCAGCGAGGATCAGGCTCGCGGCGCCCAGCGCCTCACTCTGGGGCACACCACCACCGCCGACGACGTCGAGGCGCTCGCCGCCGCCCTGCCGAGAATCATCGCGCAGGCTCGGGCGGCAGGGATGGCCGCCGGGCGGTGACCACGTCACGGGTGATCTCGGCGTGGCCCAGGTGCTGACAGATCTCCTCGAAGACATGAAGCAGCACACCATGGCAGGTGACGGTCCACTGCTCGTCCCGGCCCGCAGGGAGGGCGGCGGGCGCCGCTGACCAGTCGGTGGCGGCGATGTCGTCGAGGAAGGCCTCCCGGGCCTGTGCGGCGAGCTCCAGTGCCTGGGCGGCCGGCATCTGCGTGGTGAACTCCCCGTCCCGGTCGCGGGGCACCGGCACGCCCAGGTTCACCGACGACGACCAGCGACGCATGACGCCGCAGACATGGACCAGCAGCTGCACCGCCGAGTTCGTCGAGACCTCGGGGCCCGTGTGCTCGCCGAGGTCGCGGCCGGCGTCGGCCTCCTCCAGGGACCCCACCAGCGTGACGAGCTGGTCGAACTTCTGCAGGATGAAGCGCAGGAGGATCTCGTCGCGCAGATCAGTGCTGGTGGGCGTCCTCATGTCATGCCTCCATCTGGTCATGCCGTCATCTGGTCATGCCGTCATCTGGTCGGTGAGCGCCTCGGCGGCGTTCCGGGTGCGGCTGACCAGCCGCAGGGCATCGGTCTCGCTCACCGCGGCGAGCTGGTCCCGGGCCGCGGAGGCCAGGGGCGTCACGGACAGCGCCGCCAATGACGACGACGGCATCCCCAGCGCCTGCCAGGGCTCGCTCAGCCGCCGGGCCAGGACGCTGACCTGCGGCGTCTCCTGCATCGACCGGGGGACGGAGCGCAGCAGTCCGGCATGGAACCGGGTGCCCTCTTCGACGAGCCCGGCAACCCGCTCCCAGTCGCCGGTGGTGAGGGCCGGCACGGGCAGGCCGAAGCCGTCCACCCGGGTGCCGGTGGGGGCTCGGTGGTCCTCCACATGCTCCAGCAGGGGCGCCTCGCCCAGGTCCAGCAGCACCTCGTCAGCCCCGGCGGCGCGCAGCGATTCCACGACCACGCCGATCATGCGACGGGTCTCATCCCGGGGCAGGGCGCGGATGGTCCGGTAGCCGCTGACCGTGGGCACCGAGCCGGTGCGCACCCGCTGGTGGTCAGGCTCGAGGAGCACCACCCGCAGCGCGGCAGGAGCGCAGGACCGGCGCACGTGGGCCAGGTGCTCGGCGGCTCCCGCGGCCAGCGAGTCGGCCAGATCCCGGCGGGCCCCGTGGTCCACCAGCAGCTTCTCCCCGCCCGGCAGCGCCAGCTTGGCGGCCAGGCTGACCGGTCCCAGCAGGTGCAGCACCAGCTCCGCGGGCTGGTCGTCGCCGCCGTCCTCCGCGCGCGCCCCTCGCACGTCGGCGAGAGTGTCGACGTCGGCGCGCAGCAGCTGCACGGCACGCCGATGGTCCGCCCCGGGCCGGTCCACCAGCCGCCAGCCGTAGGAGGTCAGCTCCGCAGGCAGCTCGGCCAGCATCGCGATAGCGCGTCCGCGCAGGGTGGCGTGGTGGCCGCGGGCGGGCAGCTCGGCCAGGGCCGGCAGGTGGCCGGAGAGCTCCTCCTCCAACCGCTGGGAGGAGACCAGGGACTGGTCGCCGGGCATCACGCCGTCGGCCGTGGCGAGCACCGCCTGTGGGCGTGTGTCCTCGGCCTGCTCAGCCTCGGGTCGGGTACGCCCGCTCATCGAACCTCACGGGAGCCGCCGGGGCGGGACGGGTCGGGGGTCGATTTGGAGGCGGAGATCGCCTGATGGTGGCGGATGACCTCCTCGATGATGAAATTGAGGAACTTCTCCGCGAACTCCGGGTCCAGCTGGGCGTCTTCGGCGAGGCGCTTGAGCCGGGCGATCTGGTTTCGCTCGCGGGCCGGATCCGCCGGGGGCAGCTGATGACGGGCCTTGAGCACCCCCACCCGCTGGGTGGCCTTGAACCGTTCGGCCAGCAGATACACGAGCGTGGCGTCGATGTTGTCGATGCTGGCGCGCATCGCCAACAGATCCTCCAGGACCTCCGGGTCCACGTGCTGGGCGGCGTCGCCGGCGCGCTGATCAGGGCTCGAAGTCATGGTTCCAGCTTACGTCGATCCGGCGGCGCCCACGGTCGGGATCTGCCCTCAGACACGCCGGAGAACCGCCTCAGGCGCCGACGGCGGGCTGGTAGTTCTTCGACCGGGCGGTGTCGATCGTCGCCTGGCCCAGCACCCGCGTGCCCTGGTACATCACGGCGGTCTGTCCCGGAGCGACGCCGCGCAGCGGCTCCTCCAGCTCGACCACCAGCCGTTCCACGCTGTTCCCGCCTGCGTCGCTGTCCAGGCCGTCGCTGTCGGGTGAGCCGACGGCGTCGTCGGCCCTCTGGACCCGCGCTCGGGCCGGGACGGGGTCAGCGTGGGCCCGGATCTGCAGATCCACCGGGAACCAGTCACCGGTCTCGGCCTCCGGCACGGCGGGGCCGGCCCAGGAGAGTCGGATGCCGGTGAGCCGGTCGATCTCCAGCAGCTCCTGGGGGCCGGCCACCACCGTGTTGTCCTTCGGCCGGATCTCCAGCACGAACCGGGGCTTGCCGTCGGGGGCGGGGCGGCCGAGCTTCAGCCCGCGCCGCTGACCCACGGTGTAGGCCTGGGAGCCCTCATGTTCGCCGATCTGCTCACCGGCCGGATCGAGGATGGGGCCGTTCTGCAGGTCGATCTGCTCGGCCAGCCAGCCGCGGGTGTCGCCGTCGGGGATGAAGCAGATGTCATGGGAGTCCGGTTTCTTCGCCACGGAGAGGCCACGCTCGGCGGCCTCGGCGCGCACCAGCTCCTTCGACGGGGTGTCGCCGAGCGGGAACAGACAGTGCGCCAGCTGCTGGGTGGTCAGTACGCCCAGCACATAGGACTGGTCCTTGGTCCAGGTGGCGGCCCGGTGCAGCTCCCGGGTACCGTCGGGGCGGTCGACGATCGAGGCGTAGTGGCCGGTGGCCACGGCGTCGAAGCCCAGCGCGATCGCCTTGTCCAGCAGCGCTTCGAACTTGATCTTCTCATTGCAACGCATGCACGGATTGGGGGTCCGACCGGCCGCGTACTCGGCGATGAAGTCGTCCACCACGTCGGTCTTGAAGCGCTCGGAGAAGTCCCAGACGTAGAACGGGATGCCGAGCTTCTCGCAGGCGCGCCACGCGTCGGAGGAGTCCTCGATCGTGCAGCAGCCGCGGGAGCCTGTGCGCAGGGTCCCTGGCATGCGGGAGAGGGCAAGATGGACGCCGACCACCTCGTGGCCGGCGTCGACGGCGCGGGCGGCCGCCACGGCCGAGTCCACGCCTCCGGACATCGCAGCAAGTACCTTCATGACGCCTTCCAGGGTCTCACAGCCGCCCGGTGCGCTCCCAGTCCGGAGGAGCAGGGGCGGTGAGGGTCCGCTGAGGTGGGGCGGACATAAGGCTCACAGCCGACCGGTGGCCTTGAGCCGGATGTAGGTGTCGGCCAGCTGAGGCGGCAGCTCATGCGGAGTCGCGTCCACGACCTCCACCCCCATCGAGACCAGCTGCGCCTTCTTCGCCTCTCGCTCGATGATCTCCCGTTCGGCGGCAGCCGCGCGGTACACCTCGGTGGCGGTGGCCCGTTCCACCGTCCTCCGGTCCAGGTCGGGATCGCGCACTGCGGCCAACAGCACCAGATGCTTGGCCGTCAGGGCCGGCAGCACCGGCAGAAGCCCTTCCTCCAGGGAGCCGGACTCCAACGAGGTCAGCACCACCACCAGGGCGCGCTGGGAGCTGATGGCCTCCACATGCGAGGGCAGCTGGGAGAAGTCCGCCTCCACCAGCTCCGGGTCCATGGTGGCCATCGCGTTGACCATCTGGTGCAGGAAGTCACCCGACGACGACGAGCGGGCGCGCGCCACGATGCCGCGGTCGAAACCGATGAAGTCCACCCGGTCTCCGGCCCCGGCGGCGAGCACCCCGAGCAGCAGGGAGGCCTCCATGCCCGTGTCGAGCCGCGGCTCGTCGTCGATGCGGGCTGCGGACGTGCGGGAGGAGTCGAGACACAGGATGACCCGCCGGTCACGTTCGGGGCGCCACGTGCGCACCACCAGATTGTGCCCGGCGCCGGTGCGCCGACGGGCGGTGGCGCGCCAGTCGATGGAGCGGACGTCGTCACCTCGCACGTAGTCCCGCAGCGAGTCGAACTCGGTGCCGGCCCCGCGGATCTGCACCGCGGTCTGGCCGTCGAGCTCACGCAGCCTCTGCAGCTTCGACGGCAGGTGCTTGCGGGACCGGAACGGAGGCAGCACCCGCTGCAGGTGCCTGGAACGGTGCACCACCTGCCGGCCGGCGAGCCCCAGCGGGCCCAGGGAACGGACCGCCAGCGTGCTGCTCACCAGGTCGCCGCGGCGGCTCGGGCGCAGCGGGACGCTGACCCGCCGCAGTCCGCCCGGCGGGATGTCCACGGGGGTCACCGGTCGCAGCGACCCGGCCGAGGGCTGCCAGCCGTCCTTCACGGAGCCGCGCAGCCGCCGGCGGCCGCTGTGATGGAGCACCGATTCCGCCGTCGTCGTGCGGCTCAGCCGGACCGCCGCGCCGGGGACCCTCTCCACCCGGACCTGCCGCGGGGAGCCGGCCAGCATCATGTCGACGACGACCAGCCCCACCAGCAGCGTCAGGCAGGTCCACCATGCCCAGGCCACGGGGAGCGCGACGACCACGACGCTCAGCGCCAGAGCGACGTACAGCAGGCGGCGGGTCAGCACCATGGAGGGATCCTCACATCAGGTGGTCGGAGGGAGAAGGGCACAGGGCGGCGAGGGCTCAGCGGGGCACCGGCACGGTGGCGAGGATGCCCTGCAGCACATCGTCGACGCGGACTCCGTCCATGGAAGCCTCCGGGCGCAGCGAGACGCGGTGCCGCAGGCAGGGCAGCGCCAGCGCCTTGACATCGTCGGGAGTGACGAAGTCCCGCCCGGAGAGCCAGGCCCACGCCTTCGCGGAGTTCATCAGCGCGGTCGCTCCGCGCGGGGAGACCCCCAGCTGGAAGCTGGGCGCCTGGCGGGTGGCCCGGGCGATGTCCACGATGTAGGCGATCACCTCAGGAGCCAGGGACACGGCCCAGACTTCCCGGCGGGCGGCCCTGACGTCCTCCTCGGAGGCGACCGGACGCACCCCCGCGTCGGCCAGGTCGGAGGGGTTGAAGCCGGCCGCGTGGCGGCGGATGACCTCGATCTCTTCGCCGCGCTGCGGCAGCTCGAGGGTGATCTTCAGCAGGAAGCGGTCCAGCTGCGCCTCCGGCAGCGGGTACGTGCCTTCGTACTCCACTGGGTTCTGCGTGGCGGCCACCAGGAAGGGGTCCGGCAGAGGGCGTCCGATCCCGTCCACCGAGACCTGCCGTTCCTCCATGGCCTCCAGGAGGGAGGCCTGTGTCTTCGGCGGAGTGCGGTTGATCTCGTCGGCCAGCATCAGGTTGGTGAAGACCGGCCCCTCCCGGAAGGTGAAGTCACCGGTGGCCGAGTCGTAGACCAGCGAGCCGGTGACGTCTCCGGGCATCAGGTCCGGGGTGAACTGGACCCGGGCCGTGTTCAGAGACAGCGACGCCGACATCGCCCGGACCAGCAGCGTCTTGGCCACGCCGGGCACTCCTTCGAGCAGCACATGGCCGCGCACCAGAAGCCCGATGAGCACACCGGTGACCGCCCCGTCCTGGCCCACCACGGCCTTGGCGACCTCGTGCCGCACCTGGTGGAAACGGTCGCGGAGCGTATCCATGGCGCCGACCCCGGAGTTGGCCGCTGCGGCCGGGTGCGGGGTGGAGCCCTGGGGAGCAGGGGCCTGGGGAGCGGGGGCCTGTGGCGGAGTCTGGTCGGACTGGTGTGGGATCACGGTGCTTCTTCCCTCGGCGTGGTCGGCGGTGTGGGGTCTTCGTGTGGTGTCGGGCCGTCGTGTGATGCTGCGGCATCCTGCGGGGCGGGCGGCGTCTGCGACGGACGGAGGATCTGACGCGGCCCATGGCCGAGCCGGATCCGGACCTCGTCCTCCAGGGCGGCCAGCCCCTGGGCATATCTCACCATGGCGGTGTTGCCGCTGACGGCAGCGGCGTCCACGGTGCGGGCGATCTCCTGCTCGCTCCGTCCGGTCTGGGCCGCGACGGCGCCGATCACCTGCTGCTCCGGAGTGCCCGGGCCGAGTCGCAGGAGTCGGGCCAGGCGCAGCAGATGCGCGGAGCGCAGCGTCCGTGAGGCCTCCGTGGAGGCGTCCGCCTGCTGGTAGAGCCGGCCTCGCCCTTCGGCGGACTCGGAGGCGGGGACCTCCACGGGCAGCGGCTCCACCACCACCGGGCCGTGGCGGCGTCCGGCCACGAGGATGAGCAGCAGCGCGCAGACGAACAGCCACCAGGTGAGCATGTCCACCCAGTCCGGCATGAAGTCCCAGGGGGAGGCCCATTCGTCGGCGGACAGCGTGTCCACGCCGGACGGGGTGTACCAGATCAGATCGGACTGCTCGCCGAACAGGCCGAGGGCCAGCGCCGCGTTCCCCTCGGAGGTGATGTGGCGGTTGGTGAAGGCATCGGGAGCACCGAAGACCAGGCCGGCGTCGGTGGCCGCGAGCACGCGACCGACGTCGTCCTGCGTGGGGTCGGGCCGCCCCAGGAAGCACCCCGCCTTGACGTCGTACAGCTGGCCCGGGGCGCGTATCGTCTCCGCGCGCTGAGCCGCGGGCACCGTGCAGTCTTCCCCGGCGTCGAGCACCTCGGGCACGTCCGTCGTGGAGGAGTGCGGGATCGCCCGGGCGGGGGCCAACCCGCCGAGCGCCTCCTCGCGGGTGGCGGCCGACGGGGTGATCCACACTCGGGGCCGATCCTGGGAACGGAGATCGCGGGTCAGGGAGCGGCTGGCCTCCCAGCGGTCCTCGTGGACGACGATCGAGGCCTCGGGCATGTCCTCCAGCAGAGCGCGCGCGCTCTCTGCTGTGGAGGCAGGATGGATCTCCACTCCCTGGTCCTGGAGGACCGCGGCGATCGCGGCATAGCCGTCCAGCTCGGTGTTGTTCAGCCCGTAACGTTCCTGGTCCTCCACGGACAGCAGCTGGACCACGACGGAGAACAGCACCCCGATGATGACGAGCAGGAGCCAGAACTGCCAGCGACGCAGGGTCGAGCGCAGCGCGGCGGACAGGTTTCGCACCGTGGGCGGCCGGGTCTGGGACTCACGGGGCGCGGCGTCGTCCGGCGCCGGGAGGACGGGGGAGGACGGGGCTCCGGACCGCTGCGGGATCGGTGCGGTCATCGTGGCGCCACCACCTGAGGCGCTGCCGGGGACTGGGATGTCTGGGGCTCGGCCGCAGCGAGCGTGGCGTCGAGCCCACTCAGGTCCTCACAGTCCTGGGCGGTCAGTGAGCGGCCGCCATAGCGGGAGAGGTTGAACAGCTCGGCGGCGGTTCCGATCCGCGGCCCATGGGAGGGAAAGACAGCGGTGAGCTCACGGGCCGCCTCCGTGGCGGTGCGTCCCATGAGCTCCGTGAGGATCTCTCGCTCCTCGGCAGCCCGGACCACCGCACGGTACAGGTCCCGGAAGCACTCGTCGGTGCGGCCGGCCCGTCGGTGTTCCTCGGCCCGAGCGCGCAGCTCGTCGCTGCTGATGCCCGGTTCGATCGTCAGCGCCTCGTCGGCGCCGCCGGTCCGCTGCAGCCGCGGTCGGACGAGCAGGATGATGAGCACGATCGCCGCGATGAGCAGCACCATGATGATGAGCGGACCATAGGGGATGTCGACGCCGCCGATGGAGCCCATGCGGTCACTGAGCCACGCGAGGAAGTCCTCGATCGCCTGTCGCACCGGCCCGGTGAACTCCCTCTGGTACGTCGGGTCCGCGAGCTCGCGCTCCAGCAGTTCCCGCCCCTCATCGGGGCTGGGCACCAGGGGCGTGGAGGCGCTCAGCGGCGACGGCACCGGACCAGGCAGGTCCGTCGGAGGAGTGATGGCGACCAGGAGCATGGGCGGGATTCACCTCGGCTGCCCGAAGTCCGGGCCCTGCCCGTCACGGCCGGAGTCGTCGGACCCGGGCTGGCCGCGGGGGTCCTGGGGCGGCCTGCCGTAAGGGTCCCCGCCCGAGGGATCCTGCTCGTGCGGGTTCTGTCCGTCGGGGTTCTGTCCATATGGGTTCTGTCCATAAGGGCTCTGTCCATACGGGTTCTGCCGGTAGGGGTTCTGCCCGTAGGGATTCTGGCCAGCAGGCGCCTGGCCGGAGGGGTCCTGGCCATAAGGGTTCTGCCCGTACGGAGACTGGCCATACGGAGACTGGCCATACGGGTTCTGCCCGTACGGGTTCGGACCGGGGCGCGGCTGGCCGAAGGGCCCCTGTCCGTAGCCCGCCCACCCCGGCTGCGGCGCTCCCCACGGGGGCCCCGAGGTCACGGTCGGCTCGCCCAGATGCTCTAATGAGGCAGGGATCACCGTGCCGTCGTCGGAGGCGCCCTCGGCGGCGGCCAGCAGGGTGACGTCCGCGGACTCCTGGTGGATCCTGCAGTTCAGATACATCACCGAGACCAGAGCACCAGCCAGGCCGAGGAAGATCGCGCTGACCGCGGAATCGAAGAAGGAGGCGAGCACGAAGAGCACCGTCGAGGCACCGGTGCCTCCCTCCGGAGAGGTCATCGCCATCTCTCCGCCGATGCCGGCGACGATGCCCATCGGCAGGGAGGCCACCAGGGTCATCACGACCAGGAGCAGATAGATCAGAGCCACCGTGCCGATGTTGATCCACCACCGGCCGCGGTTCAGCCGCCAGGAGCGAGCGATCGCCGCCAGAGGGCCCCGACGTTCCACCAGGACCACCAGGGGGGCGTACATGAGTCCCGCCGTGAGCCAGGCCGCCAGGAGCAGCAGGCCGGGGAACGCCACGATCAGACCGAACCCGATGGTGACGACGGCGGTGATCACCGTCGTGGCGATGACCGCCAGACCGACCACGAAGAGCAGGACGTTCATGACCACGATGTGCAGCAGCAGCCAGCCGATCCTGTCAGCGCGCAGGCGCAGTACCTCCATGAAACCCGTCCGATAGCCGTAGGCGGCGCGGAGGGTCGGGATCACCATCAGTGCGAAGGCCACCGTGAGCACGAGGTACTGGACCACGGAGATCGCCATCATCCCGCTCCAGAACCCCATGCTGGAGAACAGCGAGAACAGCAGCTCCTCGTCCTCGAAGGCCATGGGGTCATACATCAGTCGCATGAATCCGCCCATGGGCATCGTGGCGTACATCACCAGAGAGAGCAGGAAGCTGATCATGCCGGCCGCGAACGGCACGCCGACCACAGCCTTGGGGGAGTGTCTGATCATCGAGAACCCGCCGCCGAGGACCTCGCCGAGGGTCATGCGACGGATCGGGAAGACTGCCCCTGGCCGGGCGGACGTCGGCTCCTCGGTGCTCCACTGTGCGGTCATGGGTCCCCTTGCGATCACATCTGCGGACTAGGCTGAGACTTTCACCCTATAGCCCGGGCCCCTCGGCTGACACCCCTATGACATGCATGGCGGTCGGTCGTGAGGGCCCCGTCATATATCCTGGCGGGACGGACCGTGCGCGGGCTGGACGAGAGGAACAGGAGAGCTGATGAAAGCCAGGATTCTGGTCGTCGACGACGATGAGGCGCTGGCCGAGATGATCGGCATCGTGCTGCGCAACGACGGCTTCGAACCCACCTTCTGCACCACAGGAGATGCCGCCCTCGACGAGTTCCGCAGCACCAAGCCCGACGTCGTGCTGCTGGACCTCATGCTCCCCGGCAAGGACGGCATCGAAGTGTGCCGCGAGATCCGCGACGAGGCCGACACCCCGATCATCATGCTCACCGCGAAGTCGGACACCGCCGACGTCGTGCGGGGCCTTGAGGCCGGTGCCGACGACTACGTGCCCAAGCCCTTCAAGCCGGCCGAGCTCGTGGCACGGGTCCGGGCTCGGCTGCGCCCGGCTGAGACGCAGACTCGGCCCGACAGCGAACAGCTGAGCATCGGCGACCTCACCATCGATGTGGCCGGTCATGAGGTGCGCCGCGGCGAGACGCGGATCTCGCTGACCCCGCTGGAGTTCGACCTGCTCACCGCCTTGGCCAAGAAGCCCTGGCAGGTGTGGAATCGGGAGATGCTCCTCGAGGAGGTATGGGGCTACCGGCACCAGGCCGACACCCGCCTGGTCAACGTGCACGTCCAACGCCTGCGCTCCAAGATCGAGAAGGACCCCGAGCACCCGGAGATCGTCCAGACCGTCCGGGGCGTGGGATACAAGGCCGGCGGACAGGGGTAGGACATCACCGAGGACGAGAGCCGCGCCTCCGCCTCCCGAGCAGTAGCGTCCACGACCGGATCCATCCCGGTGATCCGGCAGGCCCGCACCGAGGCGCCGACGACGGCGGAGACACCGGAGGTCCGGGAGAGGGAGCCCGCTGCCGGGCTGTTCCGCCGTGCCGGTCGACGTCTGGCCCGCATCCCGCGGCTGTGGGGACGCTCGCTGCTGTTCCGCGCCGTGGCCTTCACGGGCCTGCTGACCATGCTCGGCACGGGCCTGGTGGCGGCCTTCCTGGCGCAGCAGGTGACCACGGGTCTGTTCCAGGAGCGCTTCGACCAGGTGGAGCTCGAAGCCGCCAACGGCATGCAGCGGATCCGCAATGAGTTCAGCTCGGCCTCCACCGCCGACCGCAGCGAGGCCGACCGTCTGGTGGAGTCCACCCTCTCGGAGCAGGAGGACACCGGCTCCCAGGTGCGGCGCTACGTGTACCTGCTCCCGTTGGACGACGAGTCCGACACCCGTGCGGTGGCCGGTCGGATCCCCATCGGCGACGAGGTCGCCGCTGAAGAGGTGGTGTCCCAGGAGCTGCGCGACGCCGTGGCCGGCGGCACCGGCCAGTACTGGCAGTCCGTAGGCTTCACCCGGGATGGAGTGGAGGTGCCCGGAGTCATCTTCGGCACTCAGGTCACGCTGCCCTCCGGGGACATCATGGGCCTGTACTTCCTCTACGACTTCTCCACCGTCCAGGACACCTTGGCCTTCCTGACCAGGATCATGCTGCTGGCCGGACTGGCGCTGCTGGTGCTCAACATGGCGGTGGCGGCCTGGGTCACCCGCTCCGTCGTCTCACCGATCTCGCAGGCCGCCGAAGTCTCCGAACGTATCGCTGCGGGCCAGCTCGACCAGCGGTTGGCCGTGCGTGGAGAGGACGAGATCGCCCGGCTGGGCATCTCGTTCAACCGGATGGCCTCGAACCTGCAGGAGCAGATCACCCAGCTGGCGAACCTGTCCAAGATGCAGCAGCGATTCGTCTCCGACGTCTCCCATGAGCTCCGCACACCCCTGACCACGGTGCGCATGGCGGCTGAGGTCCTGCACGAGTCGCGGGAGGACTTCGACCCTGTCAACCAGCGTTCCGCGGAGCTGCTCTATCACCAGGTCGAGCGTTTCCAAGCGATGCTCTCGGACCTGCTGGAGATGTCGCGCTTCGACGCCGGCGCGGCCGAGCTCGCCCTCGCCGATGTGGACCTGCGCAGCCTCGCCGAGGACGCCCTGACTGCGGCCCTGCCGCTGGCAGACCAGTCCCGGACGCAGCTGTCGATCGTGGTCCAGGGGGAGGACTTCGTCGTGGAGGCGGATCCGCGGCGCATCGACAGGATCCTGCGGAACCTGATCAACAACGCCATCGAGCATTCTGAGGCGCGGCCGGTGGACCTGGTGATCGCCTCCTCGCCGACTGCCGTCGGGGTCGCCGTGCGGGACCACGGGATCGGCATGAGCCCGTCGGAGGTGGCGCATGTCTTCGACCGGTTCTGGCGTGCGGACCCTGCGAGGGCCCGCACCACCGGCGGCTCCGGGCTCGGCCTGTCCATCGCCACGGAGGACACCCGACTGCACCAGGGCGCGCTCGACGCGTGGGGCCAGAAGGGGCAGGGCTCCTGCTTCCGGCTGGTCCTGCCCCGGAGGCTGGGGGAGCCGTACCGTGCCTCGCCGCTGGCGCTGCCGCCGGTCTATCGGTCCTCCGACCGCCGAAGCATCGCCACCCCCGTGGACGGCACACCCGTCACCGGGGAGGTCGACCATGACCGGATCGCCGAACAGTCGCTGCTCGAGCCGAAGGAGGGGAGCTGAGGATGAGCCGTCGCCTGGCCGCTCTGATCGCCGCCCTGGCCGGGGCCGCCCTGGTGGCCTCCGGCTGCACGCCCATGGTGCCCACCGACGGGCCGGTGGGCACCTCCGAGCTCGACGTCGGCGGAGACCCCGCCTATTCCATCCAGGCGGCCTCTCCGGTGGAGGGCATGGATCCGGAAGAGATCGTGCTGGGCTTCATCAACGCCGGAGTGGAGCCGACCAACCAGTACGAGGTCGCCCGGGAGTACATGACCGACGAGGCAGGAGCCCGATGGAGCTCGGGCGCACGCACCTTGGTCTACTCGGGGGACCCCAATGTGCTCTCCATGGGTGATGACAGCTACTCGGTGCAGATGGAGGTGGAGTCTGCGGTGGACGAGACCGGGATCCTCACCCAGTTCCCGGAGGGGCAGACCCAGACCGAGGAGTTCGAACTGGAGCAGGTCGACGGCGAGTGGCGCATCGCCGATGCGCCCGAGGGCACGATGGTGACCTCCGGATCGTTCCCCACGGTGTACGAGTCCCATACCCTCTACTTCTATGATCCGCAGCAGCGGTACGCCGTGCCGGACATCCGCTGGTTCCGCAGCAGCCGCACAGGCGTCCCCACAGAGATCGTCAGTGCGCTGCTCGACGGCCCGGCCACGTATCTGGAGCCCGCGGTGACGTCGGCCTTCTCCGACGGCACGGAGCTGCAGAGGCCCACGGTCCCCGTGGAGGACGGCACAGCCGTGGTGGACCTGGACGCCGAGCACCTGCGCGGAGCGACGGCCCAGGAGAGGCTCCTGATGAAGCATCAGCTGGAGATGGTGCTCCTCGACCTGCCCACGGTGCGGGAGGTGGAGATCATCTCCGGCCAGACCGAGTACGAGATGCCGGAGCAGCCCACCGACACGTTGGACATCGAACGGGACCCCAGCGTCAGCAACACCCAGGTCGGAGTCCTCGACGACACCCTGGTCCGCGTGCAGGATCTGCAGACCCTGTCGATCGGCAGCCTGCCGGACATCTCGGAGCTGGAGCCGCAGAAGCCCGCCGTGCCCGCCCAGGCGGAGGAGATCTTCGCCTTCCTGGACGGTGAGGGGGAGCGCCTCTACCATCTGCGGCCGCACCGTGACCCGGACCTCGTGCTCACCGGAGAGAACCTCACCCGGCCCTCCATGGACAACTTCGGATGGACCTGGACGACCTCCCGGGACGATGACGGCTCCCACGTCCACGTGGCCGCCTATGACGAGACGCTCTCCCAGTCGACGCTGGAGGTCAGCGCCGACTGGTTGGAGGCGCTCGACGTCGAGGCTCTGAGAGTCTCGCAGGACGGTGCGCGCGCCGTGGTCGTGGCCGACGACGGCGGCGAGTCCGGGCTCTACCTGGCCGGCGTGGTCCGCGACTCCTCCGGGACGCCGCGCGGGCTGGGAGAGCCCATCGCGCTGCAGACCACCACGCCCCCGGACGATGTGCGGTGGCTCGAGTCGGACGCTCTGGTGGCCTGGGCGAACTCGGAGGACTCGGCGGAGACCGCCGAACGGGTGAACCTCAACGGTTCCAGTCAGGCGATGGGCAGCCCGTTGCTGGGACTGCAGAACATCTCGGCCGGTGAAGGGGTGCGCACGGTCTTCGCCGAGCGGGTGGACGCCCCGTACAACTCCCGCAGCGGAGACAGCTGGGACATCAACGAGCAGGTGGAGGTCCGGGACTACGCCTTCCCCGGATGACGGATCCTGCGCTCCGGCCCCGTGTGCTGCGGCCCCGGTCGGGTGCGCTCGTCGTCTGCCGCGTGGCACGCTCCTCCCCAGCGGCGGTCGGCCCGGCGAGGACACGCCAGACTCTTCACAGTCCATGGCAGGAGGCTCCTGCCGGTGACCGCGGTCGGGGAGGATGCCGGCATGGGTGCCCACCGTTCCTCACGGCCCACGGGCTGGACGTCCTCGCTGCGCCGCGCGGCACGTGAGCTGGCCGGTGTCCTGTCTCCGGTCTGGTGCGCCGGATGCGGCCGGGAGGATACGGTGCTGTGCCGCGACTGTGCTCAGCTGCTGGCCGAGAGGACGAGTTCGCCGTTTCGGGCGGAGGACCAGGCCTTGGCGCTGCCGCTGGTGCCCTCGTCGGCGGCGGAGGACGACGGGATGGGTGTGCTGCCCGTGGTCGCCGCCGCATCGTACGACGGCGTCGTCGCCCGCGCGATCCTGGCGTTCAAGGACCACGAGGTGGTCGGCCTGTCGCGCCTGCTGGCGCCGGCGCTGCGCGCCGCCGTCGAGACTGTGGGCGAACCTCAGAGGGCACGGGACGGCGAGGGCCATCCGGGGTGGGACGCGGGGCTCCAGGGGCGGGTGCAGCAGGCTGGGCCGTTGCTGGTCACACCTCCGCCGACGCCGGCGTCCCTGCTGCGCCGCAGCCACCGGCCTGTCGATCATCTGCTGCGCGCCGTCGGGCTGAGGCCCACCGGCGGACTGGTGACGGTGACGCCCTCCGCGGCGCTGCGCTCGCTGCTGCCAGGCGGCCGCCAGAAGACCCGCGGATCGGTGGCTCGACGACGGGCCCTGCGCGGCACGCTGCGGGTGACGGCCGCCGGACGCCGCAGGCTGCCCGGAGCGAGGGTGCTCCTCGTCGACGACGTGCTCACGACCGGGGCCACCCTGCATGAGCTGCATCGCGTGCTCCGCGAGGTCGGCGCGGATGTCTCCGGGGCCGCGGTGGTGGCCGCCGCGCGTCGGGACAGGAGCGCCGGGGGAGGGCCTGCTCGGAAGCCCTCGGAGAGTTCCGGATTCCCCCGTGACGAATGGAGCGATTCGTCCTAGGGTGGAGTATGGGTATCTTCACGATGGGTCCCATCGCAACGGCGACGGGACGAGTGTCCTGGTCGGCCGCTGTGCTGTCATCGGAAACGAGGAGGACACCATGACCCTTCAGGTCAGCTACACCGGACGGAACATCCAGATCCCCTCCGCCTTCAAGGAGCACGTCGAGGACAAGCTCGACAAGATCGAGCAGCTCGCGGACAAGGGCCATCGCCTGGAAGTGAAAGTCGCCTCCGAGAACTCCCACCGTCGCGCCGACACGGCGCTGACCGTCGAGATGACCGTCATCGGTCGAGGCAAGGTGGTGCGCTCGGAAGCCCAGGCCGAGGACAAGTTCGCAGCGTTCGAGATCGCACTCAACAAGCTGACCGAGCGTCTCCGGCGCGCCAGGGACCGGAAGAAGTCCCGCGCTCACAACGCCTCCCGCAACGGAGCCCCCGACGTCGCCACCGCGATGTCCGGACTCGAACCTGTCCCCACCGACCGGCCCCTCTATCAGCAGGTGCTGGACGCGGCCGCCGCGGACGACCAGCCGCCGGGCGAGGATGATGGGGACAGCGCGCCGATCAAGATCCGGCGCAAGGTGTTTCCTGCCGAGCCGATGAGCGTCGATGCCGCCGTCGACGCGATGGAGCTGGTGGGACACGACTTCTACCTGTACGTCGACGCCGAGACGGGACAGCCCTCGGCGGTGTACCGACGTCGTGGGTGGACCTACGGCGTCATCTCGCTCGATGCCGAGCACTCGACGGACACGCCGATCACGGAGGAGCGGAGCTACCGGCCAGAGAACGGCACCTCCCCTCGGAAGGTGGGGGTGGCCTGAACGGAGGACCCCTCGGCCGACCTTGACGGGCCGGACCGGAGAAGGTCACCGTCGACAGTGACGCAATGATCAGGACGACGGGGTCCGGGCGAGACGCCCGGGCCCCGTCGACCTGCCGGGGCTCGAGAGCCCCGGCGACCGTGCTGGGAGTCTTTAGGCGCAGTCCAGCCTCAGCGCGTAGACTGACACGCGGCTCCGTGCAGGTGGTCCCCGACACATGGGAGCGCCAGTGGATGAGCCGAGCACCGATACACACCTGATGGAGAACCGGCCGTGCCTACTCTGCTCGAACGAATCCTCAAGACCGGGGACAAGAAGATCCTCAAGACGCTGCGCGCCTACGCGGACGCCGTCAACCTCTTGGAGGATGAGTTCAAGGAGCTGTCCGACGCCGAGCTGCGCGCCGAGACGGACCGTTATCGTGAGCGCCACCAGGACGGCGAGTCGCTGAACTCTCTGCTGCCGGAGGCCTTCGCCGCCGTCCGTGAGGCGTCGCAGCGCACCCTGGGGCAGCGCCATTACGACGTCCAGCTCATGGGAGGCGCCGCGCTGCACCTGGGCAACATCGCAGAGATGGGAACCGGTGAGGGCAAGACGCTGGTGGCGACTCTGCCTGCCTATCTGAACGCGCTGACCGGCAAGGGCGTGCATGTCGTCACGGTCAACGACTACCTGGCGAAGTACCAGTCGGACCTGATGGGCCGCGTCTTCCGCTTCCTGGGCATGACCACCGGAACCATCACCAACGATCTCCGGCCGGCTCAGCGGCGTGAGGCCTACGCCGCAGACATCACCTACGGCACGAACAATGAGTTCGGCTTCGACTTCCTGCGTGACAACATGGCTCAGTCCCTGGACGATCTGGTCCAGCGGGAGCATCACTACGCGATCATCGACGAGATCGACTCGATCCTGATCGACGAGGCCCGCACGCCGCTGATCATCTCCGGCGCGGCCTCCGGCGACATCTCCCGGTGGTACACCGACTTCGCGACTCTGGTGAAGAAGCTCCACAAGGACGAGGACTACGAGGTCGACGAGAAGAAGCGCACCGTCGGCGTGCTGGAGCCCGGAATCGACAAGGTCGAGGACTATCTGGGCATCGAGAACCTCTACGAGACCCAGAACACCACCCTCATCCAGTACCTGAACAACGCGATCCGCGCCAAGGAGCTCTACAAGCGGGACACCGACTATGTGGTCGTGAAGAACGAGGTCCACATCGTCGACGAGCACACCGGCCGCATGCTCAAGGGCCGCCGCTACAACGAAGGGCTGCACCAGGCCATCGAGGCCAAGGAGGGTGTGCGGATCAAGGCGGAGAACCAGACCCGCGCCACCGTCACGCTGCAGAACTACTTCCGTGGCTACGAGAAGATCTCCGGCATGACCGGCACCGCGGAGACCGAGGCCGCCGAGTTCATGTCCACCTACGGGCTCGGCGTCGTCCCGATCCCGCCGAACAAGCCGCGACAGCGCGTGGACCACAATGACCTGGTCTACAAGAACGAGGTCGTGAAGTTCGACGCGGTGCTGAAGGACATCATCGAGCGGCACGAGAAGGGCCAGCCTGTCCTGGTCGGCACGGAGTCCGTGGAGAAGTCTGAATACCTCTCCAAGCTCCTGGCGAAGGCCGGCATCCGGCATGAGGTCCTCAACGCGAAGAACCATGAGCGGGAGGCGGCGATCGTGGCCCAGGCGGGTCGCAAGGGTGCGGTCACCGTGGCCACCAACATGGCCGGCCGAGGCACGGACATCATGCTCGGCGGCAATGCCGAGTTCAACGCGGTCCATGCGATGGAGAAGCTGGGCCTGGATCCGGTGGAGGACGCCGAGGAGTACGAGGCCACGTGGGACGAGGTCTTCACCGCGGCCAAGGAGGAGGCGGAGACGGAGGGCGACGAGGTCCGCGAGCTCGGCGGCCTCTACGTGCTGGGCACGGAGCGTCACCAGTCCCGCCGTATCGACAACCAGCTCCGCGGCCGGTCCGGCCGTCAGGGCGACCCCGGCGAGTCCCGGTTCTACATCTCCCTGACCGATGACCTCATGCGCCTGTTCAACCAGGCAGCAGCTCAGCGGATCATGAACTCGAAGGCCATGGACGAGCAGATCCCGGTGGAGCACAAGTTCGTCTCCGGTGCGATCGCCAATGCCCAGCAGCAGCGTGAGGGTCAGAACACCGAGATCCGCAAGAACGTGCTCAAGTACGACGACGTCATGAACCGTCAGCGTGAGGCGATCTACTCCGACCGCCGTCGCATCCTGGAGGGCGACGACGTCCACGAGAAGGTCCAGCACTTCATCGAGGATGCGATCGGTCTGATGATCGACGAGAAGACCACGGCCAACTCTTCGGAGGACTGGGATCTCGAGGGCCTGTGGGAGGAGCTGGAGTCGCTCTACCCGATCTCGCTGACGGTGGAGGACATCGTCGAGGAGGCCGGCGGGATCGATCAGATCACCGTGAAGATGCTCAAGCGGGAGGTCGTCTCTGACGCGAAGATCGCCTACGAGAACAAGGAGGAGGAGCTCGGGGAGGACGCCATGCGCCAGCTCGAGCGTCGTGTCTTGCTCTCGGTGATCGACGAGAAGTGGCAGGAGCATCTCTACGAGATGGACTACCTGAAGTCCGGAATCGGTCTCCGCTCGATGGCTCAGCGCGACCCCCTGGTGGAGTATCAGCGCGAGGGCTATCTGCTGTTCCAGACGATGGCCGACTCGATCCGTGAGGACTCGGTCCGTTACCTGTTCAACGCCGAGGTGACCTCTTCGGCCGCGAAGACCCAGGCGACGAAGCTGCCGGGTGTCAAGGACGGGCGCGTGGCCGCCGCAGGCAAAGAGGTCAGCGTTCCGGGTCTGAAGGAGGAACCGGGCCGGGTGAAGCTGAACTTCACCGCGCCGACGGAGACGGGCGGAAAGCAGACGGAGCCCCGCAGCGCCAGCTGATCAGCCTGCCAGCTGATTAGCCCAGCTCCAGGGCCACGACCCGCCACCGGCCTCGGTGCGCCTCGAGCCGCATCGCGCAGGCCCGGGTCCGGGATTCGCCGGCGAAGACCACCGCGACCTCCCACACGCCTCGGGAGACGCCGCAGCACCGGAGTCGCTTCAGGCTGAGCGGGCCCCGTGCGGCCGCGACTGCGTCGTCAGCGGTGTCGACTCGCCGAGCGTGCGCGAGAAGCTCTGCGCGTTCGCGCACCTTGTCGAAGACCCCTGGGTCCAGCCAGCGCTCCAGCTGCTGGACGGGGCGCTGTCCGGCCAGCGTCTCCATGGTCGCCTGGCAGACCAGGCGCGCGACTGCGGTCACCTGGCGCCGTTCTTCGCGGAGTGTGGCCAGTTCTGTAGGACGTCGGCCGTCCGTGTCCTCGGCGCCGGCCGCAGAGAGCGCGTCGGCGGCCTCTCGTCGGCGGAGCAGACGCTGGACCTGCTCCTCACGCTGCAGTCGGAACGTGTTGAGGCGACGCAGCGGCGTTCCGGGCCATCGGGCCTCAGGATCATCCCTCACCGTGGCGTCGAGTCGCAGCAGGGGTTCTGCCGGCCCGGGCTCTGCGGGACGCTGACGGCGCGCGAGCCTGGATCTCAGGTGAGGGGCGGTGCCGGATGCCTGCTCCGGGACGGTGGTCTCAGGGTGCTGCTCGGACAGGGTCGCAGTCATAGTCAGGTCCTCTCTGGTGATGCGGCTCGGGCGGTCGAAGGCTCCGAGCTCGTGTCGTCTGCGTCATCGATCGGGTTCAGCCCCGCCTCCGGGAGTAGATCTGTTCCCGCGGTCCGCTCAGGCGGGGCCGTCGTCATCCGGCGGCGTGAGCACGGCGCCAGGCAGGAGGCTGTGCGGATCCTCACCGATGATCTCCCGGTTGGCCTCGTGCCACTGCGGCCAGGCCTCGGCGATCTCCCATTCGGTGGCCTGCGGCCCCAGATGGTCGGCGGCGATGCTCCACAAGGTGTCGCCGGCACGGACGGTGACCTCCTGGGCGGCCCGTTCGCGAGTCTCCACACCCTGGTGACGGTCGTTCTCCGGACCAGGGGCGTCCGGGGTGAACAGTGGACTCACGACGTCCTCCTCCTGTGTCGTCTCGTGCTCGGTGGTGTGCGCGTCGGGCCTGTCGTCCGTCAGGTCTCCGCCGGACCCGGGATCTCCTGAGTCGCCTGGAGCGTTCTGGCGGTCTGAGGCTGCCGAGCGCGTCTCATCCAGCGGCGTCTGTCCGTCCGAGCTTCCTCGTGCGTCGTCATGGATCGGTCCGGACTCGGGTCCTCCGGTTTCCTGCGGAGCGGAGGCCACGGGTGTCTGGTCGGTCGGCTGATGATGCAGGTGGGTCGCCACGGCCGCGCCGCCGACGGCGAGCTGGGCGGTCAGAGCCACCACGAGACTGCGTCGCATGAAGCCCGGGGAGAGTCGTTCCAACAGCGCCCGGGCGGGGCCGCCCTCGCCGCGACCCAGCCGGCTGAGGGCCACCAGCAGCGCTGTGGCCAGCACGGCGATCAGTGAGGCCACGCTCAGGAGCAGCCCCACGGCCGCGGCGCCCAGTCCCACGACTCGCTCGACGTCCCGCAGGCCGGCGTCGAGTCGTGGAAGGTTCTCCATCATGATCGTCGGGGCCTGGGGCGTGAGCATGGACGCGAGGGGAACCCCGAGGATGGCCGCACCGCTGATCAGCAGGACCGGGCCGAGCGCCACGGTGAGCAGCGTGAGGACCATGTCCTGCAGGCGGTCGCTCCGTGCGGGCACCTCCAGCCCGGCGTCGCGCCGGATCGTCCGTGTGCGGGTGGGCCGGGTGCGGCGGGCAGAGCTGCGGGTCGGTTCACGCCGTGCAGCCCGCCCCCGTGGATCGGGTCGGTGAAGATCTCGTCGTCGTAGAGGCGTCGCCGTGCTCATGGGCCTTCCTGATCCCTTCTGCTCATCCACATCTCCTCATCGCCGTCTGGAGGACATGACCCAGAGTGTAATCAGATGATGCGATTTGATGTGGTTTGGTGGTCTTGAATGTTACACGGGACAGGCCGATTCGGATAGTGTGGTCCCGCAACGACAAGGGCGGTGGGGCCTGAGGAGGGGATCACATGCGATGGGACGCGCTGTTCGCCGACCTCGAGAGCCAGTGGGCGGGGGAGGCCGCAGCTGAGTTGGGCCGGGACATCGCGGAGTTCACACGTCATGAGACGGCCTCGGTGGACCTCGGAGATCGTCTCCGGGCGGCCCTCGGGGAGACGGTGGCCGTGACATTGCCCGGAGGGCGCGTGGTGGAGCTGAGCTTAGGAGCCGTGGGCGAGGAGTGGATCGCCGGAGCCGAGGGGCATCATGGCGTGGTGATCCCCCGGGTGGCAGTCCAGGCGATCGACGGTCTGCCTCGGCGGGCGGAGCGTGAGCGCAGCTCGGTGCGTCGACGTCTGGGGATGGCTGCGGTGCTTCGACGGCTGGCGCGCGATCGCCTCGTCGTGGAGATCCGAGGCACAGCGGGTGAGGTACTCGTCCACGGGCTGCTGCTCAGCGTGGGTCGGGACCACTGCGAGGTCGCCCTCACCATCGCGGGTGAGGTGCCTCGGCTTCGTGGAGCCCGCGGGCTGCGGACCGTGCCGTTTGCTGCGATGTCGGAGATTCGGGCGGAGGGCCGACCCCCGGTCTGATTCAGGCGGAGGACTCCGAGTCGGCGCGGGTCGTGCGTCGGCGCTGCTGACGCGCCTGGCGCTGGGCCTCGTACTGGCGCTCGATGTACTCATCGAGCTTGGCCTCCTCGACCCGCCACTGACCGCGGCCTCCGACCTGGATGGCCTCGAGGTCTCCGCTGCGCACGAGGCTGCGGGCCTGGTCCATGGAGATGTTCAGAATCTCGGCCACGTCGGGGAGGGTGAGGAAGCGACGCATCGGTCTCCTTCACTCGAACGGCGTCACGGACAGTCGGGACAGGCCTGTCGGCCGCGTCCCGATGAGGTGATTCTCTCACAGACGGTGGGCTTCGATGGGATTCGTCCACAGTTGATGCGGATATCCACAGCTTGTCATGCGCAGCCCGGCGGTGATGGTGGATTCGGTACGCTGAAGGCGAGGCGATGCCATGTCGACGGCATCTCGCATCCACTCGCACGGAACGGATTTCGAGGGGCACATCCATGACCTCAGAGAAACAGCACCCAGACGCCGCGCCGCGCTCCGCGGCAGAGGCTGCGGATCGGCTGAGACGGCCCAGCTGGAAGGACCCGCGGCTCATCGTGGGGGTCCTCCTGGTGGTGGTCTCGATGGCGGGCGTCGTGGCGCTGGTCGGCTCCCAGGATCGCACCGCCCCGGTGTACGCGGCTGACCGCACGATCTCGGTCGGCGAACCGGTCTCGGCTGAGGACCTCCGTGTTGTGGACGTGCGACTGGACGACGTCTCGGGTCAGTACCTGAGCGCTGACCGGGAGCCTCCTGCGGATCTGCAGTTCGTCTCCGTGGTGGAGGAGGGGGAGCTGGTGCCCGCGCGAGCGGTCGACGCGGTCGACCCTCTGGGACGGCAGGCGGTCACGTTGGAGATCGAGGACACTCTCGCCCGTGCGGTCGAGCCGGGTCGGGCGGTGGACCTGTGGGCCACGACCCCCGGCGCGATCGGCGAGGACGCCGGTGCCCGCGTGGACCAGGTGGTCGCCGGGGCCGAGGTCTCCGCGGTGACAGAGTCCAGCTCGACCTTCGGCGCCCAGTCGGCGGTCACGGTGGAGCTGCTGGTGGCCCCCGACGACCTTCCCGAGGTGCTCGCTGCGCGGAGCTCGGCGGCGGCTCTGTCCCTCGTGCCCGCGGGCGCAGCCCCGGCGGCCGCCGACCATGAGGGCGAATCGGCCCCCGACGGCGAGTCCACGGAGGGCGAGGACGCCGATGAGGATGAGGGCGGCGAGGAGGAGGCGCCATGAGGCGCTGCTCGGTCATCACCGCCGGTCACCTTCAGCGGGATCACATCGCCGCCGTCGAGGGACTCCATGGTCCGGTGACTATCGATCGGCGGTGCGCAGACCTCGCAGAGCTGGTGGCCGCCGCACGGACAGGAAAGGCCGATGCGGTTCTGATCATCGGGGAGACCGAGACCATCACGGGAAGCCTGCTGACGGAGTTCACCGAGCCGGGGCTGGTCGTGGTGGCGGTGTCCGACGTCTCCGAGGAACGTGCCCGACTGCGGGCTCTGGGAATCGTGGCGCTGCCTGACACCGTGGACGCGAAGACGCTCACCGACGCGCTGCGGGGACTGCCGGTCCCCGAGCAGTCGGCCGATGAGGATCTCCTGGGCGCTCCAGCGGCGGTGGGGAAGGAGCTCGATGACGTCCCCGTCGACCCGGCGGACGTACAGGCTGCTGCAGTGCACCACTCCGGTGCGGAGTCGGAGGCGCCTCCGGGGCGCACACAGGAGGGTGAGGGCGCTCCTGGAGGGCAGCACCCGCTGGACGCAGAGCTGGCCGAACTGCTCAGCGCGGCCGAGACGACCCGGAGCCGGCGCGAGGCCGCCTCGGCGGAGCCCACACAGGAGGAGCCCACACAGGAGGAGCACACACAGGAGGAGCACACACCGGACGACAGGCCCCTGGCGGCAGCCGGAACCGGTTCCGCACGGGACGACGATGCCGTACGCGCAGCTGGTGCCGCCCGGCGGGGCACCACCGGGCGGGACGACGCCGGACCGCAGAATGCGGACCTGCGGGCAGCCGCCGAGGAGGACGCCGGAGAGGAGGACTCCGGTGCCGCGCTGCGACGTCCGGGGATCACGACCGTCTGGGGAGCTCCGGGCAGTCCGGGCCGCACCACCGTGGCGGTCAATCTGGCCGCAGAGCTGGCTCTGACCGGCGCCCGTGTGCTGCTGATCGATGCTGACACCGTCGCATCCTCGGCCGCCACGCATCTGGGCCTTCTCGAGGAGTCGGCAGGGCTGGCGCAGGCCTGCCGCCAGGCGGACCTCGGGCGGCTCGATGCGGCACGGCTGCGGCGGGCCCTGACCGTGGTGGACATCTGCGGCTACCGGCTCCACCTGCTCACCGGACTCCCGCGCGCCGATCGGTGGCCCGAACTGCGGGGCGGGGCCCTGCGCCAGGTCCTGCAGCGGGCGGCCCGTGACTTCTCCCACGTGGTGGTCGACGTCGCCGCACCCACGGAGCACGACGAGGAGCTGACCTTCGACACCCGCGCCCCGCAGCGGCACGCGGCCACGATCACCGCCGTGGAGGAGGCGGACACGCTGCTGGCGGTCGGAGGGCCGGATCCCGTCTCCTTCCCGCGCCTCGTCAAGGCGCTGGACGACCTGCGGCTCAACCTGCCGCAGGCCCCTGAGCCTCAGGTGCTGATCAACCAGATTCGGCGCGAGGCGGTCGGCCGCGCCCCCGAGGACCAGCTGCGTGAGGCTTGGGACCGGTTCGGGTCCGGCGAGGCGCTGGAGACCTTCCTGCCCTGGGACCGTGCAGCCTGCGATGACGCCCTGCTCACCGGCCGTGTCCTGGCGGAGTCGGCTCCCCAGTCGGCCCTGCGCCACGCGATCGCGGACCTGGCCGGGGCGACCCTTCCGACGCGCCGGAGGCGCCTGCTGAGGCGGTAGGCTGGGTGCGGGCGGTCGGACACCGTGGTCCGGCCCATGACCGGGGCATCGATGACCCAGAAAGAGTGAGTGCACATGACCGGTGAGAAGTCCCTCTGGACTCGTGGTGACGATGATCTGGAGACTCTGGAGAGCGCGTACTTCGCCCACGTCGCTCCGGAGGATCTGTGGTCCGTCAGCTCGGAGCATCAGAGAGAGTGGGTGGCTCGTCATCTGGAGCTCGCCCGCCGCCGCAGGGACTCCTCGCCGCAGGCGGACGTCGTCACCGTGGAGGGCCGCAGCGTCGTGCTGGTCGTCACCGACGACATGCCTCACCTCGTGGACTCGGTGACTGCCGAGATCTCCCGGAACGGGCACGCCATGTCCCTGGTGGTCCACCCCATCTTCCTGGTCAGCCGCACCCCGGAAGGCTCCGACGTCCTGGGTGTGCGCTCCGTCCCGGCTCCGCAGCGCGGCATGTCCTCGGGCGACACCCAGACCCTGCCGGACCTCTCCGTGCTGACCGACGAGGGGCAGCGCACCGACGTCGAGTCCTGGATCGCCGTGGAGCTGGACCGGGTGATCACCGCCGAGCGGGTGGAGGCGCTGGTGGGGGGCCTCTACAGCGTCGTCGACGACGTGAAGTCGAGCCACCGGGACCAGAACCGCATGATCGGCAAGGCCCGCGGGGCAGCGGGGCTGCTGCGCGAGGCCGAAGGCCTTCACGAGTCCCAGGAGTCGGCCGACCTGCTCGACTGGATGGCCGATGGGAACTTCCTGTTCCTCGGCTACCGGGAGTACGAGCTCGATGAGCACGATGACGACTCGGTGCACCTGCAGCCGCTGGAGGAGACCGGGCTGGGCATCCTCTCCCAGGTGCGCGGCAAGGGCACCCTGCACCGGACCACGGAGCTCTCCGAGGCCGGCCGGGCCAGGGCCCGGGAGCGCCGGGCGCTGGTGATCACCAAGGCGAACTCCCGTTCCACGGTGCGTCGCCGCACCTACATGGACTACGTCGCGGTGAAGACCTTCGGCCCGGACGGGTCGGTGCGCGGAGAGCGCCGCTTCGTGGGTCTGTTCAGCCAGCGGGCCTACACGCAGTCGATCCAGAACATCCCGCTGCTGCGCTCGCGGGCCCAGCAGCTCCTGGCACGCTCCGGGTTCAGTCCGGACTCCCATTCCGGCTCGGACCTGATGCAGATCCTGGAGATCTATCCGCGCAACGAGCTGCTGCAGATGGACATCGAGGAGATCGAGGAGACTGCCTGGCAGATCCTGCAGCTGCAGGAGCGCCGGCGGGTGAAGCTCTTCCTCCGCAAGGACCACTACGGGCGGTTCATGACGGCGATCCTGTATCTGCCCAGGGACCGGTACAACACGGCGGTGCGTCAACGGGTGGAGCAGGAGCTGCGGCGCCACATCGACGCGGAGTCCATCGACTTCAACGTCCTGCTGACCGAATCCGTCCTGGCTCGGGTGTTCTTCCGCATGCGCCTCTCGGGCGATGCCGCCGAGCTGGGGATCACCGTCGACGAGCTGCAGAACAGGCTGGCCCGGGCCATCCGCTCCTGGGCCGAGGGCATCACCCAGGAGGCCGAGGAACGGTACTCCGGCCGTCGGGCGGAGGACCTGACCCGCCGGTGGGGCGACGCCTTCCCGGAGGACTACCGGGTGCTCTACGAGGTCTCCGACGCCCTGGCGGACATCACTCAGTTCGAGACGCTGGAGCGGCACCCCGAGGACGGCCCACGCATGCAGTTCTACCCGCCTCGCGGGGACGACTCGGCGCATATGAGGCTGAAGCTCTACCTCTCCGAGCCCAAGACGCTGACGGACACGCTGCCGATCCTCGACGATTTCGGCCTCTCCATCCTGGACGAGCGCTCCTACACGCTGACCTGCGACGACGGCACGACCTTCCACCTGTACGACCTGGGCCTCTGCTACCCGGCGGGAGTGGATCCGCACACGACGATCGAGCTGCTCAAGGAGGCCTACAGCCACGTGCTGGTGGGCACCGCCGAGTCGGACATCTTCTCCCGCCTGGTCCTGCAGCTCGGGCTGTCTATCCAGAAGGTGACGGTTCTGCGCGCCTACGCGAAGTACATGCGTCAGTTGGGGTCCGCGCACTCCTATGCCTTCCTGGCGGAGGCGCTGCTGCAGAATCCGGAGGTCTCGGCCGCGCTGGTGGCCTACTTCGAGGCCCGCTTCGACCCGCAGCTGGACGAAGACCGCGCCGAGCGGATGGAGGAGACCCGTCAGCGGATCCTGGACGCGCTGGAGAATGTGCGCACCCTCGACGCCGACCGGGTGCTCTCCACGTTCCTGAACCTCATCGACTCCACGCAGCGGACCAATGCCTACCAGGGCCGGGACTGGCTGTCCCTGAAGCTGACGCCGGGCACCATCGACTCGGCTCCGCAGCCCCGTCCGGCCCATGAGATCTGGGTGTACTCGCCGCAGGTGGAAGGGGTTCACCTGCGCTTCGACAAGGTCGCCCGTGGCGGTCTGCGCTGGTCGGACCGTCAGGAGGACTTCCGCACGGAGGTCCTCGGTCTGGTGAAGGCACAGATGGTGAAGAACGCGGTGATCGTGCCCTCGGGCGCTAAGGGCGGCTTCTACGCCAAGCAGCTGCCCGACCCGGCGGAGGACCGCGGGGCATGGTTCGAAGCCGGTCGCGAGGCCTACAAGGTCTTCATCCGAGGGTTGCTGGACATCACCGACAACCAGCTGGAGCGCGACGGGCAGATGGAGATCGTGGCACCGGAGAACGTGGTCCGGCACGACGGCGACGATGCCTACCTGGTGGTGGCCGCGGACAAGGGCACGGCCACGTTCTCCGATACGGCCAACGCGGTCTCCGCCGAGTACGGGCACTGGCTGGGCGATGCCTTCGCCTCGGGCGGCTCAGTGGGCTATGACCACAAGGCGATGGGCATCACCGCCCGCGGCGCCTGGGAGTCGGTGAAGTCGCACTTCTCGGAGCTGGGCCACGACACCCAGAGCGAGGATTTCACCGTCATCGGCATCGGTGACATGTCTGGGGACGTGTTCGGCAACGGAATGCTGCTCTCGGAGCACATCCGGCTGGTGGCGGCGTTCAACCACCTGCACATCTTCATCGACCCGGACCCCGACTCCGGCGCATCCTTCCGGGAGCGCCAGCGGCTGTTCACGGCCGGACGGTCCGGCTGGGACGCCTACGACGAGTCGCTGATCTCTGCCGGCGGCGGCGTCTTCTCCCGCACGGCGAAGACGATCACCATCACGGAGCCGATGCGACGGCGGTTCGACCTTCCGGCCGGCGTCGAGGTCATGACGCCGCCGGAGCTGCTCCATGCGCTGCTGCAGGCCCCGGTGGACCTGCTGTACAACGGCGGGATCGGCACGTATGTGAAGGCCTCGCACGAGACCCACGAGGAGGTCGGCGACCGCGCGAACAACGGCATCCGCGTCGACGGTCGGCAGGTGCGGGCCCGCGTGGTGGGCGAGGGCGGCAACCTGGGTCTCACCCAGGCCGGCCGCATCGAGGCGGCCCAGCAGGGGGTGCGGCTCAACACCGACGCCATCGACAACTCCGCCGGCGTGGACTGCTCGGACCACGAGGTCAACATCAAGATCCTGGTGGACCAGCTGATCTCCTCGGGCCACCTGGCGGCCGAGGAGCGGGACGAGCTGCTGCGGGAGATGACCGACGACGTCGCCGAGCTGGTCCTGCAGACCAACCGGGACCAGAACATCCTGCTCATGACCGACCGGCATCGGATGGGCGACTGGTCGCCGAGCTTCCAGCGGCTCATGGGCTGGTTGGAGGACTCTGCCGGACTGGACCGAGAGCTGGAGGTGCTGCCCTCCGACGCTCAGCTCGAGGAGCGGCGGGATGCGTCCCAGCCGCTGACCTCCCCGGAGCTGGCGGTGCTGGTGGCCTATGCGAAGATCCAGCTCAAGGGTGCGCTGGTGGCTTCGGACCTTCCCGACGACGACTGGTTCACCTCCCTGCTGGAGGACTACTTCCCCGAGGAGATCACCTCCCGCTTCGCCTCGGAGCTGCCACGGCATCCGCTGCATCGGGAGATCATCGCCACTGTGCTGGCGAACGACGTGATCAACATGGGTGGGGCGACCTTCGTCTTCCGCGCGATGGAGGAGACCTTCGCCTCGGAGGCTCAGGTGGTGCGGGCCTTCGCCACGGTGCGGGAACTGTTCCGCCTCGATGAGTTCGACGCCGCGATGCGCAGCCTGCCGGTGAGCTTCCCCCGCGAGCGGTGGGCGCTGACCTACCTTGACATGCGGCGCCTGCTGGACCGCGCGGTCCGGTGGTGCGTCAACCACGCCCCCCGGGGCACCACGGTGCAGCAGGATGTCGAGCTGTTCGCCGAGCACCTGCGACCGCTGTACGGCAACCTCTCGGAGCACCTGCGGGGCGGGGACCGGGAACGCGTTCTGCAGCAGAAGGAGGAGGTGCTGGCCACCGGCATGCCGGAGGACCTGGCACGCTGGGTCTCCGAGCTGTTCGAGACATTCTCGCTGCTCGACGTCGCCGACGTGGCCCGGGAGCTCGGCGTCGACTCCGCCGAGGTGGCGGGTGTGTACTACACGGTCTACGACGAGTTCAGCGCCGATTCGCTCCTGGAGCGCATCACGGGGCTGCCGCGGAAGGACAAGTGGCAGGCGCTGGCCCGCGGCGCGCAGCGTGACGAGCTCTACCACGCGATCCGGGATGTCACGACCTCGGTGCTGAAGAGCACCGAACCGGGCACGCCGGATGAGCGCATGGCGGCCTGGCGCCGGGAGAACGAGGCGAAGATCAGTCGGGCAGAGCGGCTGGTGGCGGAGGTGGACCAGCTCAAGACGGACAACATCGCGTCGTTGACGGTGCTGCTGCGGCACCTGCGCGGTCTCATCGGAGCCTGAGCCGTGGCCGTCTTCGAGGATCCGCTCATCGACCACCCGCACCTGCATGACGGGGATGCCGACTGGCTGCATGCGCTGGTCGCGGACTGGCAGATGCTCTCTGACCTGGCGTTCTCCGACCTGGTCCTGTGGTTTCCTCACACCGTGGAGGGATTCGTCTCCGCGGAGGACAGGTCCTTCATCGCGCTGGCCCAGGCGCGCCCCTCCACGACACAGACGGTGGTGCACCGTGACGTCGTCGGGGACAGGATCCGTGCGGACCTCAAACCCATGGTGGAACGGGCCTGGCGCTATCAGGTGGAGACGAACTCCTCGGATGAGGGCCGGCCCGCCCCGGCCCGGATGCGGGTCACCGCGATCCCGCTGATCCGCGGGGGTCGCACCCTGGCGGTGATGACCCTGCACTTCTCGGTCACCGCCCTGCGCACCCCGTCCCGGCTGGAGCTGACCTACCGGCGCTGCGCCGCCGATCTGCTGGTCATGGTGGGCCAGGGGCGGTGGCCGGAGACCCACGTGGAGTTCAGCGCCTACGGCGGAGCCCCGAGGGTGGGGGACGGGCTGCTGCGTCTGGACGTCGAGGGCAAGATCGCCTTCGCCAGCCCCAACGCCGTCTCCGCGCTGTCCCGGCTGGGAGTGGCGGACTCGCTGGAGGGCCGCTCCCTGGCCGGGATCGGGGCGGAGCTCGAACGCTCCACCGGTGGTGTGGTGGATGAGACCCGGCCGCTGCTGCTGACGGGTCGCCGGGCGATGCGTGCTGAGCTCGAGGCCCACGGGGCCGCGGTGACGCTGCGGTCCATCCCGCTGTACAAGGACGGCGAGCGGTTCGCCGCCCTGGTGCTGTGCCGAGACGTCACCGAGCTGCGGCGCCGTGATCGCCAGCTGATGAGCAAGGACGCGACCATCAAGGAGATCCACCACCGGGTGAAGAACAATCTCCAGACGGTCTCGGCGCTGCTGCGGATGCAGTCGCGGCGCATGGACTCGGAGGAGGGCCGGGCCGGGCTGCGTCGGGCGATGCGTCGCGTGGAGACCATCGCGATGGTCCACGACTCCCTGTCGAAGGGGCTGGAGGAGAGCGTCGACGTCGATGAGCTGATGCGCCGGCAGCTGAGGCTCGCCGCGGAGATGGCCCAGTCCGAGCGCAGGGTGGAGACGCACCTGGAGGGGAGCTTCGGCCAGCTGCCGCCGGACATGGTGACTCCGCTGGCGCTGGTCATCACCGAAGTGGTGGCCAATGCCGTGGAGCATGGTTTCGGCCCGGATCCGACCCGGCGCAGCCTGACCGTACGCATGGTGGTGAGTCGCTCAGCGGACGCGGCCGGCCGGGAGCGGCTGGAGCTGGAGATCGTCGACGACGGCGTCGGGCTGCCGGAGACGGACTGGGAGCCGGGCCTGGGCCTGCAGATCGTCAGGACGCTGGTGCGGGGAGAGCTCTCCGGGGTGATCGACTGGGACCACGGTGAGGGACCCGACGGCGAACCGGTCGGCACACGTGCGGTGCTGAAGGCGCCGATCCTGGGCCCGCAGCACCACTGATCCGTCCTGGGCGCTGCGGTGTGCAGCGACAGACGTACGACAGGCGAACGACAGACGAAGGGGCGGGACTGCTCCGAGAGGAGAGTCCCGCCCCGTCGTCCGTGGTGGGCTGCTGCGGCGTCCTGTCCGGACGCGGGCCTCAGGAGGCCCGGCGCGCGCGTGCGGCGCGACGCTTCAGCGCTCGGCGCTCGTCCTCGCTCATGCCGCCCCAGACGCCAGCGTCCTGGCCGGTCTCCAGCGCCCACTGCAGGCAGGTGTCCATCACGGGGCACCGGCGGCACACGCTCTTGGCCTCCTCGATCTGGAGCAGGGCGGGGCCGGTGTTGCCCACGGGGAAGAAGAGCTCGGGGTCCTTGTCCAGGCACGCTGCTCGGCTGCGCCAATCCATGGGAATCACTACTCCTTGCGTCCGGTGGTGGGACGCTGTTGCTCGGGTGGGGTGCTGCGGCAGTTCCTCGACCCGGGGCCCAGGGGTAGGCCTCGGGGAGTCCGTGCCGCCTCCGGAAGGACAGAAGCTTCAGTTGTCGGTGCGGGACCTGACCGTAGGGCGCAGTCGCGCAGGCAGAGTCAGAGGACTGCCAGCCCGGAGAAGTACGTGTTCAAGGCTGACACGTTAACAGGATGCAAACAAGACTTCGCAGGGCAGAAATACGCCCGAAACGCTGTGGCATTGCTCACAGCAGAAAGTGTGATCCGGCGGGCGCAGAGAGGTCGCCTCGGCGGCCTCCCGGGCTGACCTGGGGCGACTTGCGTGTGCCCCGCGTGCGGTCCTCAAGGGGCGTCACAGTCTGGTGGACGGCCCTGGGCCCCCGAGCATCGGCAGGGTTGCCGGAGAGGTCGGACGTCGGGTGCGGCCATGTCGGCGGTCCGGCAGCGCGGGCGGACTGGACGGAATGCCGCCGGAGGGACTCCCCGGCCGGGCGCTCATAGGGCCCGGGTGGTTCAATGGTGGGCATGCCCGAGAAGGACTCTCCCCAGCCGGACTTCAACGCCCCGCAGGGGCCCCGACGCTTCACCCAGGCCAGGCCGCGGCCGTGGCCGGTGTGGCTGATCTTCCTGATCCTGCTGATGCAGGGGCTCGCCGTGGGCTTCAGCTCCGTGGCGCAGTTCGTCGCCTCGGAGCCTGAGCAGCTCGACACTGTCGGCTACATCGCGATGCTGGTGCTCTATCTGCTGCTGGCGGCAGTGCTGATCCTGCTGGGCTTCCGGCTGTTCATGGGGGCGCCCGGTGCCCGCACTCCGGCGATGGTCCTGCAGCTGATGATCGTGGTGCTCTCGTTCAGCTTCTTCGCCTCGGGGGTGTGGCAGGTCGGTGCGCTGTTCCTCGTCCCGGCCGCCGTGGCCCTGGTGCTGGCCTTCGTGGGGCCGACTCAGGCATGGCTCGCCGCCGGAGACGGCGCTCCCTCCTGAGTCGGCCCTCGGGCCGGGTGGGCGCTGCGCTGGGACGGTCAGCGGCGTCGGGTCAGTTGACCGGACCGGTCCACTTCTCGCCGGGGCCCTTGCCTGGTGCGTCCGGCACGAGCGACTCCTCGCGGAAGGCCAGCTGCAGCGAGCGGAGGCCGTCGCGCAGCGGCGCGGCGTGGGTGGAGCCGACCTCCGGGGCGGCCGCCGTGACCAGGCCGGCCAGGGCGGTGATGAGCTTGCGTGCCTCGTCCAGGTCCTTCAGCGCCTCGGCCTCCGGGTCGTCGGCGAGGCCGGTCTTGACGGCGGCCGCACTCATCAGGTGCACGGCCACGGTGTTGATCAGCTCCACGGCCGGGACTTCGGCGATGTCTCGGGCCTGCTGGTCCACGGCCTGCTTGATCCCCTCGACGTCGGGCCCCTCGGAGGAGGGGGTGGCGTCGGGACGGTTGTTCTGGTCACTCTGCATGCTGGTAAGCTTGTCACATGTCTCGGTAGGCGCGCGATGCGCGCCCTGAGCGCCGAAGCGGGCGTCATCTCGCACCCCGCCATCGGGGTTCCACACCGACGACGCCCACTCGCCATCGTCATCAAACAGGAGTTGGACAGATCAGCGAACCACGCATCAACGAACGGATCCGAGTTCCGGAGGTCCGCCTGGTCGGCCCGCAGGGGGAGCAGGTCGGCATCGTCAGGATCGAGGACGCCCAGCGGCTGGCCTCCGAGGCCGGTCTGGACCTGGTCGAGGTCGCGCCCCGCGCGAAGCCTCCCGTCTGCAAGCTGATGGACTTCGGCAAGTGGAAGTACGAGGCCGCTGTCAAGGCTCGTGAATCCCGGAAGAACCAGACCACGACCACGCTCAAAGAGGTCCGGTTCCGTCTCAAGATCGACGACCACGACTATGAGACCAAGGTCAGCCGCGCCCGAGGATTCCTCTCCGCCGGTGACAAGGTCAAGGCCATGATCCAGTTCCGCGGTCGTGAGCAGCAGCGCCCGGAGATGGGTGTCCGACTGCTCCAGCGGTTCGCGGAGGACGTGGGGGACCTGGGCTCGGTCGAGTCCTCCCCGCGTCAGGACGGGCGTCACATGGTGATGGTCGTCGGACCGCTGAAGACCAAGGCAGAGGTCAAGAAGCAGGAGGCCGCCGAAGCAGCGGCCGAGGCCGCAGAGGCGGAGCCCAAGGGCACCCCCTCGAAGCGTGCCCGCAAGAACCAGGAGCGGGTCTCCACGGAGAAGAAGGACGTCAAGCCGCTGTCCAACTCCATGGCTGACTACCTCCCGGACGAGCTGAAGAACCTCTAGATCTCTGCGGTCCGCCGCAGAAGATCATCACAGTGGCCCTCCGTCGGATCTGCGACGGAGGGCCTCTGCATGCCCAACATGCCTTCCGGTGCCGCATGGCGTAGAATGGCTCTTCGGGTTCACGGCAGGATGTGCCTGCGCGTCACGCGTCAACATCCTGTCGTTCCTATGACAAGGGGGCCGAGGCCCGCGACACCCTCGTCCACGGCGTCCTTCGCCGGGACGTCGGAGACGCGACGCCGGTCGGCCCCACCTCTGCGCCGCTGCCCGGCCGAGGCCTCGGATACGTTCCGGGGTCGACGGACGGGCCTCGTAGGCGTTGCAGGTCCGCACGATGTAAGGAGAACGGCACCATGCCGAAGATGAAGACCCACTCCGGGGCCAAGAAGCGATTCAAGCTGACCGGCTCCGGCAAGATCAAGCGCCAGCAGGCCAACCGTCGCCACTACCTGGAGCACAAGTCTTCCCGCCTGACGCGTCGTCTGGCCGGTGACCGCATTGTCACCAAGGCCGACGAGAAGCGCATCAAGCGGATGCTGGGCATCTGAGCGTCCTGCGACCTCGATCCCGATGACCGGGCCTCTGGGCGGCGTGGCATGCCGATGAGCATGCCGCCTCCCGGGCCTATGAACACCAGAAGACTCACTGCACTAGGAGATTTCACGTGGCACGAGTGAAGAGGGCGGTCAACGCCCACAAGAAGCGCCGCAAGGTCCTCGACCGGGCCTCCGGCTACCGCGGTCAGCGTTCCCGCCTCTACCGGAAGGCCAAGGAGCAGCTGCTGCACAGCTACACCTACAACTACCAGCACCGCAAGAAGCGCAAGGGCGACTTCCGCCGCCTGTGGATCCAGCGCATCAACGCTGCGTCCCGCGCCCACGGTCTGACCTACAACCGCTTCATCCAGGGCCTGAAGGCCGCTGAGGTGGAGGTCGACCGTCGCATGCTGGCTGAGCTCGCCGTCTCCGACGCCAAGGCTTTCGAGACCCTGGTGGACGTGGCGCGCAAGGCTCTGCCGCAGGACGTCAACGCCAAGAAGGCCGCCTGAGCCTGATCGGCTGAGACCAGCTGTGGACGGCGCCCGCCCCTGGACACCAGGGGCGGGCGCCGTCGTCATGTCCGCGCAGGGAGCTCTGACGGATCGGCGACGTCGGGGCCGCTGCGGCCACCGGTGAGGAAGAATGAGGACCATGACTGATCCTGCAGTGCTGAACAACCCCCATGCGGACCGCGTGAAGAAGGTGGCCTCGCTGGCGACCCGGGCGGGCCGGCGTCGTCAGCGGCTCTTCCTCGCCGAAGGTCCTCAGCCTGTGCGGGAGGCGCTGACCCTGTGGCTGCGCCGCTGGGAGGGCGTCCCCGACGGCGCGGCGCGTCACCCGGCTTCCGCCGTCAAGGGCCTGCCGGAGCTGGACGCGCTCTTCTTCGACGCCGAGGCGCTGAGCGCCCATCCGGATCTCCAGGCGTTGCTGGACCAGGCCCGGGGTGTTCTCTTCGACCCGCAGGCCGCCCTTCCGCGGCCGGCGCGGTTCTTCCTGCGCGAGGCCACTGCGGAGGTCCTGGCAGCCATGGGAGACGCCGAGACCTCTCAGGGAGTGCTGGCCGTGTGCCGCATCCCGCAGACGGGGGCGAGCGACGGCGGGGCCGATCCGCTGGAGTCCCTGCTCGGCGGGCCCGCGAGCTCAGGAGCGCCGGCTGGGCTGGTCGCAGGCCTGCTCGGAGTCCAGGACCCGGGCAATGCCGGCACCATCATCCGCACCGCCGACGCCGCCGGTGCGGCGGCCGTCGTGCTCACGCCGGGCAGCGTGGATCCCTGGGCGCCGAAGGTGGTCCGCTCCGCTGCGGGCTCGCATTTCCACCTCCCGCTGCTCACCGGGACGGACCCGCAGCGGCTGGTGGCCATCGCCAGGAGCGCGGGGCTGCAGGTGCTGGCCGCCGACGGCGGAGGAGAGGTCCCGCTGCCGGAGATGGAGGATCTCGGATCCCCGACGCTGTGGCTGCTGGGCAATGAGGCCCACGGGCTCAGCTCCGAGCAGCGTGGGCTCGCCGATCGTCGGGTCTCCATCCCGCTCTACGGGCAGGCAGAGTCGCTGAACGTCGCCACCGCGGCCACCGTGTGCCTCTACGCCTCAGCCATGGCGCGCGCTGAGGCCGGAGGTGCCGTGGGGGAGACTCCATGAGCTACGCGCCCGGCGGTCGAGAGGTGGAGAACACCGGATTCGTCTGCGGGCACTGCGGCCGGGAGGTCAGCCGACATTCCGGGGGCAGCTACCGCAACCACTGCCCGTTCTGCCTGCATTCACGGCATGTGGACGTCGTGCCGGGGGACCGGTCTGCCGACTGCGGGGCCGTGATGGCGCCGGTCGGCGTCGACCACTCCGGGAAGAAGGGCTTCATCCTCATCCACCGGTGCACCGCCTGTGGGGTCACGGACCGGAATCGGCTGGCCCCGGATGATGACATGGACGCGGTCATCGCCCTGCAGCGACCCCGCTGAGTGGCGCCTGCGAGTCCATGGGCCTGGCGTCGTGGCGACGTCAGCACAGTGATGGCCCCACCGCGGGCGCGATGGGGCCATCGCCCGTCCCGAGGGCCGGTCAGCGGGTCCCGGGGAGGGGTTCTGAGTGCTCAGCCGATCGGGGTGACGTCGCGGCTTCCGAGGAACTCGGGTCGTGGCGCCGGGGCGGCGAACGGCTCTGCCGGAGCGTTCTCCACCGAGTTGTAGACGATGAACACGTTGGACCGCGGGTACGGGGTGACGTTGCCGTTGGAGGCGTGCATGCAGTTCGAGTCGAACATGATGGCTCCGCCGGCCGGACCCTCCAGCACATCGATGCCGAAACGGTCGGCGAACTCCGTCAGCGTCTCCGGGTCCGGCACACCGGCGCCCTGCATGACCAGAGACTGCTTGAAGTTGTCCTCCGGCGTGGTGCCCACCGCGCTGATGTAGTGCTTGTGGGATCCGGGCATGATCATCAGCGGGCCGTTGAAGGAGTAGTTGTCGGTCAGGGAGATCGAGATGCTCACCGCCCGCGGGGTCGGCATCCCGTCTTCGGCATGCCAGGTCTCGAAGTCCGAGTGCCAGGTGAAGTCCTTGCCCACGAATCCGGGCTTGTAGTTGATCCGGCTCTGGTGGATGTACACCTGGGAGCCCAGGATCTGCTCGGCCCTCCGCACGATCCGCGGATCGTGGGCGATCCTCCGGAACACCTCGTTGCTGCGGTGGATGTCGAAGATCGACCGGACCTCCTGGGACGTGGCCTCGACGACGGTGCGTTCGTCGGACTTGACCTCCGGGTCGTCGGCCAGGCGGGCGAGCTCGTCGCGGAAGAGCGTCAGCTCCTCGTCGCTGATGAGCTTCTCCATGGTCAGGTAGCCCTTCTCGTCGAAGCCGCGCAGTGTGGCGGCGTCCATCGGGCCCTGGTCGGCGGTGCCCTGCACCACCGGGTCCTGGCGGGGGATCACCCGGGGCGCGTCGCCCTGGCGGGTGGGGTACTGGTCCGTCACGTCGTGGACGGTGGTCGTCATGCGAAGACCTCCTTCATCGTGGGACGTTCCGTAGGGGCCGCCTCCTGTCAGAGGGGCGGCCGGTGCGGCGCCTGCCGATGGGGCAGCTCCGGCGCCGCCACCTACGGACCCTAACAGCTCAGTTCTTCGCTGCAACCGTCGATGCTAGAGTTCCCTTATGGTTGCAGAGAGAAACTATGTCATCGACAATGCGCACCTCGTGCCGGTCACCTCCGCGCCGGTCGAGGGTCGGATCGTGGTCACCGAGGGTCGGATCGCCGCGCTCGGTGCTGAGGCTGAGATCCCCGCAGGTCACGAGGTCATCGACGCCGCCGGCCGCTGGGTGCTGCCCGGTCTCGTGGACGCTCACGTCCACCTCGGTGTGCATGAGGAGGGCGAAGGGTGGGCCGGCGCCGACGTCAACGAGACCACCGACCCGGTCACCGCCGCGGCCCGCGCCCTGGACGCCATCAACCCCACCGAGGTCGGCTTCGACGACGCCCTGGCCGGTGGGATCACCAGCGTCAACGTCAATCCCGGATCGGCCAACCCCATCGGAGGCCTCGCCGTGGCCATCAAGACCCACGGCTGGATCGTCGATGAGATGGTGCTGCGGTCGCCGTCCGGGCTCAAGGCCGCCCTCGGGGAGAACCCCAAGCGGGTGTACGGCGAGCAGAAGAAGACGCCCAACACCCGCCTGGGCGTCGCGATGACCATGCGCAAGGCGTTCACCGAGGCCCGGCGGTGGGCGGAGAAGCCCCAGGGCGAGCGCGACGCCGACCTCATCTCAGAGGCTCTGGTGAAGGTCCTGGACCGCGAGATCCCGTGGCGGCAGCACTGCCACCGCGCCGATGACATCGCCACGGCCATCCGGCTGGCCGACGAGTTCGGCTATGAGCTCGTGCTGGACCACGGGACCGAGTCCTACAAGATCGCCGATGTCATCGCCGCCCGCGGCATCCCGGTGCTCTACGGGCCGATGATCGTCTCCCGGAGCAAGGTCGAGGTGCGGGACCGCACGGCGGCGGCCCCGCGCATCCTCTCGGAGGCCGGTGTCAAGGTCTCCCTGATCACCGACCACCCGGTGGTGCCCATCGACTTTCTGATGCACCAGGCGGCGCTGGCTGTCCGCGAAGGGATGGACCCCGCCGAGGCGCTGAAGGCGGTCACCATCAACCCGGCGGAGGTGATCGGCGCCGCCGAGCGCATCGGCTCCCTCGAGGTCGGCAAGGACGCCGATGTGGTCCTCTGGTCCGGCGACCCGCTGGACACCCGGAACCGGGTGCTGCGCACCTGGATCGACGGCCGGGAGGTCTACAGCTACGACGAGCAGACCCGGACGGGCACGGTGCTGGAACGCTGGTGAGCGGCGGGCGGGCCGTCGGGCAGATCGGACGTCACGGGGCACCGGCCGACGTCACCCGCCGCCGTCGTGCTCACGGGCGCGGCGGCGGCGCCGGGGCCCCACGCGGCGGAGCGATCTTCGGCGGTGGCGCGGCAGATGCCCCTGAGTCGGTCGTCGCTGTGTCGGCGTCGGCCGAGGAGTCTGTCTCGCCGTCGAGGGCTGTACCCGGTCGGCTGCGATGCGGGGAGGGGTCCCAGCCGACGTCGACGACCTTCTTCTGGACGAGGATCGCCGAGCCCAGCACCAGCAGGCCCAGGGCGGAGACCACGACCAGCCCGCCCACCGAGCCGATCGAGGCGCCGAAGCCGATGAGGATCCCGAACCAGCCGAAGTCGGTGTCGCCGAAGGTGGTGTTCGCCTCGCCGAAGTCACCGAGCACCAGCAGCAGCCCGGCCGGCAGGAACGTGATCAGCAGCCCGTTGACGAAGCCTCCGGCGGCCGCACCCCGACGTCCGCCGGTCGCATTGCCGTAGACCCCGGCGGCGCCGCCGGTGAAGAAGTGCGGCACCAGCCCGGGGAGGATCAGGGCCAGGCCGAAGGCAGGGTTCAGCCACAGCGAGAGCACAGCCAGCCCGAGCAGCCCACCCGTGAAGCTGGAGAGGAAGCCCACCAGCACCGCGTTCTGCGCGTAGGGGAAGACGATGGGAGCGTCCAGCGCCGGGATCGCGCCCGGCACCAGCTTGGCCGCGATGCCCTGGAACGCCGGCACGATCTCGCCCAGGATGGTGCGCACCCCGAAGAGGATCACCGCCACCGCGATCCCGAACTGCAGCCCCTGCGTGACCGCCTGCATCAGGAAGTTGCCCAGGTTCTCCGCCCCGCCGTCGAAGGCCTCGTACGCGGACTCGCCCTCGCGGGCCACGGAGATCGCGGCGACGACCACATACATCAGCACCATGGACAGTGCCGTGGCCACCATCGAGTCGCGGAGGAAGCGCAGCGACTCCGGCAGCTTCAGCTCCTCGGTGGAGCGGCTGGACCGCCCGCCCACCAGCCGGCCGACCGCTCCGGCGGCTACATAGCCGGCGGTGCCGAAGTGCCCGATGGCGATGGAGTCGTCCCCCGTGATGCGGCGAGTCCAGGGGTGTGCCAAGGCGGGCAGGGAGACCATCAGGATGCCCAGGAGCGCACCGCCGACGATGACGGTGACGGCGCCGGAGTACCCGCCGGTGGCCAGCACGATGGTCAGCAGGGTGGCCATGAACAGGATGTGATGACCGGTCAGGAACACATAGCGCAGCGGGGTGAACCGAGCCAGCACCAGGGAGACGGCGAAGCCGAGGATCATCAACCAGGCCACCTGCGCACCATGGAGCTCCTGAGCGATGCCGACGATCGCCTCATTGGTGGGGACGACGCCGTGAGCACCTGTGGCATCTTGGATCATGACCCCCAGCGGGTCCAGGGAGGCGACCACCAGTGTGGCGCCCGCGCCGATGAGCAGGAAGCCGAGAGTGGCCTTCAGCGCCCCGCCGATGACCTGCCCGGCGGAGCGGCGCAGCGCCACCAGCCCCACGCCGGTGATGATGCCGATGAGGAACGCGGGCACGCTGAGGATCTCGTTGACGAGGAACTGGGCGGCGGTGATCAGAAGATCCATGCGGGGTCCTTATCAGATGTCGTAGAGGTCGCGCAGGGCGGCGTCGAGCTCGCCGGTGCTGGTGAAGTTCTCCACGACACGGACGGGCACGCCGACGTCGCCGAGCGTCTTCGCGATCTCCCCGGAGGTGAGGATCGCCGCCGCCTCGGACGCCCGTCCCCGGGCGGAGATCGTGTCGGTGGCCTCGACGGTCACATGCCGGGACCAGCCCCAGGTGTCCAGCACCTGCTCGAGGGTGTTCTTGAGGAACAGGGAGGTGCCCAGTCCGTTGCCGCACACGGTGAGGATGAGATGCCGGTCCTCGGCCTCTGCGGCCGTGTCCGGGGTGTTGCGGTGGTGCCGTTCTCCAGAGGCCTTTCCGCCGTCGAGCACGTGGAGGACCTCCTGCGCGGATCCTGCCAGGTCGAGCGCCTCCCGCGTCGGAGGCTCGGCCAGTCTGCGGGCCAGCTGCGCCATGGCCCGAGTATGGGCCGAGGAGTCCACGGCGGCCAGGGCCACGACCAGCGAGACCGGGTCGTGGGAGTCATGTCCGAAGGGCACCGGCGTGGCCAGCCGCAGCCAGGCCAGCCCGGTGCGGGCCACGCCGTCGGTGGGGCGGGCGTGGGGGAGGGCGAAGCCGGGGGCCACCACGATGTAGGGGCCCTTCTCCTCGACCGTGGTGATCATGGCCCGGGTGTAGTCGGTGTCGGCGACTCCCTGGGCCTCCAGCAGAGTTCCGGCGGTGCGGACGGCCTCCCGCCAGTCGGCGACCTCGGCGTCGAGGCGGATGCCCTCAGGGCTCAGCAGCTCAGACAGCGATGACATGTGCGGCACATTACCACCGGGGTGGTGGTCCGCGGGACGGCCTGGTTCACTGGTGACATGGCAGACCACCAGACTCCTCGGAGCCGATGCACCACCGGTCGGATGCTGCGCGTGACCGGCCGGGTCCAGGGAGTGTTCTTTCGGGCCTCCGCCCAGGCGGAGGCCGAGGACCTCAGCCTCACCGGCTGGGTGCGCAACACGGAGGACGGCGCGGTCGAGATCGTCGTCGGAGGCCAGGGCCCTGCCGTGGACGCCCTGATCCGCTGGTGCCACCACGGGCCGAAGAACGCTCGCGTGGACCAGGTGGAGGAACGGGCGGCCACCGCTGACGAGCTGGCAGCCCTCCCGGACTCCGGGTTCGAGATCCGCCGCTGAGGGGACGGGGCTCCGCGCCGGCCCGTCAGCCTGCCCCGGGCCGTCAGGCTGATCGGGGCAGTCTCAGGTCAGCTGGAGGCCGCGTGCGGCAGGGCGTCGTCCTCGGGTGCTGACTCCCTGCTCCGCGCCTCGGCGCCCGACGGCGGCGGAGTCAGCCCGAGCTGGACGGGCAGCGCCCGTTCGTCGCCCAGGACGTGGTCGGCCAGGAAGCTGAGCACCACCTCGTACCAGATCTTCGCGTGGTGCGGAGTGAGGATCCAGTGGTTCTCCTGCGGGTAGTAGAGGAACCGGTGGACGGTGCTGCCGTCGGCGTCGGCCGGGAGCCCGGAGCGCTCCAGCAGCTCGTACCACAGCCGCAGGCCCTCCCCGATGGGCACGCGGTAGTCCTTGTCCCCGTGGATCACGAGCATCGGGGTGACGATCTCCTCCACGAAGCGGTGCGGCGAGTGTTTCTCCTCCATGGCGGCGTCGATCTGCCGGCGCCAGAAGAAGGACGCATCCGTGGTGGGTCCAAACTGGTCGAGTGCCCACAGGGAGGCGTGGGTGACGATCGCGGAGAACCGATCGGTGTGCCCGGCCACCCAGTTGGCCATGTATCCGCCGAAGGATCCGCCCATGGCGGCGGTGCGGGTCTCGTCGACGTCCTCTCGGGCCTCGGCGGCGTCGGTGATGCTCATCAGGTCCGTGAAGGGCTTGTCTCCCCAGGAGTTCCAGCCTCGCTGGACGAACTCCTGGCCGTAGCCCGTGGACAGGGCCGGGTCAGGGAGCAGGACGCCGTAGCCCTGGGCGACCATGAGCCAGGGGTTCCACCGCCAGGACCAGGCGTTCCAGGAGCTCAAGGGGCCTCCGTGGATCCACAGCAGCAGCGGGGCGGGAGCCTCGGCGTCGGCGCCCTCCGGGAGGGCCAGCCAGGCGCGCAGTCGCACGCCGTCGGCAGCGGTGGTCTCCACCTCGGTGAGTCGACCGGGAAGCTCCGGACGCGGCACCGGGTTCTTCAGCCGGGTCACGGCGCCGTCGGTGAGAGCCACCCGGACCGCTTCGGGCGGGAAGGCGTAGCTGGCGCGCACGCCATAGACGGCGGATCCGTCAGGGGCGACGACGGCGGTCGAGTAGGTGGCATCGTCGTGGGTCAGCTGGGTGACGCGACCGTCGGCGACGTCCACGCGGAACAGCGGGCCGCGCCCGTCCGCGTCTGCTCCGGCGATGAATCCGGATCCGTCCGGCAGCCAGTCGAAGGGAGCCAGCCAGAGGTCGGCGTGCCCGGTGGGGCTGAGCTCGCCGGTCTCCAGGTCCATCAGGTGCAGGCGGGGCACGGGTGCCCGAGAGGGCACCGGGCGCCGGGTCATGGTCACCACGGCGGTGCGTCCGTCAGGGCTGATGGGTCCTGGGGTGTGATCATGCTCCACGTCGTCGGCGATGATGCGGCGCTCTCCGCTGGCCAGGTCCACCAGGGCCAGGGCGGTGCGACGGTCCGCGCGAGCCTCCGGGACGTGCACAGAGATCAGCGCCCAGGTGCCGTCGGGACTGAGCGTGACCTCCTCACCGTAGAGGGAGCCGAGGCCCTCGGTGACGTGGCGCAGCCGGCGGGGGAGCTCGTCTCCGGTGCGAGGGCGCGAGGCCGTCGGCGTCTGCTCCTCGTCCACGGTGAAGAGTGCGGGCCGTGCCGGGCCCAGGTCGTGGTCCCAGTGGCGGACCGGATAGGAGGTGTGGAGGATCGCGTTGACCGAGGCGTCCTCGCGGGCTGCGTGCAGGGCGGCGTGCTGGTCCTCATCTGCTGCGCCGGTCAGCAGCGGTGCGGTGACGACGACGACGTCGGCGCCGGGAGCGCAGTGCACGCGGCTCACGCCGCCGGGACGCCGGTTGACCAGGGCGGCCTCGCCGCCAGAGGCCGGGAGGCGCCACAGCGCCGTGTCCGAGGAGTCGCCCTCCTCGCTGGGGCGGGCGGAGGTGAACCAGAGGTCTCCGGAGGCCGAGAACGCTGGGCCTGCCTCGCCCCGGGCGCTGCGGGTCAGCCGCCGGGCGTCGCGCTCGCTGAGGGGGTCGATCTCCCAGAGCGCATTGACGTAGCCCGTGCCCTTCTCATCGAGCGTGGTCACCGTGGTGACCAGGCGGCGGCCGTCGGGGCTCATGGTCAGACCCTGAAGCCGGGGGAGGGCTACGTAGCGGTCGAGGTCGTGGAAGTCTTCTTCTGCGGCGTCGGTCATGGGAACTTTGTATCACCGGAACGCCGCCAGAATGTTGTGTGACGCAACCGATGGTGGGTGAGTCGGCGGGCCGGCCGCCCCGCGGCGGCCCTCTGCGCCGGAGGTCGGGCGCAGCTGTGACATCAGGACGGGGAGATCCGGCGACGGCACGAACCGGCCACATCAAGGAGGAGTTGCGATGACGCACCATGCCAACGGCTCACCGGCCCATCCGCTGTGCCTGCGCCGATTCACCGAACGGCCCGCGGCGATGGCCGACTTCCTGGAGCTGCTCGGGATGACGCCGCAGAGGCCCTCCCGGGAGGGCGACGCCGGCATCCTCAGGGCCGCTGCCGGCCGCGTGGCCCTCCATCAGCTGGCCCCGGATCGTCCGGCCGTCACCGGGGCCGTGCACGGAGAGACCCATCTGGTCTTCCTGGCCGAAGACGCGCGTCACACCGCGGCCCGACTCCAGGAGGATGGGCTGCGCAGTCTGTGGTGGGAGCACGCGGAGCGACGCCACGCGGGGGTCACCGGGCCGTCCGGGGAGGGCGTCTGGTTCCACGAGGAGCCTGATCTCTGCACCGCGGGACCGCCGGTGGGCGCGGTGGACGGTCTGACCGTGGTGGCGGTGCGCAGCTCTGAGGACCCGGGTGCGGATGTCGCATTCTTCTCGCATCTGGGCTACGAGCCGATTCCGGGCCAGGAGGCCGAGGGGTGGGTGCCGTTGGCCGTGCCGGAGGCTCCGAGCGGGATGATCGGTCTTCACGCTCCCGGCGGAGACAAGCCGGGACCGGCGGTCGAACCGCCTCCGGGCGGACACAATCCGGCCGGACTCAACGCCCCGGTGCTGCTGGGTTTCCAGACCCCTGAGGAGCTCGACGCACTGGCTGCACGTCTCGAGGCCGCCGGCCACCCCGTCCATCGAGCGGAGGGCCCGGTCTCCGCCTTGGTGGTGCAGGACCCTGACGGGCGCCGTCTGGAGATCCACCCGGCCTGAGGCCAGGGAGATGTCCCCGGTCTGGGCTACTGTGCGGACATGGCACACCAGCGACAGGCAGCACAGCGACAGGCAGCACAGCAGCGCGATCTCAGGCGGTCCGCGGAGGATCATCTCGATGCCGACAGAGTCCCGGGAGAGAGCACCGTGGCGGGGGCTGGCTCAGGGGAGGGCGACGAAGGCCTGGTCATCGGTGAGGACGGGCTGGCCCGCACCGCCTGGGCGATGGGCAGCGAGATGATGCGGCAGTACTACGACACCGAATGGGGCATGCCGGTGCGGGACGAGCGGGGGCTCTTCGAACGGCTGAGTCTGGAGGGATTCCAGTCGGGTCTCTCCTGGGCGACCATCCTCGCCAAACGGGAGAACTTCCGCCGAGCCTTCGCGGATTTCGAGCCGGACGTCGTCGCCGCCTTCGACGAGTCCGACGTCGAGCGTCTGGTGCAGGACGCCGGCATCATCCGGCACCGGGGCAAGATCACCGCGACCATCGGCAACGCCCGCGCCACGGTGGCGCTGCGGGCCGAGGGAGGGCTGCCCGAGGTCATCTGGTCCCACCGGCCCGAGGCCACCCCGGTGCCGCGGAGCATGGCGGAGGTCCCGTCGCGCTCGCCGGAGTCGGAGGCGCTGGCGGCGCGGCTGCGCGCGGCCGGGTTCCGGTTCGTGGGACCGACCACCATGTTCGCGCTCATGGAAGCCGTCGGCATCGTGGACACCCACGTGGTCGGGTCTCATCGCCGGGGGTCCTCGGGCGTCTGGTCCTGAGGCCGAGGCGCCGAGGTCGCGCCCGCTGGACCAGGTGCGGCGGGCGATGCGGGCGAGCTCAGCGGTGTCGGTGCCTCTCCCGGGCGGCCACCGCTGCCGTCTCGATCTGGAAGGTGGAATGCTCCAGGCTCACGGGGAAGTGCTCCGCCACGCAGGTGCGCAGGTGTTCGAGGATCTCCGGGGCGTGGCCGTCGCGGAAGCAGCTGTCATCGACCACCACATGGCCGGTGATCACTGGGAGTCCGGAGGCCACGGTGGACGCGTGGAGGTCGTGGACCTCCCGCACATGCGGCTGGGTGAGCATGTGCTCGCGCACCTCCTCCAGGTCGATGCCGCGAGGTGTGAACTCCAGCAGGATGCGCACCGCCTCCCGCAGCAGCAGCGCGGCTCGCGGCAGGATCAGCGCGGCGATGGCCAGGGCGGCCACTGCGTCGGCCTGGTGCCAGCCGGTCAGTGCGATGACGACGGCGGCCACCATCACCCCCAGCGATCCCAGTCCGTCGGCGGCGACCTCCAGGAAGGCCGCGCGCATGTTCAGGCTGCTGCGGCGTCCCGCGCGGAGCACCAGCAGGGAGATGACATTGCCGACGAGTCCGACAGCGCCGAAGATCAGCAGTTCGAGGGGCGGAATGGTCGGGGCCGCGCTGAGACGAGCCACGCCCTCCACGGCGGCATAGACCCCGATGCCCAGCAGCAGCAGCGCTTGGACGACGGCGGCCAGCACCTCGACGCGTCGCAGGCCCCACGTGCGGGTCGAGGTGGGGGCGCGGCCCATCAGCACGGCGGCGAGCAGGGCCACCAGGAGTCCGATCGAATCGGTGAGCGAATGGACCGCGTCCGTCAGCAGCGCCAAGGAGCCGGTGAGCCAGGCGCCGGCGAACTGGGCGATGACCACGACGCCGGTGATGCCGCACACCACCGCCAGGCTCCCACGGTGGGTGGACGCCTCGGCATGGCTGTGTCCATGGTGGGAGCCCATCGGCGCCGTCCTCCTGTGCCTTCTGCTGGCTGTTCGCTGTGTCGAGCGGGATCCCAGCATAAGGAGAGGCGGACCGAGACGCCCAAGCTGCGACTGCCTCTGAGAGGCATTCCCAGCAGCGGAGCCTCCTTGCCGGTGCATGCGGCCGTCAGCGGCCGACGAACCACCGATTCGAGGAGGGCAGCCACAGCAGCGCCACCATCGCGGCGATGATCACCAGGTCCCAGCGCATGCCCATGGCGAGCACCGACGGGTACGCCCAGCTGCGCAGCAGCGCCTCCAGGACGGAGACCGCCAACAGGATCGTGAGCAGGAATCGGACCCATTCCAGGCGCTCCGGGATCTTCAGCACCAGAGCGACCTGGAGGATCCCCAGTACCAGGGACACCATGATGACCACCAGGCCGACGAGCCCCGGCACCAGGCCCGCGACCTGCGAGATCGTGTGGAGACCCGTCAGGTAGATCAGGAACCCCGGGACCAGGAACACCAGGGTCAAAAGAGTCATGGCCAGCATGCCCACATAGGCGATGCGGGGCACCAGCGGCATGTGGTCCACGCGCAGCACGGCGTGCAGGGCACGGCGGGGGACGAGGTCACCGACGCTGTGCGGCCAGGAGGGCGGCAGACGGTAGGACCGGGGCGGCAGGCCGGGCCGGTCGACAGAGAAGGTGTGCTGTGTGCTCATGACAGCACCATCATATCCGTGGATCCCCGTCATGGCGGGGATCCACGGGGTGTCGCAGTGGTCGAGGACCCTGCGTGCGCCGTGCCCGATCCGGGGCTGATGCGCCGTGAGTGTCATCGTGTGGGGGACCTGCTTGCCAGGAGCAGATGTCGACCCCCTATCCTGTCATCATGAGTGACCGGATGATCCCTGACGTGAAGTACCCCCTCGACGGCGGCCTGCGTGCCGCATCGCCTCGTGTGCTGGTGGGGCTGGCCCTGAGCCTGGGGCTGGCACTCACCGCCTGCGGCGGCGAGGAATCGCCCGGCGCGGACCAGGACGCCGCAGGCCAGGACGCCGCGGATCAGGATCCTGCCGACGCGTCGACCGACGATGGAGAGCAGTCCGGCGAGCATGAGACCTCTGCGGAACCCTTCGCCTCCGCCGATCTGGCCGACGCTGTGGGCAATGAGGTCGGCGAGGTGACGTTCAGCGAGGTCGACGCGGGAGTCCTGGTGGAGGTGCAGGTGCAGGACCTGGAGTCCGGATTCCGCGGCTTCCACATCCACGAGCACGGTGCCTGCGAACCGCAGTCCACGAACGACGACGGCGACATCGGCGATTTCCTCTCCGCGGGTGGTCACCTGCCCGGGGAGGGCGAGGAGGACCACGGTCTGGTCGAGGGCGAAGAGGCGCCGGAGACCGACGACGCCGAGGGAGCCGAGGAGGCCGAGGCGCCGGACGGGGATCCGCAGGACGCTGAGGATGTCCAGGCCGGTGCCGATCACCCGGGACATGCCGGGGACCTGCCGAACCTCCTCGTGGCCCAGGACGGCACCGCCCGGATGAGCGTCGTCACGGACCGGCTGGACCCTGAGCTGCTCCTGGAGGGGGACGGCACGGCGGTCATCATCCACGCCGGTGCCGACAACCATGCCAACATTCCGGAGCGCTACGCCCCGCAGGGGCCGGATGAGGAGACCCGCGGCGCCGGAGATGCCGGTGAGCGGAGCGCCTGCGGCGTCGTCGAGGGATCGTGAGCACGGTCCTCCTGTGACCTCTGCCATAGGCCCCCGCCCATGTCAGAGGGGCAGGCGGGACGGCCTGTGGTCGCCCTCACCCGCGTCATGCCGGGCATGGCCGGCCGACCTCGATGGGTCTCGCAGGCCGGGACGGCCCGTGCGGGGAATTGCTCGGGCTCTGCCGCGCTCGATATAGTCGCCTTCGGTGTGCCGGGAAGACTGGTCGGCGAAGAGCAGATTCTGTGTGCAGAGCGCGTGGTCTGGGACGAGTGGGTGCAGAACCGGTTCGTCACCCGTGCCGGTCCTGCCCACGGACGCTCCCGCACGATGATGACGCCTGGACCGCTGGCGACATGTTCCCCGCACCGACAGGAGGCTCGCACCATGCACCTGCCCCTCTGCACGCCACCCTCCTGCGCACCTCAGGCCCCCTGCGGGTCTGTCGCTGAGCGCAGGCCGGGGCGGATCCGGGCGGTGGGCTGCTGATGACGGTCATGGTGCTGCTGTTCCTCTCGCTGGTCCTCGTGCCGGTCTCCGCGGCCGTGCATCGTGTCCTGGGCCGCGACACCGGGTGGTTCGCCGCTGCCGCTCTCATCGGCCTCGGCGCCGCGGCGCTGCCATGGATCGGTCCGATCGTCGAGGGAGAGGTCCTCGAGGAACACCTGCCGTGGATCCCCACCGTCGACGTCGGGATCTCCCTGCGGCTGGATGGCCTCGGCATGGTCTTCCTGCTGCTGGTGCTGTTCATCGGGGCGCTGGTCATGGCCTACAGTGCCCGGTACTTCTCAGCCCAGAAACGCACCAATGACTACTACATCTGGATGCTGCTGTTCGTCTTTGCGATGAGCGGCATGGTCATGGCTGATGACCTCATCCTGCTGTTCGTCTTCTGGGAGTTCACCACTCTCTGCTCGTTCTTCCTCATCAACCGGTCCGGGGACAAGGCTCCTGCACCGGCGCAGCGGACGCTGCTGATCACCATGGCCGGTGGGCTGGGCCTGCTCACCGCGGTGCTGCTGACCATCGTGGCCACCGGCACCACGCGGATCTCCGAGGCCCTGCAGCATGAGGTCTGGCAGCAGGACGGCGTGTTCACCTCGGTCGTGGCGGTGCTGGTGGTCCTCGCAGCGTTCACCAAATCTGCGCAGTTCCCGTTCCACCTGTGGCTCCCGGACGCCATGGTGGCACCCGCCCCGGTGTCCGCCTACCTGCATGCCGCGGCGATGGTGAAGGCCGGCATCTACCTGCTGCTGCGGTTCTCCCCGGCGTTCGAGGGAGTGGTCATCTGGCAGACCCTGCTCATCGTCTGCGGACTCATCACCGCGCTCATCGGTGCTCTGTTCGCCATGCAGCGGCACGACATCAAAGAGATCATGGCCTACTCCACGGTCAGCCAGCTGGGCTTCCTGGTCACCGTGATCGGCGTCGGGACCCCGACGGCGCTGGCGGCTGCGACGATCCACGTGATCGCCCATGCCCTGTTCAAGTCCTCGCTGTTCATGATGGTGGGCATCATCGAGCATGAGGCGCACTCGCGGGACATCCGCAAGCTCAACGGCCTGCATCGGACGATGCGCGTCTCCGGGGTCATCACGCTGATCGCCTGCCTGTCCATGGCGGGCATCCCGCCGCTGATGGGCTTCGTCTCCAAGGAACACCTGCTGGCCGGCTTCCTCTCCGCCGAGTTCGGCGCCGGTCTCACGTGGCTGATCACCGGGCTGATGGTGCTCGCGGCCGTCGGCACCTTCGCCTACTGTGGTCGCATCGTCCTGGGCTCATTCACCTCCTACACCGGCGCCGGCCGTCAGGACGAGGCGCTGGAGCCCATGCGGCCCGACGCCAGCCACGAGGCTCCGCTGTCGTTCTACCTGCCTGCCCTGCTTCCGGCGGTCGCCGGCCTGATGCTGGGCTTCACGCCGCAGATCTTCGACGGGCTGGTCAGCGCGGCCGCTTCGGCGGCCTCCACGGTGGAGTATGAGGCGCACTTCCTCCTCTGGCACGGGTTCACCGTGGATCTGGCCCTCTCGGCCACAGTCATGGTGGTCGGCGTCGTGCTGGTGCTCTCCAGGACCAGGGTGGACTCACTCATCCCGCGCACCATCCTGCCCTTCACCGGGGTGCAGGTCGTCGAGCGGCTGCGCACCGGCTCCATCGCCTTCGGGCGTCGGGTCGGAGACATCACCCGCACCGATGTGCATGGCCTGCACCTGACCGTGCCCGGCATCCTGCTGGGCGGCATCTTCGTCGCCGGCATCGTGGCCGCCCCGTTCGTGGGAGAGCTGACCCCCGGGCACACGCGGATGACCGACTGGGTGCTGATCGGTCTGCTGGTCGCCTTCCTCATCGGCTCCGTCGTCACCCAGAGCCGCACCGCGGCCGTGGTGCTGGTCGGCGGTGCCGGCTTCGTGGTGGCCGCCTGGTACTTCCTGCTCGGCGCCATCGACGTCGGCATGACGCAGCTGCTGGTGGAGATCCTCACCGTGGTGGTGCTGGTGCTGGTGATGCGCAAGCTCCCCAAGCGCTTCCACGAGGTCTCCCGCACCCGCACCGTGGTCTCGGCCGCCGTCGCCATCGCCTTCGGTGTGATGGCCTTCATCGCAGCCTTCGCTCTGACGGGCCGCCGCGGCCAGTCCCCGGTGGCGGAGTGGTACCTGGAGAACACCTACGAGGAGGCCCAGGCCACCAACATCGTCAACTCGATCCTGGTGGACTTCCGCGCCCTGGACACGTTCGGCGAGCTGACGGTGCTCGGCGTCGCCGGGTTCGCGATCCTGGCACTGCTGAACTCCGCGTTCTCCACCTCGGACAACGCTCCAGCCGCCTCCCGGCTGTGGGTCGGCACCCCGATCTCGAACGCCGAGGACAACACCACGGCGATGCGCATGGTGTTCAACTGGATGGCGCCGTTCATCATCCTGCTCTCGGTGGTGCTGCTGGTCCGCGGCCACTACGAGTCAGGCGGCGGATTCATCGCCGCACTGGTGGCCGGCGGCTTCTTCGCCCTGCGGTACCTGGTGGCGCCGTCGGACTCCGCGGTCAAGCTGCGCTTCGACTACGCGATGGTCATCGTCGGGGGCATCATGACCGGCGCAGCGGTGGGCCTGCTCGGCTTCCTGGAGGGCTCCTACCTGCGGCCGATCATGTGGGACATCCCGCTGCCCTGGGGCGGGGAGTTCACCTTCACCACGGCGCTGATCTTCGACGTCGGCATCTACCTCGCCGTCATCGGTGCGGTCCTGGTGGCGCTGGATCGGCTCGGCCAGGCCCAGCGCTACCCGGCCGAGCTCCTGCGGGCCCACCGCAAGGCCTTCGGCACACCGGAGGGCCAGCCGCACAATTCCGAACATCGCTACGTGGACCCCGGAGATGTGCCCCTCGAGGTGGATCCGACGGCCGGAGAGGATACGACGAGCATGCAGGAGGTGAGCGACCGATGAGCATCGCCATCGCCATCGGGGTCCTGACGGCAGCGGCCGTCTACCTCTTCATGCAGCGCGGCATGGTCAGGATCGTGCTGGGCTTCGTGCTGGCCTCGCATGCGGCGAACCTGCTGCTGTTCTCCGCCGGCAACGTCGCCTACCGCGGTGTGCCCTACATCGGCTCCGGTGAGGTGGGGGAGCAGGCCGACCCGCTGCCCCAGGCCTTCGTGCTGACCGCGATCGTCATCGCCTTCTCCATCACCATGTTCATGGTGACCCTGGCGATCACCACCACCACCGACGACGACACCGAGAACGAGGAGGAGTCGCCGATCATGGTGCTCACCGGCGGCACCGGCGACATCAACGACGCCGGCATGATGCGCCACGACGTCGAGTGCACCGGTGCCGCGGGCGCGGGCACGGGCGGGGCACACGCCAGCCCGCTGAGCCCGGTCCACGACTTCGAGGGCCCGGAGGATCTCCCTGACGTGCTCCCCGGGCACGGCAACGGCGCCCCTGAGCGCGGAGACGGAGGTCCCCGATGAGCGAGACTCTGGCCCCGCTGCTGCCCCTGCTGGTCGGCATCCCGCTGTTCCTGGGCGCCTTGGGGGCGCTGTTCCGGCAGAACAAGCTGGTCCGCCACATCATCAGCCTCGGAACTCTGGCCGCCCTCTTCGCCTTCTCGATCCTCCTGGTCGTGGTCACCCATGACGGCACGGTGATCGCCCACCAGGTGGGGCTGTGGGACTACGGGGTCTCCATCCCCTTCGTGGTCGACGCGCTCTCCGCCCTGGTGCTGATGATCATCTCCATCCTCGGCATCGCCTCGGTGCTGTTCGCGATGGCCACCCACGAGGCTCGCGCCCAGTTCTATCACCCCTTCGTCCTGGTCCTGATGGCCGGCGTCTCCGGGGCGCTGATGACCGGCGACATCTTCAACCTGTTCGTGTTCATCGAGGTCATGCTGCTGCCCTCCTACGGGCTGCTCTCCATGATGGGGGCGAAGCTCGGGGCGCACGGGGCCCGCATCTACGTCTCGGTGAACCTGATGGCCTCCACGCTGCTGCTGGCAGGGGTCGGGCTGGTCTATGCGACCGCCGGCACGGTCAACCTGGCTGAGCTGCACGGTGCGGCCGTGGACGACCCTGCAGTGGCGGTCGGCGGCGGCGTGGTGCTGACCGCGATCGCCATCAAGGCCGCCGTGGTGCCGGTGCACGGCTGGCTGACCCGCACCTACACGTTGACCTCGCCGGCGGTCACCGCGCTGTTCTCCGGCATCCACACCAAGGTCGCCATCTACGCGATCTATCGCATCTACTCGCTCCTCTTCGACGGCGACCAGCGCTTCCTGTGGGTGGCGCTGCTCATCACGAGCCTCACCATGCTCATCGGTGTGCTGGGCGCGATCGGGGAGAAGACGACCCGCTCGATCCTGGTGTTCCACATGATCAGCCAGATCGGCTACATCCTCATCGGCGTGGGGCTGTTCACCATGCTGGGGCTGACCGCGGCGATCTTCTACCTGCTGCACCACATGATCGTGAAGGCCTCGCTGTTCCTCTCCACCGGGGCGATCGAGGAGACCTACGGCACCGGGGAGATCGACAAGCTCGGCGGCATGCTCAAGCGGGAGCCGCTGGTGGCGATCACCTTCATGGTCGCCGCACTGTCCCTGGCGGGCCTGCCGCCGTTCTCCGGGTTCGTCGCGAAGTTCACCATCATCCAGGGGACGCTGGAGCAGTCGCACTACTGGGTGGCGGCCACCGCCGTCGTGGTCTCCGTGTTCACGCTGCTCTCCATGCTGAAGATCTGGACCGGGGTGTTCATGGGCTCCGAGCCGGAGAACCTGGAGAAGCGCGCTCTCATCCACCAGCAGCGCACCCATGGGAGGCGATACCTGCGGGTGGAGGCCCAGGCGGAGACGCCGACGCTGAGCATCGGGCCGCCGACGACCACCACCACGAAGGTCCTGGCCGGTGAGCGTGCGGTGAAGATCCCGCCGAAGCTCATCATCCCGGGGGCCCTGCTGGCCGCGGTCACGCTGTTCTTCGGGCTGGGCGCGGAGCTGCTGATGAGCCTCTCGGCCACGGCGGCGGAGAACCTGTTGAACCCGATCGAGTACGTCAGGGCGGTGAGCGGCGCATGAGCATCCAGAGACTCTCCCGGCAGCCCTGGCCGCTGCGCATTCTGAGCTTCCTGCTCTGGTACGCCAAGGAGTTCCTCCTGGCGAACCTCAAGGTCACCGCAGACGTGCTGCGTCCGCGCCGCAGGATGCGGATGACCCCGGCGATCGTCGCCGTGCCTGCCGCATCCCGCACCGACACCGAGTGGACGCTCATCTCGGCGCTGATCACGCTGACGCCCGGCACGTTGACCATCACCCTGTCCAAGGAGCACGGCATCCTCTACGTGCACGGCATGTTCGTGGACACCCGCGAATCGCTGGTCACCGAGATCCAGGAGATGGAGGACCGTCTGCTGCATGCGACCCGTCGCGACGTCGGCGACCTGACCCGTCCGTTGGAGGCTCCTGTGGTGACCCCGGTGGACGTCGACGAGGACGAGGCAGGTGATCCGCTGTGATCACGGAGATCACTCTGGAGCTGGCCCTCGTCCTGCTCGGCGCGGCCATGCTCGTCGCCGGCGTCCGCGGGTTCCTGGGGCCCCGCACCTCGGACCGCGCGGTCGCCTCGGACCTCATCTTCTTCGCGATGATCGGCTTCATCGCGCTCATCGGCCTGAGGATCGACATCGAGGCCCTGTTCGACATCATCCTCATCGCCACGCTGCTGGGCTTCATGGCCGCCATCTCCATGGCACGACTCGGATCGGGGGGACAGCGCTGATGGATCTGCACATCCTCGACATGAGCGCCCACGTGGTGGGCCTGGTGCTGGTCTTCCTCGGGATCTTCATCATCATGGTCTCGGCGATCAGCCTCTTCAAGCTCCCGGACCTGTACCTGCGGGCCTCGGGCGTGGGCACCTCCGCGGGCCTGGGGGTGGCGACGATCGTGGTCGGCGCACTGCTGGTCGACTTCTCCTGGCTCAACCTCGTCAAGGCCCTCATCGCGGTCATCGCGCAGCTGCTGACCTCAGCGGTGGGGTCCATGGCGATCGCCCGGTCCGGCTACCTCAACAACTCGTTGCCCGCGGCCATCACACACATTGATGAGCTGCGCCTGACGCGGCGAGACGCCACCGCTGACTGACTCCTCGAGCAGATGTACGATCACGAACTCGGCATCACCCGCTGACCTGGGGCGTCTTTGCCGCTAGTGTGGCCCCATGAGCACGGAGTCGCAGCAGGACACCCGGACCTCCGACGACGGCCTGCCCCCGCACCGCGTGCGGCGGACGCAGGAGGAACCCTCCGACGTCGCGGACGAGCAGGCCACCTATGAGGACGGCGCACGGCCCGGCACGGTGGCGGCGGCCGCGGATCAGCCGCATCGTGTCAAGGACCTCCAGCGTCTGGAGTTCGCCGAGTCCGACGACGTCCCGGTCAGGCCTCGCGCCCCGTGGCGGCTGACGGGGTCCACCTGGCGGTACAGCCTGAAACGGACCCTGTCCGAGTTCGGGCGCGACCAGTGCACCGATCTGGCCGCCGGGCTGACCTACTATGCGGTGCTCTCGCTGTTCCCGGCGCTGATCGCCTTCGTCTCGCTGCTCTCGCTGATCGGAGAGGCCCAGCGCACGCAGGACTTCATCCTGGGCACGCTCGACGAGCTCGTGGAGGACGAGTTCATGGAGACGGTGGAGAACATCGTCGGCGTGGTGACCTCGGCGCCCGGGGCGGGGCTGGGTCTGGCGGTCGGCATCCTGGTGGCGATGTGGACGGCGTCGAACTACGTCAATGCCTTCTCCCGCGCCATGAACCGCATCCACCAGGTGGAGGAGGGCCGCTCCATGCTGCAGCTGCGGCCGATCCTGTATTCGGTGACGGTGGGACTGATCGTCCTGGTCGCACTCTCGGCGGTGATGCTGGTGGTCTCGGGGCCGCTGGCGGAGGCGATCGGCAGCACCGTGGGTCTGGGGGAGACGGCCGTAGTGGTCTGGGACTATGCCACCTACCCGGCGCTGCTGCTGGTCGCGGCGGCCTGCATCGGCCTGCTCTACTACGCCACGCCGAACATCCGGCAGCCTGGCCCGCTGTGGATCGCGCCGGGCGCCGTCGTCGCCATCCTGGTGATGGTGCTGGCCACCATGGGCGTCGGCTTCTATATCGGGAACTTCGCGAACTACGAGGCCACCTACGGTGCGCTGACCGGGATCATCATCTTCCTGTTCTGGATCTACATCATGAACGTGGTGCTCCTCCTCGGCGCTGAACTCGACTCTGAGCTGGAGCGGGGCCGGCAGCTGCAGGCCGGCATCGAGGCGGAGCGGACGCTGATGCTCACCCCGCGCGCGGTCAAGGCTGCCGAGAAGGCGGCCGCCAAGCACGAGCGGATGGTGGCCCAGGGCCAGGCTCTGCGGCTCAGCGGTGGCCGGACCGCTGATCCTGACGAGGTCTGGCGACGGTGACCGGATCGTGACCTGCACCACGGCTGATGGTGCAGTCCTGAAACACTTGTGAAAGATTTGCTTGATAGACTCCGATCACCAGGTGACGTACGCAACATCGTGACGCGAAGGCGCGTGGCAGGACGGCGTAGCTCACCGCACCCCTGAGCGGGTCGCCGCACCGACGATCCGCTCGACCGCAGTCGCGGCAGAGTCTGGTCAGGTTCTGCCGCTCGCACCCATGAGGAGAGAATCGCAGATGCGAACACATACGACGTTCAGCCGCGGGGCGGTGGCCGTCTCTGCGGCGGCGGCCCTGACGCTGACTGCATGCGGCGGCAACGGCGGCACCGGCGACGGTGAGGCGGCCGCCGACGGCGGCACCGTGTCGGTCTACAACTGTGAGCCCCAGTTCCTGGTCCCGGGCAACTCGACCGAGGTCTGCGGATCTTGGGTCCTGGAGAACCTGTTCACCGGTCTCACCCAGGTCGACTACGACACCATGGAGGCCGGCCCCGGTGTGGCCGAGAGCTGGGACACTGACGACAACGTCACCTGGACCTTCCACCTCGGGGACGGCTGGACCTTCCACAACGGCGAAGAGATCACCGCCCAGACCTTCGTGGACACCTTCAACTGGGTGGTGGATCCGGACAACGCCCAGCAGAACGAGAACTTCCACAACAAGTTCGTCGGCTATGACGAGGTCGCCGCCGGCGATGCCGAGGAGATGGAAGGCGTCCGTGCCGTGGACGACCACACCCTCGAGCTCGAGCTGACGGAGCCGTTCTCCCCGCTGCCGCTGATGCTCTCCTACACCGGCTTCTACCCGCTGCCGGAGGAGGCCTACGAGGACATCGAGTCCTTCGAGCAGGCGCCGATCGGCAACGGCCGGTACCAGATGGACGGCGCGTGGGTCCACGACGAGGAGATCGCCGTGGAGCGCTTCGAGGACTGGGCCGGCGAGGACCCGGGTCTGCCGCAGCGCATCGAGTGGAAGATCTACGCGGACATCGACACCGCCTACATGGATGTGCAGGCCGGGAACCTGGACATCATGGACACCGTGCCGCCGCATCTGCGCCCCAACATGGAGGCGGACTTCGGCGACAACCAGCACACCTTCGACACCTCCTCCTTCACCTACATGGGCTTCCCGCTCTACCAGGAGGACTTCGAGGATCCGGACGTCCGCCACGCGCTCTCCATGGCGATCGACCGTCAGGAGATCATCGACACCATCCACAATGGGGCGTTCACCCCGGCGTCGAACATCATCCCCCCGATGCTCCCGGAGGCCCGCGAGGACGCCTGCGAGTACTGCGAGTTCGACCCGGAGACCGCCGCGGACCTCTATGAGGAGGCTGGCGGTCCCACGGACATCACGGTGTACTTCAACTCGGGCGCCGGTCACGAGGACTGGGTCGAGGCCATCACCAACCAGTGGCAGCAGCACCTGGGCGTGGAGAGCGTGAGCTTCGAGTCGCTGGACTTCGCCCAGTACCTGGACCTGCACGACAACGAAGAGGTCACCGGCCCGTACCGTCTGGGCTGGGTGCTCTCGTACCCCTCGCCGCAGTACGCGATGGAGCCCATCTACACCACCGGTGTCTCCTCGAACTATGCGCGGTACTCCAACGAGGAGTTCGACGACCTCATCGACCAGGCGAACGGCGCCCTGGAGGAGGACGAGGCGGCCGAGCTCTACCAGCAGGCCGAGGACATCCTGCTGGAGGACATGCCCGTCATCCCGCTGTGGTTCCAGAACTTCGGCGTGGTCCACAGCGAGAACATCGATGGTGACAGCGTCCTGATGGACCCGCGCACCTTCCTGCGCGTCGAGCAGCTCGTCGTCACCGAGGACTGAGCCAGCCACCGCAGCACCCCTGAGGACGCGGCCCGTACCGGCCCAGAAGCCCGTGCGGGCCGCGTCCCATGCCGGGGAGGTGTCCACCCTTCACGCCTCTCCGGCACGACTGCCGCACTGCCGCGGCGTCATCCGCGGCACACCCTGCCCGCCACGCACCGATGACCCCGACCGGGCCGGCCACTAGCCGGACCCAGCGAGGAGCCCCGTGAACAACCCCGAGCCGAACGTTCAGCCGCACCCGACTGCACTGTCCGCCTCCGACCAGCGATCTCAGCCGACGCCGAGTCCAACGCCCGCCCGCGGCCGTCTGTTCGCCGGCGCAGGGCTGAGCACCGCGCTGCTGCTGACCGCCTGTGCCGAGGGAGGCGGCGGCGAAGACGCCTCCGCCGACGGCGGCGAGTTCACTGCCTATACGTGTGAGCCGCAGAGCCTCACGCCCGGCAACACCTCGGAGGTCTGCGGAGCCCGTGTGCTCGAGCAGCTCTTCACCGGTCTCACCGAGATCGACTACGACACCTTCGAGGCCACCGAGGGAGTGGCGGAGTCCTGGGAGTCCGAGGACAACATCACCTGGACCTTCCACCTGCGCGACGACTACGCCTTCCACGACGGTGAGGAGATCGACGCCCACACCTTCGTGGACACCTTCACCTGGACGGCCGACGAGTCCAACGCCCAGGTCAACTCGGAGTTCTACGAGATCATCGCCGGCTATGACGAGCTGCAGGACGACGACGTCGACGAGCTCTCCGGCGTGCGAGCCATTGATGACCACACCCTGGAGATCGAGCTCTCCGACCCCTTCGGTCAGCTTCCTGTTCATCTGGGACTCCTCGGATTCTCGCCGATCCCCTCGGCGGCCTACGAGGACATGGACGCCTTCGAGCAGGCGCCGATCGGCAACGGCCGCTACCGGATGGACGGCGAGTGGGTGCATGACGAGCAGATCGCCGTCACCCGCCACGAGGACTGGCCGGGTGAGGTGCCCGGCAATGCCGAACGCATCGAGTGGAGGATCTACTCCGACGTCGGCACCGCCTATATGGACGTCCAGGCGGGTCAGCTCGACCTGCTGGAGCAGGCTCCGCCGGAGCAGATCCCGAACATGGAGGCCGACTTCGGCGAGAACCAGGGAGCCTTCGAGACCGGGACCTTCACCTATCTGGGCTTCCCGCTGTACCAGGAGGACTTCCAGGACCCGGACGTGCGCCGAGCGCTGTCGATGGCCATCGACCGCGACTCCATCGTGGAGACGATCTTCGACGGCGGCATGCAGCCGGCCCGGTCCATCATCCCTCCCGTGCTGCCCGAGGGTCGCGAGGACGCCTGCGACGCCTGCGAATATGACCCGGAGACAGCCGCAGACCTCTATGAGGCTGCCGGCGGGCCCTCCGAGATGGAGATCTACTACAACTCGGGGGCGGGGCATGACGACTGGGTGGAGGCTGTGACGAATCAGTGGCAGCAGCATCTCGGCATCGAAGACATCACCTTCCGCTCCCTGGACTTCGCCCAGTACCTCGACGATCTCGCGGAGGAGAACGCCTCCGGGCCGTTCCGACTCGGCTGGACGCTGTCCTCGCCGAGCGCTCAGTACGCGATGGAGCCCATCTACTCCACCGGGGCCTCCCGCAACTACGCGGGATACTCCAGCGAGGAGTTCGACTCGCTGATCCAGCAGGCCAATGCGGCCGACGTCGAGGACGCCGAGCCGCTCTACCACGAGGTGGAGGACGTGCTGCTTGAGGATCTGCCGGTGATTCCGCTGTGGTTCAACCAGCAGCACGTGGTCCACACTGACCGCATCACCGACGTCGAGGTCAGCCCGCGAGGGCTGCCGCGCGTCGAGTCCATCACGGTCACCGAGTGACACGCCTGAAGGAGGCGACCACCTGATGAGGACGCATACCGGAGGCTCCCGCCTCGCCGCCGTCGGAGCCGGCGCGGCCCTGCTGCTGACCGCCTGTGGCGACGACGGCGCAGAGACCGCGTCCGCCGAGGACGGCGGAACCTTGAGCATCTACAACTGCGAGCCGCAGAACCTGATGCCGGGGAACAACACCGAGAACTGCGGCTCCCGGGTCCTGGAGCAGCTGTTCACCGGGCTCACCCAGATCGACTACGAGACCTACGAGGCCGTGCCTGCGGTCGCCGAGAGCTGGGAGACCGAGGACCAGACCACCTGGACCTTCCACCTGCGGGACGACTTCACCTTCCACAACGGGGACCCCGTCACCGCGCAGACCTTCGTGGACACCTTCAACTGGGTGGTGGATCCGGACAACGCCCAGGCCGGCGCGACGTTCCATGACAAGTTCGTCGGCTATGACGATGTCGTCGAAGGGGAGGCTCAGGAGATGGAGGGGGTGCGCGCCGTCGACGAGCACACGCTCGAACTGGAGCTGAGCGAGCCGTTCGGCCAGCTGCCTGTCGTGCTGACCTACACGTCGTTCTTCCCCATGCCCGAGGTCGCCTTCGACAATATGGAGGCGTTCCAGAGCTCCCCGATCGGCAACGGCCGCTACCAGATGGACGGCGAGTGGGTCCACGACGTCGAGATCGCCATGGAACGCTACGAGGAGTGGCCGGGGGAGGACCCGGGTGCCCCGCAGCGCATCGAGTGGATGATCTACAACGACGTCGACACCGCCTACACCGATGTGCTCGCCGGGAACCTGGACATCCTCGGTGAGGTTCCCCCGCACCGGATCGCCGGCGTCGAGGACGACTTCGGGGGCAACTGGTCCCAGCACGAGTCCTCACGCTTCGTGTACATGGGCTTCCCGCTGTACCAGGAGGAGTTCGAGGACCCGGACCTTCGTCACGCGATGTCCCTGGCGATCGACCGCGAGGAGATCATCGAGAACATCTTCGACGGCTCCCAGACCCCGGCCCGGTCCATCCTGCCGCCGGTGCTGCCGCAGGGGCGCGACGACGCCTGCGAGCACTGTCACTTCGATCCCGAGGCGGCGGCAGACCTGTACGAGGACGCGGGAGGGCCGTCCGAGCTGACGCTCTACACCGATTCCGGCACCGGACATGATGAGTACGTCGAGGCCATCGGCAATCAGTGGCGGCAGAACCTGGGCATCGAGGAGATCCGCTACGAGTCGCTGGACTTCGCCCAGTACCTGGACCTGCACGAGTCCGAGGGCGTCACGGGCCCGTACCGGCTGGGCTGGCTGCTGGCCTATCCCAGCCCGCAGTACGCGATGGAGCCGCTGTACTCCGCCGGGGCGCCGTCGAACTATTCGGGGTACGCCTCCGAGGAGTTCGATGAGCTCATCGACCAGGCCAACGCGGCCGACGTCGAGGAGGCCGACACGATCTATCAGGAGGCCGAGGACGTGCTTCTGGAGGATCTGCCGGTCATTCCCCTCTGGTTCCAGGACTACTTCATCGTGCACAGCGACCGTGTGACTGATGTGGACATGGATCTGCGCAGCTTCGTGCGTGTCGAGGATGTGACGGTGACCGACTGAGAGACCACCTGACCTTCGCGGCCGAGCCCGGCGTCACGGACCCTTCGCGGTCTGAGACGTCGGGCCTCCGCCTGACAAGCCCTCTGTAAGCGCACCCACCCTAGGACACCAATGACCCGCTACATCATTCGGCGTCTGCTCCAGTTCATCCCGGTACTCCTCATCGCGACCCTGCTGGTCTACGCGATGGTGTTCCTCATGCCGGGAGACCCGATCCGCGCCCTGGCCGGCGACCGGCCCATGAGCGACGCGGTCCGGGAGACGCTTCGTGAGCAGTACAACCTCAACGACCCCTTCCTCGTCCAGTACGGCAAGTACATCTGGGGAGTCTTCACCGCCGCCGACTTCGGCACCACGTTCACCGGGCGTCCCGTGCTGGAGATCATCCAGCAGCGCCTGCCGGTGACGCTGCAGCTGGCCGCCGTCGCCCTGATCATCCAGGCCGTGATCGGCATCATCGCCGGCGCGTTGGCCGCCATCTACCGTGACCGGTTCATCGACCGCCTCGTCCAGGTCTCCACGGTCGTGGTCGTGGCGCTGCCGGTCATAGCCATCGGCTTCCTGCTGCAGCTGGTCTTCGGCCTGAACCTCGGCTGGTTCCCGATCGCTGGGGCCCGCGAGGGGCTGGTCAGCTTCGTCCTGCCTGGGCTCACCATGGCCGCGGTCTCCACTGCGATGGTGGCGCGGCTGCTGCGCGGCGAGCTCATGGACGCCCTGCATTCGGACTATGTGCGCACCGCCACGGCCAAGGGCATGAAGCGGGGCCGCGTCGTGGGACGTCATGCGATGCGCAACTCGCTCATCCCGGTGGTGACGTTCCTCGGCGCCGACCTGGCCACCATGATGGGTGGTTCCATCGTGGTCGAATCGATCTTCAACCTGCCGGGCCTGGGCAATCAGGTGTTCCAGTCCATCCAGGCGCAGGAGGGGACCGTCGTCGTCGGCATCGTGACGCTGTTCGTGATGTTCTTCGTCGTCGTGAACCTCGTCGTCGACCTCCTGTACGGCTTGCTCGACCCTAGGATCCGCTATGAGTGACACTGCACTGCACACCCAGGACCCCTCCCGCGACCCCCACCAGCCCAGCCAGGCTGAGGTGCAGGACGCGAAGCACACCGAAGAGGCCAGCCTCTGGGCCGATGCCTGGCGCACGCTGCGGAAGAACCCCTGGTTCATCGTGGCCGCGGCGCTGCTGGTGGTGCTGCTGACCATGGCGATCTTCCCCCAGCTCTTCACGAACACGGATCCGCGGGAATGCCTGCTGAGCCGCAGCCGTCAGAGCCCGTCGGCCGCGCACTGGTTCGGCACCGACGTCCAGGGCTGCGACTACTACACCCGCGTGGTCTATGGCGCCCGGAACTCCATCGCGATCGGCTTCATCACCACCATCGGCGTGTTCGTCGTCGCGGTGGTCATGGGTCTGCTCGCCGGCTACTTCGGCCGCATGGTGGACACCGTGCTCGCCCGCACGGCGGACATGGTCTTCGCCGTGCCCTACATCCTGGGCGCCCTGGTCTTCCTGAACTCCATCGAGGACCGCGGCGTGACGGAAGTGGCCGGGATCCTGATCTTCTTCACCTGGCCGACCATGATGCGTCTGATGCGAGGCTCGGTGCTCTCGGTGGTCAACAGCGAGTACGTGGTGGCCGCCCGGGCTCTCGGTGCCGGGCATCTGACCATCATGCGTCGGCACATCCTGCCGAACTCGCTGGGTCCTGTCATCGGCTACGCGACGGTGTTCGTCGGGATCATCGTCGGCGCGGAGGCGACGCTGACCTATCTGGGCGTCGGGCTTCAGCTGCCCTCCATCTCCTGGGGCCTGCAGCTGCAGAACGCCCAGCCGTACCTGCAGTCGCATCCGCACCTGATCCTGTTCCCGCTGATCTTCGTGGGGCTGACCGTCTTCGGCTTCATGACGCTCGGTGATGCGGTGCGGGACGCGATCGATCCCAAGGCCAAGAAGTGAGGCAGGAGAGCATGAGCATGGATCAGACACAGCCTGCCACCGGGCAGGCCAAGAACGGCCACGGCCCCCTGCTGGAGGTCAAGGACCTGCAGGTCGAGTTCCGCACCAAAGCGGGAGTCGCCCAGGCCATCAACGGCCTGAACTTCACCCTCAACGCCGGAGAGACCCTGGCGATCCTGGGGGAGTCGGGCTCCGGGAAGTCCGTGACCGCCCAGACGATCATGGGGATCCTGGACATGCCCCCAGGGCACATCGCCGGCGGAGAGATCCGCTACCGCGGCGAGGACCTGCTGACGATGCCGGCCGAGAAGCGGCGGACGCTGCGCGGCGCCAGCATCTCGATGATCTTCCAGGACGCGCTGTCCTCGCTGAACCCGGTGCTGCCGGTCGGCTGGCAGATCGCGGAGATGTTCCGCGTGCACCGGGGGATGAAGCGCAAGGAGGCCCGTCAGAAGTCCATCGAGATGATGCGCCGAGTCGGGATCCCGGCCGCGGAGGAGCGCGTGGGGGACTTCCCCCACCAGTTCTCCGGCGGGATGCGGCAGCGCATCATGATCGCCATGGCCATCGCGCTGGACCCGGACGTGCTGATCGCGGACGAACCCACCACCGCCCTGGACGTGACGGTCCAGGCGCAGGTGATGCGGCTGCTCAAGGAGCTGCAGGTGGAGTACAACATGGGGCTGATCCTCATCACCCATGACCTCGGCGTGGTGGCGGATGTAGCCGACAAGATCGCGGTCATGTATGCCGGCCGCGTCATGGAGACCGCCGACGTCTATGAGATCTACCGGCAGCCGGCCCACCCGTACACGCGCGGCCTGCTGCAGTCGATCCCCCGGGTGGACGGCCAGGAGGACCGTCTGAAGGCCATCCCCGGGCTCCCGCCCATGCTGACCGACATGCCGCCCGGCTGTCCGTTCAACCCCCGCTGCGAGTTCGCCACGGACCGGTGCCGCACCGAGCGGCCCGAGCTGCGTCAGGTGGCCTCGGGCCATACCTCGGCCTGCCACTACGCGGAGAAGATCCACACCCTCGAGGAGGCCCAGAATGAGCCTGTATGACCACAGCCCGGCTGGCCGCCCGGCCGATCCGTTCGCGGACGCAGAGGTGGTCCTGGACGTCGACGGCCTCGTCAAGCACTTCCCCCTGACGCAGGGGATCATCTTCCAGCGGAAGATCGGGGCGGTCAAAGCCGTCGACGGTGTGAGCTTCCAGCTGCGCAAGGGCGAGACCTTGGGCATCGTGGGAGAGTCCGGCTGCGGCAAGTCCACGTTGGCCAAACTCCTGATGCGCCTGGAGGAGCCGGATGAGGGCTCAATCCGCTTCGGCGGAGAGGACTTCCTCGCGGTGAAGGGGGAGGAGCTGCGGAAGCTGCGCCGCAAGATCCAGGTGATCTTCCAGGACCCCTACACCTCGCTGAATCCGCGCATGTCGGTCGGCGACATCATCGGGGAGCCCTTCCGGCTGCACCCCGATGCGAAACCGGCGCAGGGGATCCGGCCTCGGGTGAAGGAGCTGCTGGACCTCGTGGGCCTGAACCCGGACCACATCAACCGCTACCCGCACCAGTTCTCTGGGGGTCAGCGGCAGCGCATCGGCATCGCCCGCGGCCTGGCCCTGAACCCGGAGGTGATCATCTGCGATGAGCCGGTCTCCGCACTGGACGTGTCCGTCCAGGCTCAGGTGATGAACCTGCTGGAGGACCTGCAGTCCGAACTGGGGCTCTCGTACATCTTCATCGCCCATGACCTCTCGGTGGTCCGCCACATCTCCGACCGCGTGGGTGTGATGTATCTGGGCAAGCTGGCGGAGATCGGGACGGAGCAGGAGATCTACCAGGCCCCGGCGCATCCCTACACCCAGGCGCTGCTCTCGGCGGTGCCGGTGCCGGATCCGACACTGCGTGGTCAGCGGGAGCAGATCGTCCTGAAGGGCGATCCGCCGAACCCGGCGAACCCGCCCTCGGGGTGCCGGTTCCGCACCCGGTGCTGGATGGCCACAGACCTGTGTGAGACGCAGGTGCCGGAGCTCATCACCCGGCCGGGCATCACTCAGCAGGCGGCCTGTCACTACGCCAAGGCCAACGAGGATGTGACGGCGTGAGCGCCCTCTCCGGGTGGCATCGGCGTCAGGGTCGGCCTGAAGCTGCCGACCGGTTCGTAACATCCTGACATGTTCAGTCACAGCAGCGGGGCCCCGGAAAACTCTCCGGGGCCCCGCTGCTGTGACGGCGATGTTTCGTCTGCTGATGGGACAAATGTGATGGTGAACACGGGCTGTGCAGGTCCTGGTCATGACCTGGATGCGCAGATCCGCGGAACGACGGGGAATTCTGAAAGATGTCTTGCACGTCAGCTTGGCAGCGGGGTGTTTCGCACATGTTGACGGGGTGGAGTTGACAGTGACGCCCCGCGTCCTATCAGGCCTGTTAGTCCGAAATGTGACTGCAGTAACAATTCGGTCACGTGCCCTGGGGAGGTGCTGGCGAGTGCTGTGGCGCCCGTATTCTGGTGCACACCTTGATCCGGTGTCAGATGCGTCACATCCAGGGTCGCTTCGGGCAGGAACCCCACGGAGCGGCCCCCATCATGTCGGCGTCCCGCCGCGCAGATGGACACACGACGTCTCGACCCCGGTGAACACTCGCATCAGCAGTGAGGAGAAGCTGTGAAGATCAGGAAGCTTTCAGCCGCCGTGGCGATGACCGCCGCCGGCGCGCTCGTGCTCTCGGGGTGCACTCCGGGCGCAGACGAGAACGGAAACGGCAATGGGGAGGACGAGGTCACCAACGGTGCCGACGCCGACCCGGGCGAGGCAGAAGGTCAGCAGTACACGGTCGACCCGACCGACGGATCCAAGGCCGAGCTGCCGGACGACTGGGCGACAGCCGACGATGAGATCCGCGTCTCCATGGGGCCCGACGAGTTCATGAGCTACAACGGCCTCACGCCCGCGACGTACAACGTCTACAACTCGACCATCGTGGCCAGGCTCATCGACAGCTTCTGGTACTACGGCACTGACCTCAGCATCAACCGCAATGAGGACTTCGGGACCTTCGATGTGGTCAATGAGGATCCGTTCACTGTCGAGTACACGATCAACGACGACGTCACCTGGTCCGACGGCACCCCCGTCACCGCCGCCGACTACATCTTCGACTGGGCCACCAACGCCTACGCCGGAGAGGCAGGCTTCGACCCTGTCTCCACCACGCTGGCCGACTACGTCACCCAGGTGCCGGAGGGCGACTGGGACGGCAAGACCTTCACCCTTGAGTTCGATGAGGTCTACGCCGACTGGGAGCTGCTCGTCAGCACGGCGCTGCCGGCCCACATCGTGGCGGACCAGATCGGAGTCTCCCTCGAGGAGCTCATCGAAGCGGTCCGCGACGAAGACATGGACGTGCTTGAGGAGGCCGCCGAGTTCTGGAACGAGGGATGGAACGAAGACCCGGGCACCCTTCCGGATGAGGAGCTCATCCCCTCGAGCGGACCGTTCAAGCTGGCCGACTGGAGCGCCGGTGAGTACGTGACCCTTGAGGCCAACGAGGACTACTGGGGCACCCCGCCTGGCGTCGAACGCCTCGTCTACCAGTTCGTGGACAACGCGCAGCACGTGCAGGCCCTCGAGAACGGTGACCTCCATGTCGCCCGCCCGGCCGAGACGGTCGACACACGCCAGGAGCTGGAGCGCCTCGCTGAGGCTGGCACTCACGTCCTGCACTCCGGAGACGTCGCCACCTGGGAGCACCTGGACTTCCAGTACGGCGAGGGCAGCGCCTTTGGAGAGAACCCGGAGCTGGCCGAGGCCTTCGCACTCTGCATCCCGCGCGAGCAGATCGTGGAGAACCTCATCAAGCCGGTCAACGAGGACGCCGAGGTGCTCAATGCCCGCGAGGTGCTCGCCTTCGAGGACGACTATGACGACTACGTCGCCGACACCTACGACGGCCAGTACGACGAGGTCGACCTGGACCGCGCACAGCAGATCATGGACGAGCACGGAGCCGAGGACGTCCAGATCCGCATCGGTCACAACGCTCAGGAGCGTCGTCACGACACCGTCGAACTGATCCAGGCCTCCTGCGGCGAGGTCGGGTTCGACGTCGTCGATGAGGGCGATGTCGACATCGTGATCGCCGAAGGCGACTGGGACGTGGCCCTCTTCGCCTGGGCCGGTTCCGGCCAGGTCGCTTCGGGCAGGAACATCTACTCCTTCGACGTCGACTCTGACGAGCCGTTCCCTCAGAACTGGAACAACTTCCAGAGCGAAGAGGTCAACGAGGCGTGGGACCGCGTCGCGGCCACGACGGAGTGGGACGAGGAGCGTTGGGAAGCGCTGAAGGATGTCGAGCGGGGCCTGTGGGAAGGCCTGCACGGCATGCCGCTCTACGTGCACCCGGGTCTTTCCGGATCCGACGCCACGATCCAGAACGTGCGCCACACGGCCGCTCAGACCCAGCTGGTGTGGAACGCGGAGCAGTGGCAGCGGTCGGAGTGATCTGATCACCTGACCTGCAAGGCACTGCAACGGGATCCCATCCCCGATCGTCGGTGGGGTCTGGCAGATCACCCTCTGCTGGACCCCACCGGCGTATTCTGCAGCTCGTCCCGGAAGGCAACCCCTCAACCGTGCTGACATACATCCTCAAGCGCCTGGCGAGCACCGTGCTCGTGCTCTTCGGCGCCTCCTTCGTCTGCTTCGTCCTGGTGATCAACTCGGGAGACCCCCTCTACGATCTTCGGGAGTCCACGCAGGACAACGTCGAGTACCTCATTCAGGAGCGCATCGAACGTATGGGGCTCGACCAACCGTGGTACGTCCGATACTGGGACTGGCTCTCCGGCGTCCTCGGCTGCTTCCGCGGTGCCTGTGACTTCGGCGTCACGAGCCAGGGACAGGACGTGACCGTGCTGATCCTCCAGGCGGCCGAATCCTCCCTCCGGCTGATCCTCATCGCCACGATCGCCGCCATGATCCTGGGCATCCTGATCGGAATCATCTCCGCGATCCGCCAGTACTCGCTCTTCGACTACCTCACCAGCTTCCTGGTGTTTCTCTTCTTCTCGCTCCCGGTGTTCTGGGCAGCTGTCCTCGGCAAGGAATGGCTGGCCATCCGCTACAACAACTGGATGGCGGATCCGCACTTCACCTGGCCCACGACCTTGGCCCTCGCCGCTGCCCTGGCAGTCGCCGTCCCGATGATCATCGGAGGACCGCCGATCCGGCGCGTGGTCACCGCAGGGATCATGTTTGCGTTCACCTGCCTGGTCCTGCCGTGGATGGACGCCGTGAGCTTCATGCATCGGCCGCGGCTCGGCCCGGTCCTGATCATCGGCCTGGGGCTGATGCTGGCCGTCGGACTCACGGCCCTTATCGCCGGCCTCCGGAACCGCCGGGTGCTGTACTCGGCCCTCGCCGTCGTCGGAGTCGGAGCGGTCGCCTACTACGTCACTTGGGGCATCCTTCAGGAGCCTCCGGGAGGGTGGCTGTTCCTGTTGGCGATGCTGGCGCTCACGGTCGTGACTTGTGTTCTGCTGGGCCGTCTCCTGGGCGGGTACGCCAAGGGCCAGGCTGTCGCGGTCTCGGTACTGACGGGAGTGCTCATGTCTGCGCTCATCGTCCTGGACCACTTCATGTACAACTGGCCTGCCCTGCTCAGTGCGAAGCCTCGCCCGGTGCGCACCATCGGATCCAGCACGCCCAATCTCGATGCAGGATTCTGGGTGACGTCGCTGGATCAGCTGACACAGCTCTGGATCCCGTCGATGCTGATGATGTTGGTGTCTCTGGCCACCTATACGCGCTATACGCGCAGCTCCATGCTGGAGGTCGCCCGTCAGGACTACATCCGTACGGCGCGGGCCAAGGGCGTGAACGAGAGGACGGTGATCCTCAAACACGCGTTCCGGAACTCGATGATCCCGCTGGCCACGATCGTTGCCTTCGACTTCGCGGGGGTCATCAGCGGCGCAATCATCGTGGAACGGGTCTTCGGCTGGCAGGCCATGGGCACCTTGTTCATCGAGGGACTCGGGCGGGTGGACCCTGCCCCAGTCATGGCCGTCATCATCTTCACTGGATTTGTCGCCGTGATGTTCAACCTGCTGGCTGACATCATGTACGGCCTCCTCGACCCAAGGATCCGCGTATGAACACGAGAGAGACCAACTCCCCGGGGGACGAGGAGCCTCGTCCCGACCACCAGGCCGCCGATCACGATGCTCGCATGGGCGAGCAGATGGTGGACCTCACCGAGGTCGAGGACGCCAAGCTGGCTCGCAAGGAGCACTCCTACTCCCAAGGGCAGCTCGTCCGCCGTCGCTTCTTCTCCCACAGGCCGGCCGTGATCTCACTGGTCGTCCTAGGGGCGACGGCGATCCTCGCCTTCAGTTCCATCGGCTTCGCGGGGATCCCCGGCTGGTGGGACAAGCACTACATGTCCACCGGCAGCATCATTGACGGTGGACGCCCGATGATTCTCCAGGACGGCAACATCCTCGGAGAGCACCCGTTCGGGCAGGAGAACGTCGGACGTGATTACTTCGCCATGGTCATGCGTGGCACGCAGCAGTCCCTCACCATCGCCTTCGTGGTGGCGATCGTCTCCAGCCTCATCGGAATCCTGGTGGGCGCACTGGCGGGATACTTTCGAGGTCGCCTGGAGGCGGTGCTCATGCGGATCACGGACTTCGTGATCGTCGTGCCGCTGGTGGTCATCGCCGCCATCCTCGGCCAGGTGGTCAGCGGTCTGCCGGGCGGAGTCGTCCCGCTGGCCGTCGTGTTGGGCACCGTGACGTGGACAGGCATGGCCCGGCTGGTGCGGGCCGAGGTCCTCACGCTGCGGGAGAAGGAGTTCGTGGCCGCGGCCATCGCCATGGGAGGCTCACCAGCCAGGATCATCCTCAAGCACATGCTGCCGAACAGCATCGGCGTCATCATCGTCAATGCGACGTTCTCCATCGCGGCGGCGATCCTTCTGGAGACGTCGCTGTCCTATCTCGGCATGGGTGTGCAGCGTCCAGACGTCTCACTGGGCCTGCTGATCCAGCAGTACGAAAGTGCGTTCACCGTGCGCCCGTGGCTCTTCTGGTTCCCCGGAATCTTCATCATCGTCATCGCGATGTGCGTCAACTTCATCGGAGACGGCCTCAGGGACGCGTTCGACCCGCGTCAGCAACGCGTGGGAGACCGTCGCCCGACACTGCTCTCCGCCCTCGGACTCACCGGGATGCAGCGTGCTCTCCGGGCTCGCACGGAAGGCGCACGTCAGGCGGCCGGCGGCCCGGGCAGTGAGCGGGTTCCTGCCGGAGCCCAGGATCCGCGGGGCAACCCCATGCAGTGGAGGAGGAAGAAGTGAGCGAGCCCATCCTGAGCTATCAGGACATCAGAGTCAGCTTCGCCACGGAGTTCGGCACGGTCGACGCCGTCAAGGGTGTGAGCTTCGACGTCATGCCCGGTGAGGTGGTCGCCGTCGTCGGGGAGTCCGGATCGGGGAAATCCGTCACGTCATCCACGGCGATGGGCCTGCTCGCGGAGAACGCCTCCGTCCAAGGCACGGTGCTGCTCGATGGCAAGGACATCACCAGCATGTCGGCCTCCCAGCTGCGTGAAGTCCGTGGCAATGACATCTCCATGGTCTTCCAAGAACCCATGACGGCGCTCAACCCCGTGCTGCGGGTCTCGGACCAGCTGGTTGAGGCGCTCCAGGTCCATGGGAAAGCCTTTGGCAAGGACGCCCTGAACCGTGCGATCGAACTGCTGGAGCACGTCGGGATCGAGAACGCGCAGCGGCGGGTGAAGCAGTACCCACATCAGTTCTCCGGTGGCCAGCGGCAGCGCATCGTGATCGCCATGGCGATCGCCTGCGGACCGAAGGTCATCATCGCGGATGAGCCGACTACCGCGCTCGACGTCACCGTGCAGGCGGAGATCCTGGACCTGCTTCGACGGCTGAAGGACGAGTTGAACACCGGCATTGTGCTCATCACTCACAACATGGGGGTGGTGGCCGATATGGCTGACCGCGTCGTGGTCATGTTCCACGGGGAAGTGGTGGAGCATGGCACGGCCGAGGAGATCCTCATGCGGCCCCAACACCCGTATACGCAGCGGCTGCTCGACGCCATGCCGCACCTCGGCGAGCACGCCGTGGACGTCAGCGAGACCCCCGCGGAACCCGGTGCGACGGAGCCTGAATACGCGCTGCAGGGCAAGGACCTCGCCTTGGCGTATAAGTTCCGGGGGAAGTCGACTCGAGTGGTCGAGGGAGTGAGCTTCGGGGTCCAGCCTGGTGAGATTCTCGGTCTCGTCGGTGAGTCGGGCTCCGGCAAGTCCACCGTGGCCAAAGCGGTGCTGGGGCTGCTGGATGTGGAGGAGGGCGAGCTGCTGGTCCGCGGCCAAGACCTGCCCCGCCTGCCGCGGAAGCAACGCAAAGCATTGCGCCGCGAGATCGGCGTCGTCTTCCAAGACCCTGCGGCGTCCTTGGATCCACGGTTCCCGATCGGCGACATCATCACGGAGCCGATGGTGATCCATCAAGTGGGCACACCCCAGGAACGCACCCGGCGGGCTGAGGAGCTTCTGGAGGCGGTCAAGCTTCCGACCAGCGTGATCAACCGCTACCCGCATGAGCTCTCCGGAGGTCAGCGTCAACGCATCAGCATCGCCCGGGCGATGGCGCTGAGCCCGTCGATCCTGATCGCCGACGAGCCCACCTCCGCCCTCGACGTCTCCGTGCAGGCACGGGTGCTCGAGATGTTCGCCGAGCTGCAGGAGCAGTTCTCCTTCGCCTGCCTGTTCGTGACGCATGACCTCGCGGTGGTGGACCAGCTGGCCGACCAGATCCTCGTCATGCAGAACGGACGAGTCGTGGAACAGGGGACCAAGGACCAGATCCTGCGGGCGCCCCGGGAGGACTACACCCGGCGTCTCTTGGCCGCCGCGCCCGTCCCGGACCCGGTGACCCAGGCCGAACGTCGCGCCGCACGGCTCCGTCTGCTCGCCGACCAGGGGAAGCTGCCCGGCTGACCTGCGACCGTGCCGGTCCATGGACCGGCGGCCCGGTGGGACAGGGTGCGACCACCGGGCCGCCTCCGCGTTCCTGACGCTGCGGTGTCGTCGGGGCGGCGATCGACGCCGCACCGGCGGTTTGCACCGGGGCAGTACACTGGATCGGGTGCCTGCGCCGCTCAGCGGCGGTGCGGCGCCCGATCCACACCTCTTTCTACTCCGGAAGGCGCTGCCCCGACATGACCACTGCTGCCGTACGCGCACAAGCAGGCACTGACGAGCGTCAGGACCTGCGCAACGTCGCGATCGTCGCCCACGTCGACCACGGCAAGACCACCCTGGTCGACGCCATGCTGCGTCAGACCAAGGCCGTCGGTGGCCATGGCGACCTCGAGGACCGAGTCATGGACTCCGGGGACCTCGAGAAGGAGAAGGGCATCACGATCCTGGCCAAGAACACCACCGTGTTCTACTCCGGTCCCGCCGCGGCAGAGCACGCCGGCGCCGACCAGGTCACCATCAACGTCATCGACACCCCCGGCCACGCCGACTTCGGCGGTGAGGTCGAGCGCGGGCTGTCCATGGTCGACGGCGTCGTGCTGCTCGTCGACGCCTCCGAGGGCCCGCTGCCGCAGACCCGCTTCGTGCTGCGCAAGGCGCTCAACGCCCAGCTGCCCGTCATCCTGGTGGTCAACAAGACAGACCGACCGGACGCGCGCATCGAGGGCGTCGTCTCCGACACCATGGATCTGCTGCTGGGGCTGGCCTCCGACGTCGCCGAGGAGAACCCCGACCTGGACCTGGACTCCGTGCTGGACGTCCCCGTCGTCTACGCCTCCGGCAAGGCCGGCCGGGCTGCCACCGAGCAGCCCGCCGACGGAGGTCTCCCGGAGAACGAGGACCTGGAGCCGCTGTTCTCCACCATCCTGGAGCACGTCCCCGCTCCGCGCTACGACGCCGACGAGGTCCTCCAGGCACACGTCACCAACCTCGACGCTTCGCCGTTCCTGGGCCGTCTGGCGCTGCTGCGCATCTTCAACGGCACTCTGCGGAAGAACCAGCAGGTCGCCTGGGCGCGCAAGGACGGTTCGGTCAAGACCGTCAAGATCACTGAGCTGCTGGCCACCAAGGGGCTGGAGCGGGTCTCCGCCGAGTCCGCCGGGCCCGGCGAGATCGTCGCGGTCGCCGGCATCGAGGACATCATGATCGGCGAGACCCTCACCGACCTCGAGTCTCCGAAGCCGCTGCCGAACATCATCGTGGACGATCCGGCGATCTCCATGACCGTCGGCATCAACACCTCCCCGATGGCCGGCCGGGTCAAGGGCGCGAAGGTCACCGCCCGTCAGGTCAAGGACCGCCTCGACAAGGAGCTCATCGGCAACGTCTCCATCAAGGTGCTCCCCACGGAGCGCCCGGACACCTGGGAGGTCCAGGGCCGCGGCGAGCTGGCTCTGGCCATCCTGGTGGAGCAGATGCGCCGCGAGGGCTTCGAGCTCACCGTGGGCAAGCCGCAGGTCGTCACTCGGGAGATCGACGGAGTCCTCCAAGAGCCGATGGAGAACATGACCATCGACGCCCCCGAGGAGTACATGGGCGCGATCACCCAGCTCATGGCCGCCCGCAAGGGCACCATGACCACGATGACGAACAACGGCACCGGCTGGATCCGCATGGAGGTCATGGTCCCGGCCCGCGGGCTCATCGGCTTCCGCACCAAGTTCCTCACCGAGACCCGCGGCGCGGGCATCGCCTCCTCCTACGCGGCCGGCTATGAGCCCTGGAAGGGCGAGATCGAGTACCGGATCTCCGGCTCCTTGGTGGCGGATCGTGCCGGATCGGCCACCCCGTTCGCCATGATCAACCTCCAGGAGCGCGGCACCTTCTTCGTGGAGCCACAGTCCGAGGTCTATGAGGGCCAGGTGGTGGGGGAGAACTCCCGCAACGAGGACATGGAGGTCAACATCACCAAGGAGAAGAAGCTGACCAACATGCGTGCCGCCAGCGCTGACAGCTTCGAGGGCCTGACCCCGCCGGTCAAGCTCACCCTGGAGGAGTCCCTCGAGTTCGCCAACGACGATGAGTGCGTGGAGGTCACCCCGGAGGCCATCCGCATCCGCAAGGTCACCCTCAACGCCTCGGACCGGCTGAAGGAATCCCGGAAGAAGAAGAGCGCGGCCCAGTGACCACCCCTCCCCAGCAGCACGGAGCCCCGCACGGCGCGACCCCGGAACCCGTCGCCCCGGGGCGACGGGTCGCGCGCGACCGCCCGCGGAACCGCCCCGTGCTGATGGGGATCTGCTTCTCCGCAGGGGCCGTCGTCGGGGTGCTGGGCACCGCGGTGCACGGCAACCTGTGGATGCTGGGCGAGACCCACAGCGGGTTCGTGGTCCCCTGGGGGGCGGCGGTGGCGCTCCTGCTGTGCCTGCTCGCCCAGCTCTGGGCCGGTCTGCGGGCCGACTCGCTGCTGGAGCCGACCGTCATGGGCATCACGACCTTCACCGTGGCCACCGTCGCCTACCTCTGGCCGGGTCCTGATCAGCTCATGGTGCCCTACAGCGCCGAGGCGATGGAGCTGCTGCCCGGGCCGACGATCGCCTCGCTGATCTGGTGGCTGGGCAGCGCGGGCATCACTCTGGTGTCCATGGTGCTGGTGAAGTGGATCCTCGCCCGTGACGCCGCCGTCGCCCGCTCTCGCCCGAAGCCGGGCGAGGGCTTCCTCATGTGACGTACGGACCGACGCCCGCTGGGACATCCGTCGCCCTGGATCGCTAGACTGGAGTCCACCGGCACGCCACGTGCCGCGTGCACCTGAGTTCCGTCGCCGGTCGCCTCGCCCACCGATCGGCATTCCCGGGTCACCGTCCGGTGGCCAGGAGAAACAGAGGAGTCCATGACTTACATCATCGCCCTTCCCTGTGTGGACCTGAAGGACAAGGCCTGCATCGAGGAATGCCCGGTGGACTGCATCTACGAGGGCGAACGTTCGCTCTACATCCACCCCGACGAGTGCGTGGACTGCGGCGCCTGCGAACCGGTCTGCCCCGTGGAGGCCATCTACTACGAGGACGACGTTCCGGAGGAGTGGTCCGAGTACTACCGGGCCAATGTCGAGTTCTTCGACGACGTCGGTTCCCCGGGCGGTGCCGCGAAGGTCGGCATGATCGAGAAGGACCACGAGGTCATTTCTGCCCTGCCCCCGCAGGAGCACTGACGGCCGACCATGCTCACGCTCCCTGACTACCCGTGGGACGCCATGGCTCCGTATCTGGAGCAGGCGGCAGCCCACCCCGACGGCGCGGTCAACCTGTCCATCGGCACCCCGGTGGATCCCACTCCTGAGGTGATCCGCGAGGCGCTGGCCTCCGCCGCGGACGCGCCGGGCTATCCGACCACCCACGGGCGGCGTGAGCTGCGCGAGGCGGTGGCCTCCTGGTTCGCCCGGCGCCGCGGCGTCGAGGGTCTGGACCCTGAGGCGGTGCTGCCCACGATCGGCTCCAAGGAGCTCGTCGCCTGGCTGCCGACCCTGCTGGGTCTGGGGGAGGGCGACGTCGTGCTGCGGCCGAAGGTCGCCTACCCCACCTACGACATCGGGGCCCAGATCGCCGGTGCGACCCCGCTGGCGGTCGAGGACCCCGCCGAGGTGGACGAGGAGACCCTGTCACGGGTGAGGCTGATCTGGCTGAACTCGCCGTCGAATCCCACCGGTGCGGTCACGGGCGTCGACAGCATGGCCGCGGTGGTCCGACTGGCCCGGCGCCTCGGCGCCGTCGTCGCCTCCGACGAATGCTACGCCGAGCTGCCCTGGGAGGTCGACGACGTCCCCTCCGTGCTGGACCCCCGGGTCAGCGGAGGTGACCACGCGGGCCTGCTGGCGGTCTATTCGGCCTCCAAGCAGTCGAATCTCGCCGGGTACCGGGCGGCGTTCGTCGCCGGCTGCCCGGAGCTGATCTCCGGACTGATCAACACCCGCAAGCATGCGGGGATGATCATGCCGGCACCCGTGCAGGAGGCGCTGCGGGTGGCCCTGAGCGACGACGCCCACGTCGACGCCCAGCGGGAGATCTACCGGAGGCGACGTGAGCAGCTGCTGCCCGCCCTGCAGTCCGCCGGACTGCAGGTGCGGCACTCCGACGCGGGGCTCTACCTGTGGTGCACCGACGGCGTCTCCGACTCCTGGACCCTGGTGGAGCAGATGGCCGCCCGAGGCATCGTGGTCGGTCCCGGAGTGTTCTACGGGGAGCACGGTGACGGGTTCATCCGGGTGGCGCTGACGGCCCCTGACGAGCGGATCGCCGCCGCCTCCGCACGGCTGAGATGACCCTGTGCCGGGCGCGTCCCGGCACCCGAGCTGAAACGTGACACAAGTGGCGACGCGACGTGACGACCAGGTAGGTTGTCAGAGTCGCGTACGAGTGTTTCTGATGAGGAGACCGCATGACTGAGCAGACAGCAGCCCGCCTGAGCTTTCAGGACCAGGAGCTCGAGCTACCCGTCGAGAACGCCGTGGAAGGCAACGACGGGCTCGACATCGCTCCGCTGCTGAAGACCACCGGGGCGGTCACCTACGACCCCGGCTTCATGAACACCGCGAACGCGAAGTCGGCGGTCACCTATATCGATGGTGCCGAGGGGATCCTGCGGTACCGCGGCTATCCCATCGAGCAGCTCGCCCAGCACTCGAACTTCCTCGAGGTCAGCTACCTGCTCATCTACGGCGAGCTGCCCACTCCGGAGCAGCTGGACGCCTTCGACAACGTCACCCGTCGCCACACTCTGCTGCACGAGGAGCTCAAGGGCTTCTTCGGCGGGTTCCCGCGTGACGCGCACCCGATGCCGGTGCTGTCCTCGGCCGTGTCCGCGTTGTCGACCTTCTACCAGGACTCGCTCGACCCCTTCGACGACGAGCACGTCGAGCGCTCCACCTACCGGCTGCTGGCGAAGGTCCCCACCATCGCCGCCTACGCGTACAAGAAGTCCATCGGCCAGCCGATGCTCTACCCGGACAACAATCTGGACCTGGTGGAGAACTTCCTGCGCGGCTGCTTCGGCGTGCCCGCCGAGCAGTACGAGCTGGACCCGGAGATCGTCAAGGCGCTGGACACTCTGCTGATCCTGCACGCGGACCACGAGCAGAACTGCTCCACCTCCACAGTGCGTCTGGTGGGCTCCTCGCAGGCGAACATGTTCGCCTCCATCTCCGCTGGCATCAACGCCCTGTTCGGCCCGGCCCACGGCGGCGCCAACGAGGCCGTGCTGAAGATGCTGCGTCAGATCCAGGCCGGCGACGTCAGTCCCGAGGCCTTCATGGAGAAGGTCAAGAACAAGGAGGACGGCGTCCGCCTCATGGGCTTCGGCCACCGGGTGTACAAGAATTACGACCCGCGTGCCCGCGTGGTGAAGGGCATCGCCGACTCCATGCTGGCCAAGCTCGGCGGAGATGACGAGCTCTTCGACATCGCTCAGCGGCTCGAGCAGAAGGCGCTGGAGGACGACTACTTCATCGAACGCAAGCTCTACCCGAACGTCGACTTCTACACCGGCCTCATCTACAAGGCCATGGGCTTCCCGGAGAAGATGTTCACCGTGCTCTTCGCCCTCGGACGCCTGCCGGGCTGGATCGCCCAGTGGCGCGAGATGATGAGGGACCCCTCCACCAAGATCGGCCGCCCGCGGCAGCTCTACGTCGGTGAGCCGGAGCGCAGCTACCCGGGCGTGTGACCCGCGGCTGACGCCCAGACAGCACAGGACCCCGCAGCCGGACGACGGCGGCGGGGTCCTGTGCTGTCGAGGGTCGCGCTGGTCGCCGCAGAGCGGGTGAGGGCCTGCCGCAGCAGGTGCACGAGGGGTCATTCTCCGGCAGATCGAACCCCAGATGAAGCGCGTGAGCCCCGTCGGATGTACGGGGGAGTGACTCCTCGATCTGTGTGGCGCGGGAGTCGGTCAGAAGCCGATGACGACGGCGTCGTCGGAGATCTCCTCCACCCGGGACCAGCGCCCGGTGTCGCGGCTCCATTCGTAGGCCCCCGCATGGACGGTCTGGGTGCCGTAGAGGTCTGCGGTGGCCACCGCCCAGTGCGCCAGGGTCCACAGCCGCCCGGTGGTGTCGTCCTCGTCCGTGGCCTCGTCACCGTCCGTGTCCTCGTCACCGTCAGGCATGCTCACCGTGACGACGGTGCCCGCCTCCGGGCCGCGCCCGTGCGCGTGGTCGCCGAGGGCGGTGCTGCGGTCGATCAGGACCGGTCCGAACTCCTCGCGTCCGTCCTCAACGGCCTCGTCGTCCTCGGCGTCGTCCTCTGCGTCTCCGCCGTCGGCGTCATCCGAGTCGTCCTCCCCGTCCTCGTCCTCGGCCACGAGCGCCTCCAGGGCCTCCTGGACGTCCTCAGGCACCTCCAGGGCAGCGCCCAGGACTCCGGCCACCTCGTGGGCGAGCCCGTTCGGGTCCGCATCGGGGGCGTCCTTGCGGGTCAGCCGGCAGGTCATGCCCACCGGCTGCGCGCCGGTCAGCGGGGCCGCGAAGGCTCTGCCGCGCTCGGCGTGCTGGGAGTAGAAGCTCGGGTCCATAGGGCGCTCCAGGACCTCGGCGGCCTCGGAGACGCTGAGCTCCGGCGTCCACGGGTCGTCCTCGTCGTCCCGGGCAGCCTCCAGGGCGTCGTAGAAGCCCTCCACAGAGCTCGCCGCCTCGACTGGGCCGTCGTCGTCCGACCAGCTCGGGGACCCGCTGCGGAACAGCTCGCGAGCGTCGTACTCCTCGGTGGCCTCGAGCACCTGCAGGTCAGACTCCTGCAGGGAGATCGTCAGAGCGTCGGCTGCGGCCTCCCGCGGGAGCCCGCGGTCCACCGCCAGCGCCGCCACGAGGGCGGCGTTCGCGGACTGATGCGGGGTGAGCACGTGGCGCTCGTCGCCCACCTGCACCTCACAGCGGGCGTCCAGCAGGTACTCCTGCTCGTCGATATGGCGCCAGGTGGCCCAGACGATCCCCGCCAGAGCCAGAGCGAGCACGGTCAGCACCGCCAGGGCGCGACGACGGCGCCGTCGTCGGACCATCTCACGGGTCGCCACGACCGGGCGCTCGGCATGGCGTCTGCTCGTCATCTCTGATCCACCATCAGGTGCTCGTCCGTCTCCACCGCAGTGTCGGGGAACCGATCATCGGAGTCGCGCCGGACGCCCGAAGGACGGGCGGTCCGGCGCCACGACGAGACGGCTCAGTTGGCGTGGAGGGCCTCGTTGAGCTCCACCTTCTGGCCCTTGCGCGGCACGGCCTCCAGCCGGCCGGACACGGAGTTGCGACGGAACAGGAGGTTCGGCACGCCGGAGAGGGAGGAGCCCTTGACGACCTCCACCACATTGCCGTGGTCGTCCAGCACGGAGACCTTGGTGCCGGCGGTGACGTACAGTCCGGCCTCCACCACGGCGTCGTCACCGATGGAGATGCCGACGCCGGCGTTGGCGCCCAGCAGCACCCGCTCGCCCAGGGTGACGCGCTCCGTGCCGCCGCCGGAGAGGGTGCCCATGATCGAGGCGCCGCCGCCCACGTCGGTGCCGTCGCCCACCACGACGCCGGCGGAGATGCGGCCCTCGATCATGGAGACCCCCAGGGTGCCGGCGTTGAAGTTCACGAAACCTTCGTGCATGACCGTGGTGCCCTCGGCCAGGTGCGCGCCGAGACGGACTCGGTCGGCGTCGCCGATGCGCACGCCGACCGGCGTCACGTAGTCGACCAGGCGCGGGAACTTGTCGATGCTGTGCACGGTGACGTGGCCCCGGGAACGCAGCTTCAGACGGGTGGCCTCGAATCCGTCCACTGCGCACGGTCCGAAGTTGGTCCAGACCACGTTGGTCAGATGGCCGAAGATGCCCTCCAGATTGAGGGTGTTCGGCCGTGCCAGACGGTGTGAGAGCAGGTGCAGACGCAGCCACACGTCGGAGGTGCCGGCGGCCGGGGCATCGAGGTCGGCCTCCACTGAGACCACCTCGGTGCGCACTCCGCGGTCGGTGTCCTCGCCGACGGCGCCCTCCAGGGAGGCCAGCAGCGCGGAGTCGTCGTTCTGCGCCAGAGGGGCCAGCACAGGCGAGGGGAACCAGGTGTCGAGCACCGTACCGTCGGCGGTCACGGTGGCCAGGCCGTGGCCGGAGGCGATGCGGGAGGCGGATGCAGCAGTGTCGGTCGAAGTCATGCGGCCCATCTTACGGATTACAGTGGGGTCATGCCCGTCGATGAGACCTCCGCTGACAGAACCTCAGACAGCGCCTCCGGCTCCGCGGCCGGCGGCGCTCCCGCCCCCTCTGCTCCGCTGACGCTGGACCTCACCGCGGAGATCACCGAGCTGACCGCCCAGCTGATCGCCTGCGAGTCCGTCTCCGGTGGGGAGACCCGCCTGGCCGACGCCGTGGAGTCCGCCCTGCTGGAGCTCGGCGGACTGCGGGTGCATCGGGACGGCGACACCCTGGTGGCCCGCACCGACACCGGCGCGGACCAGCGGGTGGTGCTGGCCGGGCACCTGGACACGGTGCCGCTGCCCCGCGACCCGGAGACCAGGGGCGCCCCGGGCTTCCGGGGGACGGTCCCCCCTCAGTGGGTGGCGGCCGATGACGCGGAGGTGTCCGCCGATGACGGCGGACGTTCCGACGACGACATCCTCTACGGCCGCGGCGCCACCGACATGAAGGGAGGGGTGGCCGTCCAGCTGGCGCTCGCCGCCGACGTCGCGGCTCGGCTGCGGACGATGACGGCTGCGCAGAGCCTGGAACGCGACGTCACCTGGGTCTTCTATGACCACGAGGAGGTCGAGGCTGCCAAGTCCGGACTCGGTCGGGTGCTGCGGAACTCTCCCGAGCTGCTGGAGGCCGACTTCGCGGTGCTCCTGGAGCCGACGCACGGGGCGGTGGAGGGCGGCTGCAACGGCACGTGTCGGCTGCGGGTCACCGTGCCCGGGGTCGCGGCGCACTCCGGCCGCGCGTGGATGGGCCGCAATGCGATCCACGGCGCCGCGCCGGTGCTGGCCGCGTTGGAGTCCTACGAGCCGCGCACGGTCGACGTCGACGGCCTGGCGTATCGGGAGGGTCTCAACGCGGTGTCGATCACCGGCGGCATCGCCGGCAACGTCATCCCGGACGCCTGCACGGTGGAGATCAACTACCGCTTCGCTCCGGACAAGACCGAGGCCCAGGCACATGACCATGTCCGTGAGGTGCTGGGGGCTGCGGGCGTCGACGAGGAGCTGATCGAGGTCACCGACTCCTCGCCGGGAGCACGCCCGGGTCTGGACCATCCCGCCGCGGAGGCCTTCCTCGCCGCCGTCGACGGGGCGCCGAAGCCGAAGTACGGATGGACGGACGTGGCGCGGTTCTCCGCGTTGGGCGTGCCGGCGGTGAACTTCGGCCCGGGCGACCCCCTGCTCGCCCATACCGATGACGAACACGTCACTGCCGGAGCCCTGCGGGCCTGCCTGGCGGCCATGCGCCGCTGGCTGCTCTGACCGCACCGACTGCTCCCGCTGCTCTACCCGCGCCGGCTGCTCCGGCGCATGGTGCTGGACCGACACCATCGGCCCGCTTGACCTGGCCGGGCATCGACGGCGGTCCCGCCGATGTGGTGGAGGTAACGATTCCGTAACCAGGGCCTCCCATCCTCCTGCAGAGCGCTGTGTCCGCATAGCCTTACTGGACGAGGTCAGAAGGGGGACCCCCGTTCTGACCTGCTCGCACACGTGAATGAGGAGGACACCCCATGAGGATCCGACGCACCGCCGCCGCTGTCACAGCGGCCGCAGCCATGGTCGCCCTGTCCGCCTGCGGCGACGACGCCGAGGGAAACGGTGAGGACGTGGAGGTCGGCGGCGAGGAGGACTTCGTCACCGATCTCACCTTCGGCACCGGGGGCACCGCAGGGACCTACTATCCGCTGGGCGGTGAGCTCTCGGACATCTTCGAGGCCAACACCAGCGCTGACTCGGTGAACTATGTCGAGTCAGGCGGCTCGGGCGAGAACCTGGGTCAGATGTACCAGGAGGAATGGCAGCTCGGCCTGACCCAGAACGACACCGCCAACGACGGCGTCAACGGGCAGCTCGACGACCTCGACGGGGTCGAGCTGGACAACATCGGCTGGATCGCCAACCTCTACCCGGAAGCCGCCCACATCGTGGTGCGGGCGGACTCCGGCTTCGATTCGGTCGATGACCTGGAAGGCGCCACCATCGCCGTCGGCGACGCCGGCTCCGGCACGCGCGCGATCTCCGACGCCATCCTCGCGGCCCACGGGCTGGAGGAGGGGGACTACACCCCGGAGGTCACCGACTTCGGGGCCTCCACCGAGATGCTGGCCGACAACCAGATCGACGCCTCGATCTTCGTCGTCGGCACCCCGGTGGCCGGGCTGACGCAGCTGGCCGCCTCCACGGATGTGGACCTGCTGGGCCTCGACGACGCGATCGCCGACGAGATCTCCGGCGACTCCGGTGCGGAGCCGTATGACATCTCCGCCGAGGCCTACGACTTCCTCGACGAGGACGTCGCGACCGTCTCGGTGTTCGCCGCGCTGGCCGCCTCCACGACGCAGGTCAGTGAGGACCTGGGCTACGAGATCACCGAGGCGATCTTCGAGCACGCGGACGAGATCACCCTGGACGTCGGGGAGTCGATCGACATGGAGGAGGCTCTGCTGGGCATCGGCGACGTGCCGCTGCACCCCGGTGCTGAGCGGTACTACGACGAGCAGGGCATCGACCTGCCGTGAGCGACGCACCTGATCGGGGTCCCCTCCCGGCAGGTGGGCAGGTCGATCCTGCCGCCGAGGCGAAGGCCGAGAAGGTCCTCCGCGAGCACGACACCTCCAGCCGGTTCCGCACGGATCTGGGCTGGTGGGGTTGGCTCGTGGGGGCCATCTCGGTCGTCTTCACCCTCTACCACCTGTACGCGGCGCTGGAGCGACCGTTCAACAACTGGATGCACGGCTCCCTCCATCTCGCGGGGGCGACGTCGCTGATCTTCCTGCTGTACCCGGCGAGCAGACGCCTGCTGGACCGCCCCGCCACGGGGGTGCGCTGGAAGGATGCGCTGTCCGGTCGGGGGCGCGGGGTGCCCTGGTACGACGCGCTGCTGGCCGCGGCCGGCGTGTACTGCAACCTGTACATCTTCGTCGCATACGAGCGCCTGACCGGCAACGCCGTGCAGATCCTGGGCTACTCGGACCTGGACCACGTCGTCGCCGTCGCCGGCATCCTCTTGGTGCTGGAGGCCACGCGGCGCTGCGTGGGGCTGCCGATCGTCATCATCGCCACGCTGGCGATGGTCTACGCGATCTTCGGCAACCACAGCCCGCTGTTCCCCCATCGGGGCATCTCGGTGGAGAACTTCGCCACCAGCACGTTCCTGTCCACCGGTCAGGGGGTCTTCGGCACGCCGATCCAGGTGTCCTCGAACTTCATCTTCCTGTTCCTCTTCTTCGCCGTGGTGCTGCTGCGCACCAACATCGGTCAGTTCTTCAACGACCTGGCCTTCCGTGCGGCCGGCCGATTCACCGGCGGGCCGGCCAAGGCGGCCATCGCGGCCTCGGGGCTGCAGGGGATGGTCTCCGGCTCCTCGGTGGCCAACACCGTGGCGTCGGGCTCCTTCACGATCCCGATCATGAAGAAGGCCGGGTTCAAGCCCCATGTCGCGGCCGCCACGGAGGCCACCGCCTCCACCGGTGGACAGATGATGCCGCCGATCATGGGCGCCGCAGCGTTCATCATGGCGCAGAACGTGCCGGACGTGGAGTACAACGACCTGATCGTCATCGCCGTGATCCCGGCCCTGCTGTACTTCCTGGGCGCGTTCCTCTCCATCCACTTCGAGGCGAAGCGCAACCACATCAAGGGACTGCCGATCGACGAGCTGCCCTCGCTGCGGTCGCTGATCACCCGGGCGGACCTGCTGCTGCCGCTGGCGGTCATCATCGGCACGCTGCTCTCGGGGATGTCGCCGATGCGAGCGGCGCTGCTGGGCATCGCCACCGCCTTCGTGCTGAGCTTCCTGCGCTCCTCCACACGGCTGGGCCCGCGGGGCATGGTGGAGCTGCTGGTGGCCGGTGCACGGACGGCCCTGCCGGTGATCGCGGCCTGTGCGACAGCCGGCATCGTGGCGGGCACGGTGACCGCGACCGGCCTGGGAGGTCAGCTGGGGCGGGGTCTGGTGGACATCGCCGGAGGCAGCTTCCTGCTGGTCCTGGTGATGGTGATGGTGGCGTGCATCGTGCTCGGCATGGGGCTCCCCACCACGGCGAACTACGTGGTCACCGCGACGGTGGCCGCACCCATCCTCTACAACAATTTCGACGTCCCGCTGATCGCCGCGCACCTGTTCGTGTTCTTCTTCGGCATTCTCGCCGATATCACGCCACCAGTGTGTCTGGCCGCCTATGCGGGTGCGGGCATCGCCAATGCCAATCCGATGGCGGCGGGCGTCTCGGCACTGCGAATAGCCATCGCGGGATTCCTCATCCCCTATGTGTTCATCCTCCAGCCGGCGTTGCTGCTGGAGGGCTCCTGGCAGGAGTTGGTGATCGCCCTGAGCACGGTGATCGTCGGCATGGTCGGGGTCTCCTCGGGGCTGGCGGGGCACCTGGTGATGCGCGGCACGCTGCCCGAACGGTTCCTGCTGGTCGGGGGCGGGCTGGCGCTGATCTATCCGGATCTGCTGGTCTCCATGCCCGGACTGGCGGCCATGGGCCTGGCGGTGATCATGCAGATCGTGCGTCGGGGGGCGTCGCGCGGGCCCGGGGCGGCCTCCGCGTCGAGCCCCGGCGTCTCCGACGACACGGACTCGGTCGACGACGACGCGACCGCCCGCGCCTGACGCGACCTGACCGCTGGTCAGGCCCGCTCGATAGGGTGGGGGCATGAGTGAATCTTCCGCAGCAGCCACAGATCGCCCCCTGGCTCTGGTGACCGGCGCGACGCGCGGCATCGGTCGTGCCGTGGCCGAGGAACTCGGCCGCACCCACCATGTGCTCGTCGGTGGGACGAGCCCTGAACGTGTCGCCGCCGTCGTCGCCGCGCTGCCGAGCGCCTCTGGCTTCGCGGCGGATCTGACCGACTCCGCCGCGGTGGCCGCCGCCGTCGAGGCGGCCGGGCTCGAGCGCCTCGACGTGCTGGTCCACTCCGCCGGCGTCGCCGACTCCGGAGAGGTCGGCACGGCAACGTCGGAGCTGTGGCGGCACGTGTTCGAGGTCAACGTGTTCGCCGTGGCGGAGCTCACCCGTCTGACTCTGCCGGCCCTGCGGGTGGCCCGCGGCCAGGTCATCGCCATCAACTCCGGCGCGGGCTATTCGTCCCGGGCCGGGGGAGGGATCTACTCCGGCAGCAAGTTCGCCCTGCGGGCGCTGACCGACGCGCTGCGTGACGAAGAGCGCGGCACGGTGCGCGTGACCTCGATCCATCCGGGCCGGGTGGACACGGACATGCAACGTGACCTGCAGACCCAGATGGGCAACACGGACTATGACGGCAGCATCTACATCGCCCCGCAGTCCGTGGCGGACACCGTTCGACTGGCGGTGGACATGCCGGAGGCCTCGATGGTGGAGGAGCTCTCCATCCGGCCGGTGCACCGGTGACCGGTCAGCCGGCGGGAGCGGCTCCCGGAGACGTCGTCGAGCTCCCGACCGACGCCGTGCCGGACGCGGTTGCGCTGTGGCATGAGGCGGGTCTGACCCGACCGTGGAACGACCCGGAGGGGGACTGCCGTCGCGCCCTCGAGGGCAAAGAGTCCACAGTGCTGTGCTTGCCGACGTCGAGGGCCTCTGACGAGGCGAGCGGAGGTCGGCTGCGCGGCACCGTCATGGTCGGCCACGACGGGCACAGGGGATGGATCTATTATCTGGCCGTCCGTGATGATCTGCGGGGTCAGGGCTTGGGTGAGCGTCTGGTCAGAGCCGCCGAGGACTGGCTCCGTGCCCGGGGCATCCCGAAGCTGATGCTGATGGTGCGCCGGGAGAACCAGGCGGTGCATGCCTTCTATGATCGTCTGGACTATACCGAGCAGGACGTGGTCACCCTGGGCCGGTTCCTGTGACCGGCCGGAGGCACACCGGTCTCACCGGGGTGTGTCTGCCGGCTACGGTGAAGGGAGCTGGGACGTATGGGGGAGTCGAGCCGTCACGTGGTGATCGGGGCGGGTCTGGCCGGGGCCTCGGCGGCGTGGCGCCTGGCGCAGGCCGGGCACGAGCTCGCCGTCCTGGAGCGGGACGTGCCCGCCGGGCCTCTGGGCAGCTCCCACGGATCGGCGCGCATCTTTCGCTACGCCTATCCGGACCGGTTCTACGCCGATCTGGTGGTGCAGGCGGCCGCGGGCTGGCAGGAGCTGGAGCGCGAGGCGGAGGAGCCGCTGCTGACCCTGACCGGGGCGGTGGACCACGGGGAGGCGCGCAGGCCCGCTGAGCTGGCACAGGTGCTCGCCGGGGCCGGAGTCGACCACGAGCTGCTCGGCGCCGCCGAGGCCGCTGACCGGTGGCCCATGTTCGCCTTCGACTCGGAGGTGCTGTGGCACCCCGGGGCAGGGGTGCTCGACGCCGAACGTACGGTGGCCGCCATGCTGCGGATGGCCCAGCGGGCCGGTGCGCGGCTGCAGACCGGCTGGGAGGTCAGCCGGGTGGAGGAGACCGCCTCCGGGGTCCGGCTGACCTCCTCGGACGGGCGCCGTTGGGATGCCGAGCATCTGGTCGTCTGCGCGGGCGGCTGGCTTCCGCGGCTTCTGGGGGAGCTGCCGCTGCCCGCCGGCTTCCTCCCGGCGAACCGCCGGCTGACGGTCCGGCAGGAGCAGGCCTTCCACTACCCCTACCGCGGGGGAGCGGCGGAGGCCTCCGCCCGGCCCACGTTCATCCACGGGGACCGTGACATCACCGTCTATGGGCTGCCCGGCGGGCGCGACGCCGACCATAGGGGCCAGAAGGTCGCCGAGTTCAACGGCGGCAAGGTCATTGGGTCTGCCGCGGATCAGGACGGCAGGATCGACGACGCCGGACGGGCCCGGGTGACCAGGTTCGTGGCCGACAGGCTGCCCGGGGTGGAACCGACCCCGTATGCGGAGACCACCTGTCTGTTCACCACCACCGCCGACGAGGACTTCCTCATCGACCGGCATGAGCGGGTCACCGTGGTCTCGCCCTGTTCAGGTCATGGGGCGAAGTTCGCCCCGCTGCTCGGAGAGTTGGTCCTGGCCGCGGCGACCGGCGACGGGGACGTGCCGGCGACGTTCCGCGCCCGATGATCCGTTGTGACCCGCCTCCTGACCCCTTGATCCCTGCGCAACGCTCCAGTAGCTTGCACCCCATGGATCTCACACGGCGAACTCTGTTCCTCGTCAGCGGTGCCGGAGCGGCGGCCGTCGGGCTCAGCGTCGGGGCTGCCCCCGCCCGTGCGTCCGATGCGAGCTCCTCGACGGATCCGGGTCAGGGCGCTGAGGGGCTGATCCGGCCCACCGCGTATGACGAGGACGGGCGGCGCCGCAATCCGGCGAACGCCCTGGGGTGCCCCTTGGGCCGAGGGGACTGAGCCATGGAGCCGGTGTGGAAGCATACGGAGAACTACTCGGCGGGACGCGAGGGCACGTCGGTGGACCGCATCGTCATCCATTACATCGTCGGCACATTGGCCGCGGCGGATGCGACGTTCGCCGACCCGGGCTCGGGGGTCAGCGCTCACTACGGCATCGGTGAAGGCGCTCTGCACCAGTACGTCAGCGAGATCAACACCGCCTGGCATGCGGGGGACCTGGCGATGAATCGGCGCAGCATCGGCATCGAGCATTCTGCGGACCCGGAGCGGGCGCCGAGCGAGGACACCTACGAGATCTCCATCGAGCTGTGCACCCGGATATGCCGCGAGCGCGGTCTGGACCCGCAGACTCAGATCATCCCTCACGGGGATGTGGTGGCGACCGCCTGCCCGGGGACGGTGTCCGTCCGATGGATCCGCGATGGGGTGGCTGCTCGGCTCTGACCGGCGATGCGAGGAGTCCCGGCGGCGATAGGCGCCGACGATGACGAGAGCAGAGGGCGACGGTGTCAGCGAGCGGCAATGGCAGAGGGCCCCGACTCGTGGCGAGTCGAGGCCCTCATGCGATGAGCTCCCCCAGCTGGATTCGAACCAGCAACCCCTCGATTAACAGTCGAGTGCTCTGCCGTTGAGCTATGGAGGATTGCGACTGAAAGAGTGTAGCAGTCGAATCTCGGCCGAGGGAAATCGGACGGGCCGAGGAGGCGCACATCACAACACGCCGGGCGGGGGTGCTGGGGTTCGCCGAGCCTCTGCCGAGGGTCGAGACCCGCGGAATCACGCGGCGGCGGCGGACTGCCACCGTGCCGCTGATCACGTTCTACGACGGGTCTGTGGGCGGCAGGAGGCCTGACCTCGCCATGATCCGTGGTTACCATGGACGCCGTGCTGACCACTGAACATCCCCAGGACGCCTCCCCGCCGAGGCATGCGGCCCTCTCGGACGTGGCGCTGACGGCGCCCGTTCCGGGGCGGGCAGAGTCCGCCGACGCCATCCATGTGAGTGCGGTGGTCATCCGCAACTCGGACGGCGAAGTGCTCACGGTGCGCAAGAGCGGCACCGACCGGTTCATGCTGCCCGGCGGCAAGCCGGAGCCCGGCGAGACCCCCGTGCAGACCGCGGTGCGTGAATGTGCTGAGGAGCTCAGCGTGGAGCTCTGGCCGGAGGATCTGCGCGAACTGGGGACCTTCCACGCCGCAGCGGCCAATGAGCCCGGTCGGCTGGTCACCGGAGAGATCTTCCTCCACGACGCCGCACCTGCCGCCGTCGACGCCGCCCCGGCGTCCGAGATCGCCGAGCTGCGCTGGCTCTCCCCGGCTGCTGAGCCGATGCCGGAAGACCTGGCCCCCCTGCTGGCCGAGGAAGTCCTCCCGGCGCTGAAGGGCGAGGAGACCAGGGCGTGAGATCCCTGACCGTCTTCACCGGGTCCAGCCACGGGCATGACCCGGCCCACGCCCGTGCGGTGCGCCGTCTCGGTGCTCTGCTGGGGCGCCGCGGCATCACGGTGGTCTACGGCGGGGGGAACGTCGGGCTCATGGGCGTCCTCGCCGACGCCGCCCTGGGGGCCGGGGGAGAGGTCCACGGCGTGATGCCGCAGGGGCTGGTGGACCGTGAGATCGCCCACCCCGGGTTGACGCGTCTGGACGTCGTCGCCGACATGCACGAGCGCAAGCGCCGCATGGCCGAGCTGGGCGACGGCTTCCTGGCCATGCCGGGCGGCGCCGGCACCTTGGAGGAGCTCTTCGAGGTGTGGACCTGGCAGCATCTGGGCCTCCACCGCAAGCCGGTCGCGCTCTTCGACGTCGGAGGCTTCTGGCAGCCGCTGCTCGCCATGGTGGACCACATGGTCGAGGCCGGATTCCTCACCCCTCCCCGGCGGGAGGCGCTGATCGTCGACGATCAGGTCCCAGAACTTGTGGACAGGCTGGCCGCCTCCGCGACCGATCTGACGGAGGTCTGAGTCCCATGGCCGACCCGGAGGTGGAGATCCTCGCCGGAGAGGTCCCCGAGGCCGCCCAGCTGGAGAACCTCTACGGGTCCGTCGGATGGACCGCCTACACCGGGGACCCCGCCCGGCTGCATCGAGCGGTGGCGGGCTCCTTCGCGGTGGCCACCGCCTGGGCCTTCGATTCGGCTCCTCGAGCCGACGGAGCCGACAGAGCCGACGGAGCCGACGGAGGACGCCGCCTGGTCGGCCTGGCCCGGATCCTCAGCGACGGTGAGACGATCGCCTATCTGCAGGACGTGCTGGTGCGGCCGGAGCTGCACCGTCGCGGCATCGCGCGACGACTGGTCGAGGAGGTGCTGGCGCCGGTGCGTCAGGTGAGGCAGAAGGTCCTGCTCACCGATTCCGAGCCCGGGCAGCGGGCCTTCTACGAGGCCTTGGGGTTCACCGAGGTCCGGGACGTCTCGCCGACAGGGCTGCGGGCGTTCGTGTCACTGGAGCCGACACCGCCGGAAGCCTGAGGTCGTGGCCCTCGGCGTGACTGCTATCCTCTCCCACGACCCCCGACGCCGGTCGGGCCGCTCCTCATCGGGGCGTCGCCGCCGTCGTCGTCCTCGGACCGCCCCGCCGCCTTCACCTCAGGAGTGACCATGACCTCCGTCGACGCGTCGCCGACCGACATCGCCCGGCTCATCATCAGCTGCCCGGACCAGCCGGGGATCGTCGCCGCCGTCTCGGATGTGATCACCGATCTCGGCGGCAACATCATCTCGCTGGACCAGTACAGCACCGGTGTCGCGGGTGGGCGCTTCTTCCAGCGCACGGTCTTCCACCTGCCCGGACTCGCCGCCGCCCGGCCGAGCATCGAGGAGGCGGTCCAGACGCGTCTGGCGGCGCGCTTCGACATGGAGTGGAGTCTCACCGACGCCGGCACGCCCAAGCGCGTGGCGATCTTCGCCTCCAAGGCGGACCACTGCCTGCTGGATCTGCTGTGGCGGCACCGCCGGGGGGAGATCCCGATGGACATCGCCATGGTGATCTCCAACCACCCGGACCTCGCCGACGACGTCCGGCCCTTCGGCATTCCCTACATCCACGTGCCGGTGGACAAGGGTGACAAGGCAGCGGCCGAGGCCCGGCATCTGGAGCTGCTGAAGGGGAATGTGGACCTCATCGTGCTGGCCCGCTTCATGCAGATCATCTCCGAGGACTTCCTCCGCGAGGTGGGCGCCCCGGTCATCAACATCCATCACAGCTTCCTGCCCGCCTTCATCGGGGCCGGACCGTACCGAAAGGCGAAGGAGCGCGGGGTCAAGCTGATCGGCGCCACTGCGCACTACGTGACCAAGGACCTGGACGAGGGGCCCATCATCGAGCAGGACGTCATCCGGGTCTCCCATGAGGACGACGTCGCGCAGCTGACCCGCTTCGGCGCTGACGTGGAGCGTGCAGTGCTGTCCCGGGCGGTGCAGTGGCACTGCGAGGACCGCGTCATCCGCAACGGCCAGACGACCATCGTCTTCTGAGCGACGGCCCGACGGGCATGGATTCCATTACGGATGAGTGACGTTATCGGGGCCAGGCAGGTGAGGCATGCCTTTCCTGTAGACTCCGCGGTGCAGAACCCGTGGAAAGGACCTGCCGTATGTCTCCTCAGACCCCACCGTCCGCACCGGATCAGCCGGCGCCTGATCAGCCGGCGCCTGTGCGACCCGACGCCGGCGGTGCCCGGAAGCCCCGGGTCCAGCATGTGCTGACGGTCCAGCAGGTGCGGCGGCTGTCTCCGCACCTGGTGCGTGTGGTGCTCGGCGGCGAGGGGTTCGCAGCCCTCGAGTTCAAGGACGCCACGGACCAGTACATCAAGATGCTCTTCGCTGATCCGGCGCTGGGGCTCGATCGGCCCTATGACCTCGATGCCCTGCGGGAGCGTCTGCCGATGGAGCAGATGCCGGTGACCCGCACCTACACGGTCCGTCACATCGATCACGACGCCGGCCAGCTGTGGGTGGACATGGTCACCCACGGCGAGGAGGGCCTCGCCGGCGGCTGGGCCCAGCAGGTCCGCCGGGGGGAGCTGATCAGCTTCTTCGGGCCCGGGGGCGCCTACGCACCGCGCGAGGAGGCCGACTGGCACCTGCTGGCCGGGGATGAGTCCGCCCTGCCGGCCATCGCGGCGGCGGTCGAAGCCTTGGAGGCCGACGCCCGCGGCGTCGTCGTGCTCGAAGTGCCCTCCGTCGAAGACCAGGTGTCGCTGGCTGCGCCGGACGGGGTGGAGGTGCGCTGGCTGCATCGCGGCGGCGAGTTCACGCCGGAGAGCACCCGGCTGGTCGAGGCGGTGGCGAGCCTGGAGATCCCTGCCGGGGACGTGCAGGTCTTCGTCCACGGAGAGCGTGAGCAGATGAAGCGGATGAGACGGCTGCTCGTCGAGGAGCGGGGACTGCCCCGCCGGGGGATGTCGCTCTCGGCCTACTGGGCCTTCGGGCGCGTGGAGGACCAGTTCCAGGCGGAGAAGCGGACCCCGGTGGGTCAGATCGACCCGGCCTGACCGGGGTCGGCGTACGAAGGATGCTCAGCCACTGACCGCTGAGCTGGTGCCGATGACCAGGGCGGCGATGAGCAGGCCCACCAGGAACAGCACCGTCACGGCGGCGCAGGGACCGGCCCAACGGCGGAAGCCGTCCAGCCGCACGTCCTGACGGTCGGACATCGTGCCGCTGAGCAGCAGGAACAGATCGATGATCGTCCAAGCGCCCACCACGCCCATGAAGATGAAACCGAGGTTGACCGCGCCCGTGGCGAAGCCGACCATCGCGGTGCCGAACATCAGGGTCTTGAGAACCCCGGTGGGGAGTCGGCCCAGGTAGTAGCGCTGGGCGCCCATCGGTCCGAGGAACAGCGCCAACGCCCATGCGACGAGGAACTTCTTCTCGGACGTGGGCTGCGCTTCGAAGGCGGCGCGATCCTCCGCTGTGAAGGTGTTCGCGTAGAGCTCGTCCAGGTCCAGCTGCTCGGGCATGCCTCCATGGTAGTGCCCGCCGCCCAGCGCTCGGCGCACGGGATGGTGGCGGCGGAGCCCTGTCCCGGTCACCAGGGGCGTTGGTGGTAGTTTGGTCACGGAAGGCTGCGCAGCCCGCTGTGCCAGTCCCACAGGTCCGACCAGTCATTTCAGGATGGAGGCGCTGTCTTGGCTCAGCAAGGAGCAGGGCACACCCGCACCGCTGCCCCCCGCCCATCGCTCGTCGACCTGATCAAGGTCGTCCTGCGCCTGGGGCCGAAGCAGATCAATGACGAGATCCAGCTGGCCATCGGCCAGATGAAGACCAAGGGCATCGCGGCAGGCATCGCCGCCGCCCTGATGGTCGTCGGCCTGGTCTTTCTGACCTTCCTGGTGGTCGCCCTGATCGTCGCCGCCGTGGCGGCCTTCGGACTGATCTTCGAGCTCTGGGCGGCCGCCCTGATCGTCGCCGGGATCTTCCTGCTGATCGCGGCGGTCTTCGTGCTCATCGGCCTGCTGCGCCTGAAGAAAGCCATGCCGCTGATGCCCGAGGACGCGATCCGAGGGCTCCGACTGGACCTGGGGGTGGCCAAGGAGGGCAGCAGCTTCGACCCGCGCACGCTGGACCGGCAGGATGCCGAGCGTCGCCGGAAGAAGGAGGAGGCCAAGCGGGAGGCCCAGGAGCGCAAGAAGCAGCAGGCCAAGACTCCCGGCGAGGGCAGCCCGAAGAAGCCGAGCTACCGGGAGCTGCTGCGGCGCACCGCTCAGCGACGGGAGCACCTGGGGTCCCTGCATGATGAGATCCGTGAGCGCAGCGACAAGGAGTCGCTCAAGTCCGAGGCCCAGGGCGGCGTGGCCGGCCTGAAGGAGAAGCTGCGCGGCGCCGGCCGCTCCGCGGGCGACGCCGATGCCGGTGACGCCCCACAGGGCTCGGGCGCCGACCACGAGGGACCGTCGGCAGGAGACTTCGTCGCGGCCCGGTGGAAGCCGTTGGCGGTGCTGGGCGCCTCCGCGGCTGCCGGCGCGGTGTTCCTGCGTGAACTGACCAAGCGCTGAGCACGGGACTCGGCTGAGACGGACCTGGCAGACTCGAGCTCGCGTGACACGGTCGCGCTGCCTCTGACCACAACTTCACACGACCCGTCCCCGTCGGCGATCGTCGACGGGGTTCCCCGCCGAGACCAGCAGAGGACCCTGTGAGATTCATCGGTGCCGGAACCCGGGAGGGTTTCGAGTACACCCTGCATGAGACATTCTGGACCGTTCCGAATGTCGTCACGGTCGTGCGCTTTCTGCTGCTTCCGGTCTTCGTGTGGCTGGTCGCCACCGGCTCCTATCTCGGGGCGTTCTGGGTGTTGGCGGTGCTGAGTTCCACCGACTGGGTGGACGGGTACATCGCGCGGCGCTTCGACCAGCTCAGCACAGTGGGGCAGTGGCTGGACCCGCTGGCGGACCGGCTCTCGCTGGTGATCGTCACCATCACGCTGGTGGTGTTCTCGGTGGCGCCGCTGTGGGTGGTGCTCGCTGTGGTGATCCCTGATCTGGTGCTGTTCGTCCACGCGGCCGTGCGCTTCGCCGGCTCCCCGCAGCTGACCGTCTCGGTGCTGGGCAAGATCCGCACCGCCTGTCTGCTGGTGGGTGCGCCGCTGATCCTCCTGGGCCGCACACCGCAGCTGGAGGGCACTGTGCTGGTCATCACGGCGGAGCTGGTGCTCGCGGCGGGATGTCTGATGCACATCCTGGCGTCCATCGATTATCTTGTGAAGGCGCACCGCAAAGCGCGCCAGCTCCGAAGCCGGGGCATCAGGCCCCGCGATCGTGCCCAGTGGGCGCGGGAGTCGGGCGGGTGACTATCCCAGGAGGACACGAGCGGCTCATGCCCAGGACCCAGGACACGCTGCGCATCCTCATCGCGGCGGACACCTACCCGCCGGACGTCAACGGGGCGGCCGTGTTCTGTCATCGGCTGGCTCGGCATATGACCCGCATGGGTCACGAGGTCCATATCGCAGCGGCCCGGAACGACTCCGGACCGGACTTGGTCCAGCACACCGAGGATGCGACGGTCCACCGGTTCCGGTCCTTCAAGGCTCCCACGCACGAGTACTACCGGCTGTGCCTGCCCTGGCTCGTGGAACCCGCCATGGACCGGCTGATGGAGGAGGTCCAGCCCGACGTCGTCCACGTCCAGTGCCATTACATGATCGGCAAGGCCGCGATCGAGGCCGCTGAGCGGCGGAGGATCCGCACGATCGCGACGAACCACTTCATGCCGGAGAACCTGGACCCGTTCCTGCCGTTCCCCGACTGGTTCTGCCGCATCGTGGCCGAGAACTCCTGGCGGGACATGGGCCGGCTGATGGGCAAGGCTTCGGTGGTGACCACCCCGACGCCTCTGGCCGCGCAGACCATGCGGGAGCGTGCCGGCTTCGACCACGTGCTGCCGCTGTCCAACGGCATCGACGTGGACCACTATCAGCTGCGGCCGGGCGAGGAGATCGCACCTGGGCAGCGGCCCACCGTGCTGTTCGTGGGTCGGCTGGCCGTGGAGAAGAACGTCGATGTGCTCATCGACGCGGTCGCCGCCACCGATCCTGCCCTCGACATCGGACTGGAGATCGTCGGCGACGGCGAGCAGCGTGATGTGCTCGCGGAGAAGATCCTGGCGCTGGGCCTGCAGGACCGGGTGCGCATGCGCGGCCACGTCGACGAGGACCAGCTGCGCCTGGCGTACCTGGAGGCCGACGTCTTCTGCCAGCCGGGCACCGCCGAGCTGCAGTCGCTGGTCTCCTTGGAGGCGATGTCGGCCGGCCGCCCGGTGGTCTTGGCCGACGCCCTGGCGTTGCCGCATCTGGTGGAGCCTGGCGTCAACGGGCACCTGTTCGCCCCGGGGGACGCCGCAGACCTGGCGGCGAAGCTGGAGGACATCGTGACCCGCAGCCCGGAGCAGCGGCAGGCGATGGGTCGTCGCAGCCGGGAGATCGCCTCGCGACACAGCATCGCCAAGACCATGGAGGCCTTCGAACAGCTCTATCGCGGTGCCGACTGGGTGGACCCCGGGCAGTACGGCAAGGCTCAGGGGTGGCGTCCGGCGGCTCGCCGCCCGCGCCGCCGGCGCACCCGATAGGATGTCCTCGGTTCCCCCTCGGCGTCCAGGCGCCGGGACGGGTGACCGATCCGGGGCGTTAGCTCAGCTGGTCAGAGCAGAAGACTCATAATCTTTTGGTCGCGGGTTCAAGCCCCGCACGCCCCACCAGCACATCCTGGTGGCCGATCTCCAGGTGGAGCCGGCCGGCCGCCAGCTGCCCCAGCCGGTCGTCGCGCCAGCGCCGCGCCCGCTCGGCGCCGTCGGCAGGGGCGGTTCCCTCAGCGTCCAGCTGCTCCGCGGCGACGGCGGCCCGGTCCTCCACCAGCTGCCGCAGGAGAACGGCGTCGTCGGGGCCGAGCCGCCAGGGGGTCTCCCAGGTGCGCACCGGAGTCCCCTGGCCGCGGGCGGCCTCCGTCAGGACGGCGACGGCGTCGGGCCCGCAGCGGCCGCCGCGTCGTTGGTGGCGGTTGAAGGCTTCGGTGACCAGTCCGTCCTCGGGGTGCCCGGGGTCCGCCGTCATCCGGCCGGTCACGGTGAGGGCGACGAGCAGGGGAGCGCCGCGCCGGATGCAGGTGTGCACCAGCTCCTGGACCTGGGAGGGGGTGAGCAGGTCCAGCAGTGCGGAGGCGATCGTCAGGGTGTGCCCGGCGGCGCCGTCCAGCGCGGCGTCGAGGTCGGCGACGTCGGCTTCACGCGTCTCCACCGGACCCGTCGCACCCCGCGCAGCAAGACGTTCGGCGGTGTCGGCGAGCAGGTCTGGGTCATGGTCCAGCAGGAGCCAGCCCGGATCGCCGGACAGCAGGGGCAGCAGCCACCGGCCGCCGGCCCCTGTGCCGCAGCCGACGTCGACCACCGTGGTGGGACGCAGCTCGGCCAGCAGGGCGGCCACCTCTGGGCGTGTGGGCTCCCGGGCGGCGGCGTCGGCGGCTTCGCGGAGGCTCAGCCATTCGGCAGAGATCCGATCAGCCGATGCCAGTGGTTCGCGGTCTTCTCCCATGTGGGCAGACTATCGGCTCGGGTGCGGGCAGCCTCGGCCCACCGGCCGCGCAGGCTGGGATCCTCCATCCAACGGCGCAGACGCAGGGCCCACTGCTCGGGCCGGGCGGGGTCCGCGACATCGCCGGCGGCGCCGAGCGCCTCCACTGCGCCGGTACCGGCGGAGACGATCCCGGGCACGCCGTGGGCGCAGGCCTCGACCACCACCATCCCGTAGGTCTCGGCCCAGGAGGGCAGCAGCACCAGGTCGGTGTCCTCCCACAGGGCCTTCATCTGCCCTGGAGTGAGGGCACCGTGGTGGATCACCCGGCCGGGCAGGCGGCGTCGCAGCACCGTCAGCACGTGGGAGCCGTGGTCCGTCTCGCCGCCGGGGCCCGCCACCTGGAGGACCCAGGGCTGGTCGAGCAGGCTCCCGAGGGCCTCGGCGAGCAGGAGATGGTTCTTCCGCGGCGTCAGGGAGGCCGCCACGGTGAGCCGCCACGGCCCGTCGTCCCCGGAAGCCCGGGTGGTGCGCCCCGGCGGCGCATCGGCAGGGTCCGCCCCGGGGACTACGACGTCGACGTCGTCCCGTCCGTGACGTCGGTGCAGGTCTTCGGCGGCCCACTGACTGGTGGTCACCACCCGGTCGGCGGAGGTCACCGCTCGCTGCTCGGCCGCCGACTGATCGGAAGGCGCCGGCCCCGGGACCTGGGCGGGTTCCGTTCCGGGGCGTTCGTGCTCGGCCTCCAGCGGCAGGTGGATCAGCAGGATGTCGGCGACGGGGCGCGCCTGACCGTCCGGGTCCGGGCTGAACAGCTCCGGTGCGGCTGAGCCGATGAGACCGTCCACCACCACGGCCGCGGCGGGGTGCTGAGTCCGTCGGGCGGTGAGGGTGGTTCTCAGCGCCGCGCGGCTGTCCTCGTCCGGGGAGGGCCAGGCGCCGGGGATGCGCAGAACCTCGGTGGGCAGGCCGAGGCGGTCCAGGCCGGCGATGACCCGTGCGTTGTACAGGGAGCCTCCGCTGGGGCCGGGCAGATCCGGCTCGACCCAGATCAGTCGGTCCGGAGGAGTCACAGCTCGATCCGCACGGAGGCGCTGGCCCGCGGGTTCTCCTCGGCCTCGACCTCGATGGCGGTCAGCCCGTGGTCGGCCGGCAGCACCTGGGCCAGCTGCTGGGCCAGGTAGGCGATGATCACCTCGGTGGTGCTGAGCTTGTTCTCGAAGGCGGGGTGTTCGTCCAGGTTCTGGTGCCGCAGGGGATCCAGGACGCCGGAGAGCAGCTCGGCGGCGGCTCCGATGTCCATGACCACCCCGTGCGGATCCAGCCCGGGGCGTTCGAAGGTCGTCCGGATGTGCAGGGTCGCTCCGTGCAGGTTCTGGGCGGGCCCGAAGAACGGGTCCGCCAGGCTGTGGGCGATCATCAGGTGGTCGTCCACGGTGAGCCGGAAACGGGTCATCGACGGCGTGCTCGTAGTGCTCATGGGTGCTCCTGTCGTGTCGGCGTCTGGCGGCGGGTGGGCGCGGGAGGCGCTGGCTCTCATCGGTGGTCCACCACGTGGCAGATGGTCCCTGCCCAGGCTGGGTCGCCGTAGGCCAGGGCATCCATGACCTGTGGGAGGTCCTCCAGGGGAGAGCGTCCCGTGATCAGGGCGTCGAAGCGATCGTCAAGCAGGGACAGCCCCAGGCGCAGGCGTGCGCGGCGGTCCCGACGCAGCCGGCGCGGCTGAGCCACCTCGCCCACCTGGGAGGCGATGATCCGCAGCCGGCGGGCGTGGAAGTCGCCTCCCAGCGGAATCTGCGGACGCTCGTCGCCGTACCAGGACTGCTCGATGATCAGCGCGTCGTCGCCGGCCACACGCAGCGCCTCGGCAAGGCCCGCGGCGGTGGCGGAGGAGTGCAGGACGACGTCGCTGTCCGGTGCGGCCGCCCCGGGAGCGACGGCGTGCAGTCCCAGGGCGTCGATGAGCTGCCGCCGGTCCTCGTCGACGTCGACGACCTCGAGCCGTTCCAGGGGGATCCTGTGCGCCAGCAGGGCGGTGCTCAGGCCAATCATGCCGCCACCGATCACCGTGACCCGGTCGCCCAGACTGATGCCGGCCTCCCAGAGGGCGTTCAGGGCGGTCTCCGCGGCTCCGGCCAGCAGGGCCCGCTCCGCGGAGCAGCCGTCCGGCAGTGGGTGGCAGTCCTGGGCGGGGACGACCACGTGGTCCCGGTGGCCGGCCAGGGTGAACACCGTCCGTCCGCGGAGAGCCGCAGCGTCGGGTCCTTCTCCGTCACGGACGATGCCGACGTTCAGGTACCCGTGGCTGACCGGATGGGGCAGCTCGCCCAGCTGATGCGGAGCGCACATGATCCCGGCCACATCGTCGGGGACCATGCCCCGGTGGACCAGGCTCTCCGTGCCGCGCGAGATCCCGGACAGGAGAGTCTCCACCAGGACCTCGCCGGGGCCCGGTGTGGGCACGGGGGCGCTGACGACCTCACCCCGCCCGGGGGCGGTCGTCCAGTACTGGCGGCTGCGCAGGGCGCCGGACGGCGAGGTGCCGGGGCTCTGGTGCAGTTCCTCCATGGTCGTATCCTGCCACGTCAGCGGGGGCGGAGGACATGGCCGCCGCGGGGCGAGCCCCTGAGATGTGCGGAGGCGGCCGGGCCTATGATCGCTGGCATGGATCATCGCCGTCGGCCTGTGCTCGGCACCCTCGCCGTCCTGCTGGCAGCGGCGCTGCTGCTGCTCGCCCTCCTGGGGCTCGGCGATCACCTGGCGGCGGCTCTCACGGCCGGATTCTCCCGCGGGCCCGACGGCGGCCCCGTGGCCCATGAGGGATTCGGCGGCCTCGCCGTGGGGGCGGGGCTGCTGGCCTTCGCCGGGTGCCAGCTGCACGCGGTCCGTGGGGCCGGGGGATTCCGTGCCGCCGATGCGGTCACCCTGCTGCGTTCGGGGCTGTTGGGCATCTTCGCCGCCGGGGTGGTCGCAGCGTCCGGTGACCTCCCGGTGCCCACCGGCGTCGGTCTCCCGCTTCCGCTGATCCTGCTGGCCGGGGTGATCCTCCTCATGGACGGGCTCGACGGCGCGGTGGCCCGGGCCGGGGCGGGAGGAACGTCGGCCGGAGCCCGGTACGACGAGACCACTGATGCTGTGGTGCTGATGGTGCTCGCGCTGGCCGCCGCGCTCGCCGTCGGATGGTGGGCCGCACTTCTGGGTCTGCTGCGGCCCGGCTTCGCCCTGGGCGCTCGGATCCGACCGGCCTGGCGTCGCCCGTTGCCGGACTCCCGACGACGGAAGGTGCTGGGCATGGCACCGGGGATCCTGGTGCTGGCCGCACTGGCGCCGTGGCACCTGACTCCGTGGCACCTGGGGGAGGTTGAGTTCCCGCTGGAGCTGCTGCTGCGGGCCCTTCCGGTGGCGTTGGGCCTGGCCCTGGTGACGTTCTCCTTCGGTGTGGACATCCGCACACTGGAACGCCCCGCCGAGGAATGACGGTGCAGGAGGGGAGGACCGCGTCGGGTTGGCACAATGGCACCTGTGCTGCGACTCTTCTTCGACGCCCGATACACCCGCACCCGGGTCCACGACGGGATCTCCCGCTTCTCCGCCTCTCTGGTCGAGGCGGTCGCCGACCGGGCGGACGTCACCATGCTCATCAGCGATCCCGCGCAGCTGCGCCTGCTGCCCGCGGGGGTGCCCTGGCTGCGGATCAGCGCCCCCACCTCGGCGGCCGAGCCGTGGGTCGCCCGGCAGATCAACCCGCACCGTCCCGACGTCGTCTTCTCCCCGATGCAGACCATGGGCGGCTGGGGTCGGCGCTATCCGCTGATCCTCACGCTGCACGACCTCATCTACTACGAGCACCGCACGCCTCCCCGGGACCTGCCCGCTCCCATCCGCATGGGCTGGAGGCTGTACCACCTCAGTCCGTGGCCGCAGCGGCTCGCGCTGGACCAAGCGGACGCCGTCGCCACCGTCTCCGAGACGACGCGCGGGCTCATGCGCGCCCACCGGCTCACTCGCCGGCTGATAGAGGTCATTCCGAACGCGCCGCAACCGGTCCAGCGGCCGCGCGACCCGCACGTCGCACCGGTCCGGCAGCTGGTCTACATGGGATCCTTCATGGACTACAAGAACGTCGAGGGGGTGATCCGCGGGCTGCGTGGCCTGCCGGACCACACCCTGCACCTGTGCAGCCCGATCGACGACCGTCGCCGGGCGGAGCTGGTGGACCTCGCGCCGCGGGAGGACCAGCTGATCTTCCACGACGGGATCTCTGAGTCTGGGTACCGGCAGCTGCTCCGGGAGTCCGCGGCCCTGGTGACGCTGTCCCGCGCGGAGGGCTACGGCCTGCCCGTCATCGAGGCGATGGCTCAGGGGACGCCCACGGTGGTCTCGGATCTGCCGATCTTCCGGGAGATCGTCGGGCAGGCGGGCGCAGGACATGGGGCGCAGTGTGTGGACCCGGATCACCCGGAGGCCTTCGCCGCCGCCGTCCGCCGGCTGCACGAGCCCGGGGTCTTCGCTGCCGCTTCCCGGGCGGCCCGCGCCAGGAGCCTCGACTTCAGCTGGGAGGACTCGGCTGATCGGCTCGTGCGCCTGGCCGACGGCCTCGCGCAGCGGTGGCGACGACGGAGCGATCCCTGGGACTGAGCCGCCGGGCGCCGTGCCGAGACGGAGCGGAGACGGCGCTGAGACGGAGCGGCCCTCAACCCGCCTCCAGCGGCAGGAGCACGGAAGGCTCCAGGTCGCCCAGGAGCATCAGCGGGTTGATGTACTCCCCCTGGAGCCGCACGCCCCAGTGCAGGCATCGACGGTCGCAGTGGTGGCCTCCGTCGGCGTAGGTTCCCAGCTCCGCGACGACGTCGCCGGCCGCCACGGTGTCGCCCGCGGCGAGCTCCGACGGGGCCGGCTCGAAGGAGCTCACCAGACCGCCGCCGTGGTCCAGGGTCAGCACCTCCCGGTCGACCACCACACCGGTGAATCTCACCACGCCGTCGGCGGGGGCTCGGACGTCGCCTGATGCGGCCGCCAGGTCCACGCCTCGGTGTCCGGCCGCCCAGGGAGAGGGCGGCGCGGCGAAGGGACGGATCACCTCCAGGGCTCCGCTGAGGGGAGGGCGCCAGGCCCCTGGGGTGGACGGCCCCGCCCCACCGGGGCCCTCCGAGATCCGTGACACGGGTGCGACGGGCTCCGTCGGGGCGGCTGTGGCCGAGGGCGCCGGACCGCCGGCGCCGATCAGGGCGAAGGCCAGCAGCACCACGATCAGCACGGCTCCCGCACGCGGCGGCGTGGTCAGCGGCGAGACGAGTTCGACCGGTTGGCATGCGGCCGCCGGGCCGCTCGGCATGCTCCGGGAGACTGTGGCGCCGGTGGGAGGGAGAGGCGCACGGACCTCCGCAGTGCCGGCCGGCAGGCGGTTCGAGAGGTCTGCTGAGGGGATGCCGGAGCGGCGAGTGGGGTGCTGATCCATGGCGCCATGCTGGCCCGCTCGCCGGTCTCTCGGAACGGCCGCGGCCACCCTTGTGGAGGGGCCGGCGTGTCACCGCGGTCACCCGTCGCGCTGTGGAGGACTGCGCGCCGGGGGATGCGATCCGTCTGTAGTACACTGATCCCCAGCAGTTGACGCTGACGTTCTATCGCCCTGCCCACTTCTGGGACTTTCCCGTCAAGGAATCCGGGAGGGACGAGCGCCCGCAGACGCTGACTACGCGCAGAGCCTGCCTCCTTCGCGTCGCCTGGGGCGTCGCAGGGAGGGTGATCCGCTCGGTCCGCATCGGATGGCCCCTCCAGGGCCGACCCGTCATGGGTCCGGTGCGGTCGGATCCACGATCCTCGCATCCCTGCTCTGCCAGGAGCCCCGGAGAACGGGGTGGCACGACCCGACCAACCGAAAAGAACCAGCCGGTGCTGCACGCACCTGTTCCGATCCTGATGATCGGTCTACCGCGTGTTCGAAGCCCGGCATCGAAAGGAACACCATGCCTGTCGTCACCATGCGCCAGCTCCTGGACTCCGGTGTGCACTTCGGCCACCAGACCCGCCGCTGGAACCCGAAGATGAAGCGCTACATCTTCACCGAGCGCAACGGCATCTACATCATCGACCTGCAGCAGTCGCTGTCCTACATCGACCGCGCGTTCGACTTCATCAAGCAGACCGTCGCCCACGGCGGCTCCATCCTGTTCGTCGGCACCAAGAAGCAGGCGCAGGAGGCCATCGCCGAGCAGGCGACCCGCGTCGGCCAGCCCTACGTGAACCACCGCTGGCTGGGCGGCATGCTCACCAACTTCGCCACGGTCTCCAAGCGCGTCCAGCGCATGAAGGAGCTCGAGGAGATCGACTTCGACGACGTCGCCGGCTCCGGCCACACCAAGAAGGAGCTGCTGCTGCTCAGCCGCGAGCTGGACAAGCTGCAGGCCAACCTGGGCGGCATCCGCAACCTCACCAAGACGCCGTCGGCGGTGTGGGTCGTGGACACCAAGAAGGAGCACCTGGCCGTGGACGAGGCCCGCAAGCTGGGCATCCCGGTCATCGCCATCCTGGACACCAACTGCGACCCGGACGAGGTCGACTACCCGATCCCGGGCAACGACGACGCCATCCGCTCCGTCGACCTGCTCACCCGTGTGGTCGCCGACGCTGTCGCCGAGGGCCTCATCGCCCGCGAGGAGAAGCGCGGCGGGGGCTCCGGCGCCGCCGCCGAGCCGATGGCCGAGTGGGAGCGCGAGCTGCTTGAGCAGCACGCCGCCGAGAAGGCCGGCCAGACCGAGGGCGAGGCCGCCGAGGCCCCGGCCGAGGCTGCCGCCGAGGCACCCGCCGAGAACGCCGAGTAAGACTCTCGTCGCGTCAGCTCCTCACGCTCGTCACCTGGGCTTCGCCGTCCAGGTGGCGGGCGTGAGGGCTGTGCAGAGTGCACTTTCATCGATCTGATCCGATTCATCGATCCCCATCGAACCCCAACGGAGGACGGGACTTATGGCGAACTACACCGCCGCTGACATCAAGGCACTGCGCGAGCGCACCGGCGCCGGCATGATGGACGTCAAGAAGGCACTGGACGAGGCCGACGGCAACTTCGACAAGGCCATCGAGGCCATCCGCATCAAGGGCCTCAAGGGCGCCGCCAAGCGCGAGGGCCGCTCGGCCGCCGAGGGCCTGGTGCTGGCGAAGGTCGTCGACGGCACCACCGGCTACCTGCTCGAGGTCAACGCCGAGACCGACTTCGTCGCCAAGTCCGACAAGTTCGTGGGCCTGGCCGAGAAGGTCCTCGAGGTGGCCGTGGCCAACGGCCTCGGCGACGTCGAAGCCCTCCTGGAGGCTGACGTCGACGGCAAGAAGGTCTCCGACTTCGTGACCGAGGAGGGCGCAGCCGTGCTCGGCGAGAAGATCGTCGTCCGCCGTCTGGCCAAGGTCGAGGGCGCCTACGTGGACGCCTACCTGCACAAGACCTCCAAGGACCTGCCCGCCCAGGTCGGCGTGCTCTTCGCGGTGGACTCCGACTCCGAGGCGGCCCAGACCGCCGCGCACGACGTGGCCGTCCACGCCGCCGCCATCGTGCCGCAGTTCCTCACCCGTGACGAGGTCCCGGCTGAGACCGTGGAGAACGAGCGTCGCATCGCCGAGGAGACCGCCCGCGCCGAGAACAAGCCGGAGCAGGCCCTGCCGAAGATCATCGAGGGTCGCACCAACGCGTACTTCAAGGAGCACGTCCTGGTCGACCAGCCGTTCGCCAAGGACCCGAAGCAGTCCGTCGCCCAGGTCCTTGAGGCCGCCGGCGCCGGCGCGACCGCTTTCGCCCGCTTCCGGGTCGGCAACTGACGCCTCGCACTCCACGCACCCCGACCCCGTCGTCGGGTGCTCGTCTCGGACCGTGCTCATGCCTACAATGAGGCAGAGCACATGATCTGAGACGTCAGGGGGTGGCCACGCACACGCGGTGGTCACCCCCTTTCCATGCCCGGAACCCGACCACATCCGTACGACGCCGACCCCTCGTCCCTGCCGTCTTCTCGCCCACACCGTCTCCTCGCCCACACCGTCTTCTCGCCGCCCGCCGCCGATCCTGTCTGCAGCACCGAGCATCGCTGGAGCGGCCCAGCGGACGGGCTGAGCCCCGAAAGGACTCTGACGCCGATGACCACACAGCCTGCCGTCCCCGTCTCCGCCCAGTCCACCGACCTCGAGCTCCCCGAGGGGGTCGAGCGTCGTCGCGTGCTCCTGAAGCTCTCCGGGGAGGTCTTCGGCGGCGGCAGCGTCGGCGTCGACCCGGCCACCGTGCGAGGGATCGCCGAGCAGATCGCCGCAGTCGGCGGCAAGGTGGAGGTCTCCGTCGTCGTCGGCGGGGGCAACTTCTTCCGTGGCGCCGAGCTCTCCAAGGCGGGGATGGACCGGGCGCGCGCCGATTACATGGGCATGCTCGGCACCGTGATGAACTGCCTGGCCCTGCAGGACTTCCTCGAGCAGGCCGGACAGCCGACCCGCGTCCAGACCGCCATCACCATGGGGCAGGTCGCCGAGTCCTACATCCCGCTCCGGGCGATCCGCCACATGGAGAAGGGGCGTGTGGTGGTCTTCGGTGCGGGAGCCGGGATGCCGTACTTCTCCACGGACACCGTCTGCGCCCAGCGTGCCCTGGAGGTCGGCGCGGACATGGTGCTCATGGCGAAGTCCGGAGTAGACGGCGTCTACACCTCGGACCCGAAGACCAACGACGACGCCGAGAAGCTGGACCACCTGACCTACACGGATGCGCTGCGGCGCAACATCCGAGTCATGGACCAGACGGCGATGACCATGTGCAACGACAACGAGCTGCCCATGCGGGTGTTCGGCATGGAGGGCGACGGCAACGTCACCCGCGCGCTGCTGGGCGACGAGATCGGCACCCTGGTGACCACCTGAGCGAGGCGGACGGCCCCGGTGCAGGTCAGCACGGCCCCGCCGGATGCCGACCCCCGGTGTGGGCCCGCCTCAGCGGGTCCGCACCACGTAGACTGAGACGGAAGTTCCCACCTCAAGGAGACCGACGTGATTGACGAGACCCTGGTTGAAGCCGAAGAGCTCATGGAGCGGGCCGTGGAGGCCACCAGTGAAGACTTCGCCACGGTGCGCACCGGCCGCGCCAACCCCGCGCTGTATTCGAAGGTGATGGTCGACTACTACGGCGCCGCGACGCCGCTGCAGCAGCTGGCCTCCTTCACGGTCCCGGATGCGCGGACCATCCTCATCACCCCCTACGACGTCTCCGCGATGCGAGAGATCGAGAAGGCCCTCTCGGACTCCGAGATCGGGGCGAACCCGTCCAACGACGGCAAGCAGATCCGCATCACCATGCCGGAGCTCACCGAGGAGCGCCGCAAGGAGTACGTGAAGCTCATCAAGGCCAAGAGCGAGGACCACAAGGTCTCGGTCCGCAACGCACGCCGCAAGGCCAAGGACACCATGGACAAGGCCGTCAAGGACGGCGAGGTGGGCGAGGACGAGCGCGACCGGGGCCTCAAGGAGCTCGAGGCGGCCACGAAGAAGCACGTGGAGCGCATCGATGAGATGGCCAAGCGCAAGGAAGCCGAGCTCCTCGAGGTCTGAGGCCCATGACAGGACCCGAGCGCACCGACGAGCCGTCTGAGGCGTCGAAGCCGGTGCGCACGCCGCGGGCAGGACGGGACCTGCCCGCGGCGATCATCACCGGCGCCGCCCTGCTGATCCCGTCGGTGCTGGGGATCATCTTCTTCCCGCTGCTGCTGACCGTGGTGGCCGTCGTGCTGCTGTCCATGGGGGTCTGGGAAGTGGCTCGGGCCCTGGAGACGCAGGGGCTGCGGCTGCCCAAGGTGCCGCTGTTCCTGGGCGCGGCGGCCATGCCGCTGTCTGCCTTCTTCGGCGGTGTGGAGGCGCTCACCCTGGCGCTGATGGTGACCTGCACGGCCATCGCGGTGGCCGCCGCGATGCTGCGTGTGGAGGATCCCGGACGCTCGATCATGTCCTCGATGTTCGTGGCCTGCTGGGTGCCGTACCTCATCTCCTTCGCGGTGCTGCTGCTCAGCCAGCCTGAAGGCCAGTGGCGGCTCGCCGTCGTCGTGCTGCTGGTGGTCTCCAATGACACCTTCGGCTATATCGTCGGTGTCCTGTTCGGCAAGCACCCGATGGCGCCGAAGATCAGCCCGAAGAAGTCCTGGGAAGGCTTCGCCGGCTCGATGGGCGGCTCCATCGCCGTCGGAGTGCTGGCCTCGTGGCTGATCTTCGACGAACCCCTGCACGTCGGGGCCCTGCTGGCCGCCGCCGTCGTCGTCGCCGCCACGGCAGGGGACTTCTCCGAGTCGATGGTCAAACGGGAGCTGGGGCTCAAGGACATGTCCCAGGTGCTTCCCGGACACGGGGGAGTGATGGACCGGCTGGACTCCCTGGTGTTCGCGATGCCCACCGCCTATTTCGTGATCGTGGCGCTCACCCGGGATTCCGGGGGAGTTCCATTAGGCTGAGAACATGGCGCACACAGAGAACGCACTGTTCACCCTGCTCGACCCCGAGGAGCAGGGCTACAACCGCGACGAGGTCGACGAGTTCATGGCCCGAGCTCGTGTGGCCTACGACTCCGGCACCGGTATGGCGCTCTCGGAGATCCGGGAGGCCAGCTTCTCCATGGGCTCCGGCGGCTATGACGCCGCGGAGGTCGACGGCGCCCTGGACCGTCTGGAGGACGCCTTCGCCGCCGCCGAGCGGGACCGGTACATCGAGCAGCACGGCGAGGACGCCTGGTATGAGCTGCTGGCGGAGCGGGCCGCGCCCCTGCGCGTACGGTTGGAGCGTCCCGAGGGGAAGCGGTTCCGGGAGCCTGCGCACTCCTCGGCGCTGGGCTACCGCAAGGAGCAGGTGGACGAGCTCTGCCGTGAGCTCGAGCAGTACCTCGACGGGGAGAACCCGATGAGTGTTGACGAGGTCCGCACCATCATCTTCGCCGGCGCGCATGGATCCAACGGCTACGACGAGGCCCAGGTGGACGCCTTCCTGGATCGCATGACCGAGATCATGGCCTCAGTGGGCTGAGCGCGGGCCCTGCCCGGACATGGCGGTACCGCCTGCGTCCGTCACGGCGTCGAGGAGCCGGTCGAGCAGCTCGTGCGCTGCTCTTCTGCGCGCGTCTCGTTCCTCGCCACCTTCGGCGATCCACAGGGCGGCATCGTTCATCGCTCCGGAGAGCTGCGCCGTGGCCGCCTCCTGGAGCTGACCCGAGTAGCCCAGCTGCCCCAGTCCTTCCTTGAGGTGTGCGGCGGCGTTCTCCGCGTCCATCCGGCGCCAGCGGGCCCATCCGAGCACCGAGGGGGCGTCGAGGAGCAGGATTCGCGCACGGGGCGCCTCGGTGATGGCGTCCAGGAATGCGTGGCAGCCGCGCCGCAGCTGCTGCTCGGGGTCGGCACCGCTCGCTTCCGCGGCGCTGCGGACCTCGGCCCCGACCTGGATCTGCAGCTCTTCCGCGACGGCGGCGAAGAGCTCCTGCTTGGTGCGGTGCCGGTGATAGACGGCTCCCCGTGAGGCGCCCACGCTCCGAGCGACGTCGTCCACCGACACGCCGGCGAAACCGTGCTCTGCGAGGAGGGACCTCGCATGGTCGAGGATCGCGCGGGCGGTCTTGGCCGCATCCGCTGCGGAGGAGCGGGGCATGAACCCTCCCTTTACATTCGTTGTGTATGTATTCTGCGAGATGTCACATTCACAGTGTATGTATAGGAGGCCCAGCAATGGCCGTCACCAGTGTCTACCCCGTCCTCATGGTCGTCGATGTCCCGTCCGCCGCGGACTTCTTCCGAGAGGTGCTGGACTTTGAGACCGTGTTCGACGCCGGCTGGTACATCAGCCAGCGGCGAGGTCCCCACGAGCTGGCGCTGCTGGCACGTGATCATCCCACGGTCCCGGCAGGGCGCCGATCCAGCGTGGCGGGTGTGCTTCTCAATGTCGAGGTCGATGACGTCGATGCGGTGCACCGAGCCGTGACCGCGCGGTCCGACGTGCGCCTCCTGGCCCCGCTGAGAGATGAGGACTTCGGCCAACGGCACTTCATCCTCGACGGCCCGGAGGGACTCATGGTCGACGTGATCCAGCCCATCGCGCCCACTGCGGAGTTCAGTGCTGCGTACCGGTGAAGGCCGAGGCCGGTCGCATCCGCCGACGACGGCGGCCCCGCCGTGGTGCTGGAGCCGCCGTCGTGTGTGGTGCCGGAGCCGAGTGCGCAGGGCTCCGACGCAGCAGGTGTCCTTCAGTGCTCGGAGGCCTTCTCCGCGCCCACGCCGGTGAGTGAGCGGATGTCCATCTCGGCCTGCTTGGCGGGGTCTTCGAGGACTGTGGAGGTCTTCGACCCGATCCAGCCGAGCAGGAACGCCAGCGGGATGGACACCAGGCCCGGGTTGGTCAGCGGGTAGAGCGCCAGGTCGACCTCCGGGAAGAAGGACGTCTCGGCGCCCCAGACCACCGGGGAGAAGGCGATCAGCAGGATCGAGGATCCCAGACCCCCGTACATGGACCACAGGGCGCCGCGGGTGGTGAAGCCCTTCCAGAACAGGGAGTACAGGATGGTCGGCAGGTTCGCGGAGGCAGCCACCGCGAAGGCCAGCGCCACCAGGAACGCCACATTCTGGCCCTGGGCGCCGATGCCGCCCAGGATCGCGAGGATGCCCACGACCACCACGGTCATCCGGGCGGCGCGGACCTCGCCCTTGTTGTCGATCTTGCCCTTCTTGATCACCTGCCCATAGATGTCGTGGGCGAAGGACGCGGAGGCGGTGATCGTCAGGCCTGCGACCACGGCCAGAATGGTGGCGAAGGCGACCGCGGCGATGATCCCGAGAAGCAGCGTGCCCCCGAGCTCGTAGGCCAGCAGCGGGGCGGCCGAGTTCTGTCCGCCGGGTGCGGCGAGGATGTCCTCCTGGTCGAGCATGGCGGCCGCCCCATAACCCAGCACCAGGGTGAACAGGTAGAAGGCGCCGATCAGCCAGATCGCCCAGACCACGGACTTCCGGGCGTCCTTGGCCGTGGGGACCGTATAGAAGCGGATGAGCACATGCGGCAGGCCGGCGGTGCCGAGGACCAGGGCGATGCCCAGGGACAGGAAGTCCATCTTGGTCAGGAAGTCCAGCCCGTACTGCAGCCCCGGTTCGAGCAGGGCCTCCTGGCCGGTGCGGTCCACGGCGTCGCCCAGCAGGTCGGAGAAGTTGAAGCCGTAGAGCGCCAGCACCCAGACGGTCATGATCGCGGAACCGGCGATCAGCAGGGCGGCCTTGATGATCTGCACCCAGGTGGTGCCCTTCATGCCGCCGATGAACACGTAGACGATCATCAGCGCGCCGACCACGGCGATGATCAGCGACTGCCCGGCATGGGAGTCGATGCCCAGCAGCAGGGAGACCAGCGCGCCGGCGCCGGCCATCTGGGCCAGCAGGTAGAACAGGCACACCGCCAGGGTGGAGGCCGCGGCGGCGATGCGCACCGGCTGCTGCCGCAGGCGGAAGCTGAGCACGTCGGCCATGGTGAACTTGCCGGTGTTGCGCAGCAGCTCGGCCACCAGCAGCAGGGCCACCAGCCAGGCCACCAGGAAGCCGATGGAGTAGAGGAACCCGTCATAGCCGTAGACGGCGATCGCCCCGACGATGCCCAGGAAGGAGGCCGCCGAGAGGTAGTCCCCGGCGATCGCGGTGCCGTTCTGGGTCCCGGAGAACGAGCGTCCGCCGGCGTAGTAGTCGGCGGCGGTGTTGTTGTTCTTCGAGGCGCGCAGCACGAAGAACAGTGTCACGCCGACGAAGAGCAGGAAGATCCCGATGTTCGCCCAGGGGCTGCCGACCTCGGTGGAGAGGACCTCCTCCTCGCCGGAGGCGCTGAGTCTCGGCAGGGCTGCCAGGGGTGTCGATGATGTGAGAGCGGTGGTCATCGGCTCGCTCCTCCTGCGGGGGTCGCCTCGGTCGGCGCGGTGGTCTCGGTCGCCTCGGTCGGCGCGGTGGTCTCTGCGGACTCCGGTGTCTCGTCGGGAAGCCCGACGCCGGCGGCCTCAAGCTCATGGCGGATGGCGCTGGACTTCGGATCCAGGGCCTTGGTGGAGAACGAGACATAGGCCGCGGTGATCAGGAAGGTGGTCAGGAACTGCGCCAGTCCGAGCACGATGCCGAGGTTGATGTTGCCCAGCACCGGGATGGCCATGATCTGCGGGGCGAAGGCGGCCAGCAGCACGTAGGCGAGGTACCAGACGAGGAAGATCACCGCCATCGGGAACACGAAGCTCCGATGTGTCCTCTTCAGCTCCTGGAACTCAGGCCGGCTCTGCACCTCCTGATAGTCGACGGTCGCCGCGCGGGTCGCGGTCGATGAGCTCATCGCTCCTCCTCGTGGTCTCGGCTGCGCCGGCCGCTTCGTCAGCGGTCGGCGGGGCGGGGCTGCAGGGGCGGCCCCATCGGACGGTGACAGGGGTCTCCCCGACCGTGCACGCTGACCACAGTGCCGCAGTGATCCAGGTCACGTGAAGCGGATCACGGGGCGTCTGCGACGAGCGGCGTCATCCGTGCGACGAGCGGTCATGTCCTCGTCGGCGGTCACCGCAGCTCAGCAGGAGGGGACGGAGGGCTGGCCTACGATGGTCCCCATGTTCGACGTCAGCCCTGCGATGGTCGCCCTGATGGGCCTGGTCGGTGTCCTCACCGCCTGCGTGCTGCTGCTGGCCACACGGCGCACCAGCCCGTCTGAAGGACCCGCCGCAGCCGCGGAGGGCGCCCAGGGCGCCGACGCCGACGGTCAGGGCGGCGCCGCGGGTGCCGAGGCGGAGGGACCGGACTACCGGCGCTTGGCCGAGTCGCGCCGTCGACAGCTGGTGGAGGCTGAGCTGCGCACGCTGCGGGCCCAGATCTCTCCGCATTTCATCTACAACAGTCTCAACGCGATCGCGGCGTTCATCCCCACGGACCCTGTCCGCGCCCGGGAGCTGGTCCTGGACTTCGCAGACTTCACGCGATACAGCCTGCGGGCCGAGGGGGACTTCTCCACGCTGGAGGAGGAGCTGGACGCCGTCGAACGCTACGTGCTGCTGGAGCAGGCACGCTTCGAGGACCGGGTGCAGGTGGAGCTGCAGGTCGCTCCTGAGGTCCTGGGAGTGCAGATCCCCTTCCTGGCGGTCCAGCCCTTGGTGGAGAACGCGGTGCGACACGGTCTCGACTCCGAGGACGGACAGGTGACGGTGCGGCTGAAGGCTGCCGACGACGGGACCCACGCGCTCATCTCCGTGGAGGACGACGGCGTCGGGGCAGACCCGGAGCATATGGCATGCGTGCTGGCCGGTCGGGCCGAGGGCTCGCACATCGGGCTGCGCAATGTGGACCTGCGGCTGCGCCAGGCCTACGGCGGCGGCCAGGGTCTGGTGATCGACACCGCCGTGGGAGCAGGCATGATGGTGTCCATGCGCATCCCCAAGTTCCAGCCGCAGCAGGCCCCGGACGCGGAGGTGGGAGCCCCATGAGTGCCGTGCCGTCAGGAGCGTCCCGTCCTGAAGCGTCCCGGTCGGGATCGGCTCCGCAGGAGCGGGCGCTGCGGGTCCTCGTGGTCGATGACGAGCCGCCGGCGGTCGCACAGATGCAGTGGCTGCTGGAGGCCGACCCGCAGGTGGGGGAGATCCACACCGCATCGAATGCTGCTCAGGCGAAGCACCAGCTGGACACCCGCCGGATCGACGTCGTGCTGCTGGACATCCACATGCCGGGCCCCTCCGGTCTGGCCCTGGCCCGTGAGCTGCCCGGCGACGATGCCGCACCGCAGATCATCTTCGTCACCGCGGACGCCGCACCGGCGGTGGAGGCCTTCGAACTCGCGGCTCGGGACTACCTCCTCAAACCGGTGCGCGCCGCTCGACTCGCTGAGGCGCTGCGCCGTGCGTCCGATGCCTTGCGGCCGGCCGCCGAACCCGCGCCGGACAGTGCGCCCCAGCGGGTCTCGGTGCTGCAGGGTGACACCACGGTGCTGCTGGACATCGCCTCCATCCGCTGGGTCCAGGCACAGGGGGACTACGCCCGTCTGCACACGGCCGAGAGCTCCTATCTGCTGCGGATCGCCTTGAGCGACCTGGAGGAGCAGTGGGCCGAGCACGGTTTCGTGAGGGTGCACCGTTCCTCGGCGGTCAACCTCCACCATGTCCGTCGGGTGCTCCACCGTCAGGGCCGGATGTCGGTGCAGCTGCGGGATCCTGCCGGCACGGAGCAGGAGATCGCGGTGAGCCGCCGGCTGATGCACCATGTCCGGGAGCGCCTGGAGGTCCACAGGGTCCGCGGCGCCGGTCGAGGCGGTCAGGGATGACCCACCCGGCTCATCCTGACCCGTCCGGGGCAGAGCACCTGGACGCCCAGCGGGCGGCCCGGGTGCGTGTGCGAGGGCCAGCGACGGCTCCGGAGGAGGAGGAGGTCCTGCTCGCCCCACGGCGCGGGCATGTCCGGAGGCGAGCGACCCCCGGACAGGTCAGGGAGCTGATCCGGCACCAGCTGCGACTGGGCGTGCTGCTGGGCCTGGGCTTCTTCCTGCTGGTGGTGGTGCTCTACCTGCTGCTCTCCACCGTGGCGGGGCTCGCGGACGTCACGGTGCTGGGGGTGCCGCTGCCGTGGGTGGTGCCGGCCGTCTGCTTCTATCCGCTGCTGATTCTCGGCGGCTGGCTGCACGTGCGCGCCAGCGATGCCGCCGAGCGTCGCCTGCTGACCACGATCGGCGCGGCAGAGGCGCAGGGGGTGGAGCGGCGGCCATGAGCTCCCCGTCTGCGGTGCTTCTCGCGGTCGCCCTGGTCTGCGTGTTCTCGGTGGCGATCAGCGTCGGTGGTCTGCGGTCGCGCACCACCAGTGACTTCTATGTGGCCTCCCGGCGGGTGCCGCCGTGGATGAACGCCTCGGCCATCGCCGGGGACTACCTCTCCGCGGCCAGCTTCCTGGGGGTGGCCGGGCTGATCGTCGCCTACGGGGCACAGGGACTGTGGTTCCCGGTGGGCTACACGGCAGGCTTCTTCACGCTGCTGCTGTTCGTGGCCGCCCCGTTGCGACGTTCCGGGGCCTATACGCTGCCGGACTTCGCCACCTTGCGGTTCCGCTCCGCGCAGCTGCGGCGCCTGACCGCGCTGATCGTCATCATGACCGGCTGGCTCTACGTCGTGCCGCAGCTCCACGGCGCGTCCCTGACCCTGAGCACGACGGCGGGGATGCCCGGGTGGGTCGGCCCGCTGGTGGTGGTGCTGGTGGTGCTGCCCACGGTGCTGGCCGGCGGGATGCGGTCGGTCACGGTCGCGCAGGCGGTGCAGTACTGGATGAAGCTGTGCGCCCTGCTGATCCCGTGCGTGTTCATCCTGATCCGTCTGCAGCGCGACGCATCGACCGGAGGTTCTCCGCGGACCGACGCGCTGCCCCCGCTCGGCGACGTCTGGGAGACCGGGCTGCTGCCGCAGGCCCTCGACGGCGGCGCCGGCCTGTACCAGACCGCATCGCTGGCGCTGGCGCTGATGATGGGCACCGTCGGGCTGCCTCACGTGCTGGTGCGGTTCTCCACGAACCCGGACGGGGCCGCGGCCCGGCGCACGACGCTGCTGCTGCTCAGCCTGCTCTCGATGTTCTATCTGCTGCCGGTGATCCTGGGGGTGCTGGCCCGGCTGGTGCTGCCGGTGGCCGAAGGAGGCTTGGGGCCCGCGGCGGACGACGGCGGCGCCGTGACCCCGGCGCCGTCCGGCGGCACCGCCGCGGACGTCGGCGGAGGAGTCGCCGATGCGGCGCTGCTGCGTCTGCCCGCTGCCGTCTTCGAGGGCGCGGCCGGCGATGTGCTGGTCGCGGTGGTCGCGGGTGGGGCCTTCGCCGCGTTCCTGTCCACGTGCTCCGGTCTGGTGGTCTCGATCGCCGGAGTCGTGTCCCAGGAGTTCTTCTCCGGCACCGTCCGCGGGTTCCGGCTCGGGGCCGTGGCGGCGGTGGGCCTGCCGCTGCTGGTCGGCGCCGTGACCAGCCAGGTGGCGCTCGCCGGTGCGGTGGCGATGGTGTTCACGTTCACCGCCTCCGCGTTGGGTCCGCTGATCCTGCTGGGGATCTGGTGGCGCGGGCTCACCGAAGCCGGTGCGATCGCGGGCATGGTCTCCGGGGCGGTGGTGTCGTCGCTGTCCCTGGTCATCGGGCTGGGGCTGGGGGAGCACACGGCTGGGGCGCAGGTTTTCCTGTATCCGGCACTGTGGTGCATCCCGCTGTCCTTCCTCCTCACCGTGGCGGTGAGCCGATTCGGTCGGCAGTCGCCGCCGCACAGTGCCGAGGCCGTGCTGGCCCGCCTTCATCTGCCCGAGGCCGCCCAGGCCCTCTCGCGGTGAGGCGCCGAGAGCTCCACCGGGGTCCGTCAGCTGTCGCTGCGGTCTCGAGGTTCCCCGTCCCGACGCACTCGGAAGAGCCGGGTGCGGGGACTCTCGTCCACCACGTCCAGGTCGATCTGGCCGGTCGAGCCCTGAAGAAGGGGTGTCCCCTGGCCCAGCATCACCGGCACGGTGGTCACCATCACCAGGTCCACGGCTCCGGCCTCGAGGCACTGACGGGCGACGTCGGCGCCCAGGATGGAGACGATGCCGTCCGGGGCGGCGGCGCGGCACGTGCTCAGGGCGACGTCGAGGTCGGTGGTGACGGTGATCCCCGGTGGCGGCGTGGCCGGCGGCCGGTGGGTGAGCAGCACCTGCGGGCCCGACCAGGATCCCTCGAATGCGCCCTCCTTCTCTGCGTCCCCGGCATGCGGGTCGTCCCCGTCGTAGGTGGTGCGCCCCACCAGCAGGGCCTGGATCTGCGGCATCAGCCGGTTCAGGATCGGGTCGGGGCCCATGTGGGGGAGGAGCCAGGACATGTCCCCGTCGGCACCGGCGATCCGCCCGTCCACCGTCGCAGTGGCTGCGTAGAGGAACTGCGTCATCGCTGGTCCGTCATCAGGGGGCGCACCTCGGTGGACCCATACTCCAGATGCGGCATCTTCTCGGCGATGGCGTGGGCCTCGGCGTCGTCGGCGGCGGCCACGGCATGGACGGCGAAGACGATGCTGCGGCCTTCAGTGGCCTCGGCGTCGGTGGTCTCGGAGACCTCGTCAGTCCCGGCGCCGAAGCGCACCGTCTGCTCCTGGAGTGCGTAGGCGGCCACCAGCTGGCCCGCTTCGCGCAGTTCGGTGTCCAGGGCCTCCCAGGCGCTCATCTCGTCGTCGAGCTCGGTGGTGCCCTCCTGGGGCCCGGTGCCGGGGACGAAGCGGTGAATCAGCAGGTGTGTGGCGGTGTGGCGCGTCATGGTGTCCTCTCGAGAGTGCGGGGGCGGTAGGTGAGCAACGTGTTGCCTGAACGGAAGACGGTGGTGGGGCCGGCGTCGAGCAGCACCCGGTGCCGCAGGGCGTCCGTGAGCCGGCGGCCGTCGCCGAGCAGCACGGGGTGGACGAGGAGCCGCAGTTCGTCGATGAGGCCCTGCTCCAGCAGTGCGCAGGTCAGGGTCGGGCTGCCGAGGACGGCGACGTCCCCGCCGGTCTCGTCGCGGAGCGTGCCGACGACGCCGGCCAGGTCGTCTCCGTCCACCACACGGGTTCCGTCCCAGTCCTGCGGCGGGGCGTCGCGGCCGGTCACGACGGTCTTCTGCACGGTGTTCATGAAGGTCCAGACCTCCGGCATGGCAGCGGCCGCCGAGGGGGTGGTCCAGAACTCGGCGAAGTGGTCGAAGGTGCGGCGTCCCAGCAGCAGGGCGCCGATCTCGCGGGACTGCCGGATGTTCCAGGTGAAGAACTCCTCGTCGGTCAGGTTCCAGTCCAGCTCGCCGTCCGGGCCTTCGACGTATCCGTCCAGAGACATGAACAGGAAGGCGAAGATCTTCCGCGTGGAGGAGGTCGTCTCGGACGGGGACTGCATGGTGCCTCCAGATGTGTGGGACAACTGCTTGCGTGGTGCATGCGGTGAGTCACATCCCAGCATAACCGGGTGTAGAATGCAAGCAGTCCTGTCCCTGAGGAATGAGGGCGCCGTCCATGTCAGCTGATCCCGCCCATGACCACCGCTCCGGCTGCCCCATCAACCTCACGCTGGAGGCGTTGGGGGACACCTGGTCGCTGATCATCATCCGAGACATCATCTTCGGAGACCGCAGGCACTACCGCCGCCTGTTGGAGGAGTCCGAGGAGGGCATCGCCTCGAACATCCTCGGCGATCGCCTCAAGCGGCTGCTGGCAGCGGGGGTCCTCACTCGCGAGCCCGACCCGTCTCATCGGCAGCGCCGCATCTACAGCCTCACCGAAGCCGGCATCCAGCTGCTTCCTGTGCTGGTGCAGCTCGGCGCCTGGGGGCGACGTCATCGACCGGCCACGGAGGAGCTCAGCGTCCGGGCGCAGCTGCTCGAGGAGGGCGGCCCTCAGCTGTGGGAGGAGTTCATGGATGAGCTGCGCCGCCACCACCTCGGGCAGGAGCAGGCCGGTCCCGGCCCGGAGGGGCCTTCGGTGCTGGAGCGCCTGGATGAGGCGTATCACGCCGCCCGGCGGGCCGCCGCGGAGTCGGCAGGCGGCGGTGCTGCCCGGACCTGAACTCTCATGCGGCGTCGAGTGCCCGGGCGCGCAGGGCGGTGAGCTTGGAGGCCACGGCCTCGGGCTCCGGGACTGAGACCACATATTCGGCGGCGAGTCGTCGCACCGTGTCTCCTCCGATGCTTCCCTGGCGGGCCGCTTTGCGATACAGCGGGTGGATGCGGATGACCACCGAGGTGCTCCCGCCCGTGTAGCCGATGCGCCCGGGGCCGTACCAGCGTGGACCGACCTCCATGGTTCCTCCCGTCGGGCCGGGGCGCACCGATTCGATGGCCTGCCAGGGGATCTCGGTGCGCACGACGCGCCACGTGCGCACTGCGACGCCGTCCTCCACCGTTGCGCGCACCGTGATGGTGGAGGCGCTGACCATCCACCACAGCCCGGCCCCCAGCAGAGCGCAGCTCACCAGCAGCGTCGGCAGGGTCCAGGAGCTCACCGGCTCCGCCCCCCCGGTGCCAGCTCCGCGACGCCGAGGACGGCCAGCGGCAGGAATGTGATGATCGCGATGACCGACAGGGTGAAGGTGTAGGCGGCGTGCTCCGGGCGCGAGACCGTCTCCAGCGAGCTCTCACAGATGCGCAGCCGTGCGGGCGGCTCGGGGTGCGAAGCCGGGGAGGGCCTGGTCATCGAGCGGTCAACGGGCACAGTGATCATCCCCTCGTCTGTGCTGTGGGGCCTCGCTGAGCCGACTCTCGTCAGCGACCGTCCGTTCCGCCCCGTGAGGGCCAGTTCATCAGGGGTCGCGGCGCGGTGTCATCATCCTGCGGGCTGAGATCGGTGATCCTCGTCCGGGTGGGGAGATCCCGAAGGTCAGGACTCGGAGGGGTAGCGCAGGCCGATCTGGGCACGGATCTCGTCCAGGGTGCCCATGATGCCCACCGAGTCGTCCACCGTGAGGACATCGCCGTCGAGAGTGGCCTGCTGGACGTACCGTTCGGCGGCACGGGCCTGCAGATGCATCCCCCGGCCCACCACGTCGGACTCATAGCGCTCCACCACGGTGCCGTCCGGCGCGGAGACGGTGAAGTTCGCCGCGGTGTACCAGACCCGATCGACGTCGATGCGGCCCCCCGAGCCCACGACGTGCGCCGTGTTCGGACCGACTCCGCGGGAGGAGGACAACGACGTCGAGAGTGCCCCGCCGCTGTGCCGTAGGATCGTGGCGACCTCGGTGTCGGCGCCGGTCTCTCCGAGGCGCGCCTGGGCCGTCACCGAGGTGGGGGCGCCCAACAGATCCCAGGCGAAGGAGATCGGGTAGACCCCCAGATCCAACAGGGCCCCTCCACCCAGGGCGAGGTCATTGATCCGATGGCTCGGCTCGGTGGGCAGTCGCTGGGTGTGGTCGGCGAACAGGGCGCGGATCTCACCGATTGCGCCCCCGTTGACCAGCTCACGGATCCTGGCCATATGGGGGAGGTGTCGAGTCCACATGGCCTCCATGACCAGCAGGCCGCGCTCGCGGGCCAGGTCGCGCAGCTGCTCGGCCTCGGCCCGGTTCAGGGCGAAGGGCTTCTCCACCAGGGCGTGCTTGCCGTGCTCGAGCGCCAGACGGGCGTGCTCGGCGTGGAAGGGGTGGGGCGTGGCCACGTAGACGATGTCCACGCCTGGGTCCTCGACGAGCTCCTGGTAGGAGCCGTGGGCGCGGGGGACACCATGGTGACGGGCGAAGATGTCAGCCGAGGCTCGGCTCCGGGAGGCGACTGCCGCCACCTCCATCTCCACGGCATGCAGGTCGTCGGCGAAGGAGCGGGCGATCCCGCCGGTGGCCATGATTCCCCAGCGCAGTGATGACGTCATGATGGGCGAGTCTACCCGAGGAATGCGCTTGCCAGTGATGCGCGTCACCTGTGTGGCATGATGATCACGCCGCCGCGATCCTGCCGCGATCCTGCCGCGGTCCTGCCGCAGGCGTGCAGCATGCACGTGGAGAAGTGCAGAGGTCAGTGCAGAGGTCAGTGCAGAGGTCGAGGAACACGCACGGTGAGTCGAGGGGGGGGGATCGCGCATGGGGGAGCGGGAGACGCGTCCAGCCCCGGCCGAGCCCCTGCGACGCCGGCCGTTCCTGCGCTTCTTCTCTGCCGATGCCATCACCGCGGCAGGGCTGAGCATCAGCGTGGTGGCCGTGGACGTGTTGGTGGTCCAGGTGCTGGAGGCCACCGAGCAGCAGGTGGGGCTGATCCGCGCCGTGCAGTTCCTGCCGTATCTGCTCCTGGGACTGCTGGCCGGCGCCCTGGTGGACCGGTGGCCGCGGCGTCCGGTGCTGGTCGTCTCTCACGCTGCCGCAGGTCTCGCTCTGCTCACCGTCCCGATGCTCTGGTGGCTGGGGCACCTCACGCTGCCGACGACGGCGGCCGTCCTGTTCCTCGTCGGCGCCTGCGGAGTCATGAGCGTGGCGGCCGAGCAGTCTGCGGTGCCGGACCTGGTGGGCCGTGAGCAGCTGGTGCTCGCCAACGCCCGGCTGGGCCAGGCCCGCACGGTCGCCCAGACCTCGGGGCCGGCCGCCGCCGGTGTGCTCGTGGCCTGGGTCGGCGCGCCGATGACCCTGCTGCTCACAGCGGGAGGCCGGCTCGTCTCCGCGGGGCTGCTGGCCACGGTGGCGATGGGGCCCGCGCCGGCCCGTGACCGTGGCCGGAGCGGTCTCGACGGCGGCCTGACCCGTTCCATGGGTCAGGGTCTGGCCTTCGTGTACCGGCATCGGACGTTGGCGCCCCTGGCGCTGTCCACCCACGTCTGGTTCCTGGCCAACAGTGCAGCGATGACGGTGTTCGCGCTCTACGCGCTGCGACACCTGGGGATCTCTCCGGCCCTCTACGGCGTCGTCCTGGCCTGCGCGGGAGTGGGCGGACTCGCCGGAGCGCTGACGGCCCCGTGGATCGCCCGCAGTCTGGGGGAGGGGAGCACGGTGCTGCTCGGGCGAACTCTGATGCCCCTGGCCTGGACGACGGTGATCCTGGTCCCGGACGCCTCAGCGGGCTCCGTGCTGGCTCTGGCCGGGGCGAAGACGCTCTATGGGTTGGCCATGGGCGTGGAGGATCCTGCCGAGGCCGGGTTCCAGCAGTCGGTGACGCCGCGGGGCATGCTGGGGCGGATGAACTCCACCATGCGGACGGCCAACCGGGGCTGTGGGGCCGCCGGTGCGGTCCTGGGAGGTGCAGCGGCAGGGGCGCTGGGCCTGCAGGAGACCCTCTGGATCACCGTGGCGGTGTTCGTGGTGGCCGCGCTGATCATCGTGTTCTCACCGTTGCGCGGGGCCCGAGCCGCCCGTCATGCTCCGCTGTGAACCCCAGCAGCGAACTGCGGTGGTCAGGAGACCGCGTGCGCCGGGATCAGCTGAGCTGGAGGATCTTCTCCTGCACGACCGCGGCCCGCACGTTGGAGAAGTTCGACTCCTCGCCGACTTCCACGAAGCCCAGCGCCTGCAGGATCTTCAGGGTTCCCACGTTGTCCACGACTACGCGGGCACGCACGGGGCGCTCCGGGAAGTCGTGGAGGAACTTGGAGACGGCCTCGGTGGTGATGCCGCGGCCCCAGAACTGCTTGTCCGTCCAGAACATGATCTCGCGGGATCCGTCGTCCTCGAAGGCGGCGATGGAGCCGATCGGCTGGCCCTCGAAGTCGATGGTGCGCACGATCGTGTCCGGGGAGTTCAGCAGCTCGCCCCAGTGGTGGTCGAAGACGCCGCGGTCAGTCGGGTTCGTGGAGGCGAAGCCGGCCATGTGGGCGGCGTCGGCGTCCTGCTGGAACAGGAAGAACTGATCCAGGTCGCTCGGCTGTACTTCCCGCAGCGTGATCATCATGTGGCTCCTCGTCGTCGGCAGCACGGCCGAAGGTGGGGACAGGTGCAGTGCGTCCAGGGTACCGGCACAAGCTCCACGGACGTGCATCAGGTCTCCTCGCCGGGGCATCAGGCGTCATCAGGGACGGGCCCCCGATTCCCGGATATCCAGGCGGGACCGTGATAATAGGGCCATGTCCTCCCACCCCGCCTCCGATCCTGCCGGGCCGCAGCGTCCGGATCCCGCGCCGAGAATCCGACCCGGCGACGACGGCGCGTCCCGTGTGGTCCTGCTGGGCTCCACCGGCTCCATCGGCACCCAGGCGCTCGAGGTCATCGCCGCCAATCCCGGGCGCTTCGACGTCGTCGGGCTGTCTGCGGGCACCAACACTCGGCTGCTGGCCGACCAGGTGCGCGCCACCGGGGCCCGGGCGGCAGGCATCGCCGTCGACGGCGGCACGGCGGCGAATCCGGACCAGCCTCCCCTGGCCCAGGCGCTGCGGGACGCAGGTGTGACCCACGAGGTCGAGATCCTCACCGGGGAAGAGGCCGCCGTGGTGTCTGCGGGGGAGCTGGGCGCCGACGTCGTGCTCAACGGCATGACCGGCTCCATCGGTCTGCGGCCCACGCTGGCGGCGCTCGCCTCCGGGGCGACGCTGGCCCTGGCGAACAAGGAGTCCCTGGTGGTCGGTGGGGCGCTGGTGGCCTCCGCCCAGCGGCGTCCCGGCCAAGTGGTGCCGGTGGACTCCGAGCACTCCGCCCTGGCCCAGGCGCTCAGCTCCGGACGGCACGAGCGTGGCCTCTGTGCCCCGGTGGTCACCGGACGCAGCGAGGTGAGTCGGCTGATCGTCACTGCCTCGGGCGGTCCGTTCCGCGGGTGCAGCCCCACTCAGCTGGCCGAAGTGACCCCCGCCCAGGCGCTCCGTCACCCGAACTTCGCCATGGGGCGGGTGGTCACCACCAACTCGGCCACCATGGTCAACAAGGCGCTCGAGGTGGTCGAGGCCCATCTGCTCTTCGACGTCCCCCTGGAGGACGTCACCGCCGTGGTGCATCCGCAGCAGGTCATCCACTCGCTGGTGGAATTCCAGGACGGCTCCACTCTGGCGCAGGCCGGGCCGCCGCGCATGTATGTGCCCATCGCTCTGGGGCTCTCCTGGCCGGAGCGGCTGCCGCAGGTGGACACCGCCATCGACTGGACCCAGACGATGCGCTGGGACTTCGAGCCCCTCGACGACGACGCCTTCCCCGCCGTGCGTCTGGCCAAGCAGGCCTGTGCGGCCTCCGCCACCCACATGGCCGTGTACAACGCCGCCAACGAACAGGCGGTGGACGCCTTCCACGACGGTGCGCTGGGCTTCACGGAGATCCTGCCGACAGTGGAGAAGGTGCTTGCGGCGCATACGGCGAGCACCGGGACACCGACCTTGGACGAGGTGCTGGAGGTGGAACGTGAGGCACGGGCCCACGCCGATGAGCTCATCGCCGCCGCCGCGGTGACGGTGCCCACGCACCGGGCGCCCCGCGCCGTCGAGGTGGGGGAGGGCCAGGCATGACGGTTCTGCTCATGACGCTGGGCATCCTGGTCGTCGCCGTGGGGATCATCCTGTCGATCGCCCTGCATGAGATCGGGCACCTGGTGCCTGCCAAGCTGTTCAAGGTCCGCGTCACCCAGTACATGGTCGGTTTCGGGCCCACCCTGTGGTCGAAGCGCCGGGGTGAGACGGAATATGGCGTCAAGGCGGTGCCGTTGGGTGGTTACGTGGCGATGATCGGCATGTATCCGCCGCCGGAGCAGGACGCTGGAACGGACGCTCAGGGCTCGGATGCTCAGGGTTCGGATGCTCACGACGATGGCCCCACCGATCCGTATCTTCGGGAGATCGGTGCGCAGTACGCGGCACCTGAGCCCCCCGGCACGCAGGATCACCCGGGCGCGCAGGACGGACCGGGCGCGGTGCCAGGCTCCGCCGACGCCGGGAACGCCCCGGTGCGGACGGTGAGCTCCCAGTCCACCGGGCTGTTCCAGCAGATGTCGGCCGAGGCCCGAGAAGTGGCCGCCGAGGAGCTGCAGCCCGGCGACGAGGACCGCATGTTCCATCGTCTGCCGGTGTGGAAGCGCATCATCATCATGCTCGGCGGACCGGCGATGAACGGGCTGATCGCGCTGGTGCTCACCGCCGGGATGATCACCGTCCACGGCACCGCTGAGCCGAACACCCAGGTCCGCGAGGTCTACGAGTGCGTGGTCTCGGCCGAGGCCGCCGACGCCGGGCAGACCGCCTGCACCGACGACGACCCCGCCGGTCCCGCCTATGAGGCCGGCCTGCGGCCCGGTGACGAGATCGTCGCCTACGGAGGACAAGAGGTCGAGGACTGGGAGGAGCTGACCGGGCTGATCCGGGACTCGGCCGGTGCCTCGACTCCCGTGGAGTACGTGCGCGACGGCGAGCGGCACAGCACCGCCCTGACCCCGATTCTCACGGAGCGTCCCGTGCTGGACGGGCTGGGGCGCGTCGAACGCGACGGCGACGGGGCGCTGGTCACCGAGCCGGTGGGCTTCATCGGCATGGGGGCCGAGCAGGAGCTGGTCCGCCAGCCCGCCTGGGAGGCCGGCCCGATGGTGTGGACGCAGTCCAAGGCTGTGCTCGAAGTGGTGGCCAACCTGCCGGTGCGGCTCTATGACGTGGCCGTGTCCACCTTCACCGAGGCCGAGCGTGACCCGGACGGGCCGCTGAGCGTGGTCGGCGTCGGCCGGATCGCCGGGGAGCTCTCTGTGCAGGACGAGATCCCGCTGGAGTCCCGCTTCGCCTCCCTGATCTCGCTGATCGCCGGCGTCAACGTGGCGCTGATGGTGTTCAATCTGATCCCGCTGCTGCCGCTGGACGGCGGGCATGTGGCCGGTGCCCTGTATGAGGCGTTCCGGCGGCGTCTCGCGCGCCTGTTCGGGCGTCCGGATCCTGGACCGTTCGACATCTCGCGGCTGCTGCCGCTGACCTATGTGGTGGCCGGGATGCTGTTGGTGATGGGGCTGCTGCTCATCTATGCCGACATCGTCAACCCCATACGCCTCTTCGGCTGACCCAGCGACTGACCCGGACGGGACTGGCCCGGCTCCGCGGAGGCGCGGCGACGGCTCAGGCGGAGGAGGCGTCGGCCAGCGCGTCGATGCCGGCGGGGGAGAGCGCGTGGTGCAGCGCCAGCAGGCTGGCGCCGAGCAAGCCGGCGTCGCGCGTCTGGGCGGCGGTGTGGATGTCCAGGCGTTGGGTGGCCAGCGGCATGGCTCGCTGGTAGACGACTTCGCGCACCCCTGCCAGCAGGTGCTCACCGGCGCCCGCCATGCGACCTCCGACGGCGATGACCTCCGGGTTCAGGAAGCTGATGCTGGCGGCCAGCACCTCGCCGAGGTCGCGGCCCGCCTGACGCACCGCGCGGATGGCGTCCAGGTCGCCGGCGTCCACGAGCCGCACGACGTCCCGGCCGCCGGAGATGTCCCGGTGGCCGGCGCGGCGCAGCTGCTCGGCCAGTCGTGAGCCGGAGGCGACCGCTTCCAGGCAGCCTTCGTTGCCGCAGTGGCAGAAGACGCCGTCGCCGGAGCGGACCCGCACATGCCCGATGTCGCCGGCGATGCCCTGGGCGCCGCGCTGCAGGCGGCCCCCGGAGATGATCCCGGCGCCGATCCCGGTGGCGACTTTGACGAACAGGAAGTGTTCCACCGGGCGGGAGAGTCGACTGTGCTCGCCGAGCGCCATGATGTTGACGTCGTTGTCCACCAGCACCGGGACGCGGACGTGCTGGTGGAACCAGCCGGGCACGTCGAAGCCGTCCCAACCGGGCATGATCGGGGGGCGGGAGGGGCGCCCGGAGTCGAAGTGCACCGGACCGGGCAGGCCGATGCCGACGGCCATGATGTCCTGGCGGTCCCGTCCGAGCCCGGCGAGCAGCTCGTCGGCGAGCTCCATGACCCGGGCCAGCACCGGTTCCGGGCCGGCGGCGATGTCCAGAGATTCCTCATGGGCGCTCAGCTGGGCATTGAGCAGGTTTACCACCGCCAGACGCACATGGCTGGCGCCGAGGTCCACGGCCAGCGCCAGACGAGCGTCCGGCAGCAGGGCGACTCTCCGCGGGGGACGGCCTCCGGTGGAGACGCCGTCGGCGGCCGGGCCGATCAGCCCGAGCTCCGTCAGGGCGGAGAGCCGGTCGTTGACGGTGGAGCGGGCCATCCCTGTGAGCGCGGCCAGCTCGGTGCGGCTCTTGGGCACGCCGTCACGCAGGAGCTGGAAGACGTCGGAGGCTCCTGTTCCGCCGAGGGCGTTGATGCTTCTGGCCACGTGCATGGGACCAGTCAAGCACACTTCCATCGAATTCTGCGGCGCCTCTGAAGATCCGAGTCACAGTTCTGTTGACGATCGACAGAAGTGCGTCTACTGTGTGCAGAGAACGCAGAGTGACCCGCCTCACAGCTCGGAGAGATCGCTCTCATCAGCATTCGACCAGCGTCGCCCGCATCATCCGTCCACCCTCCCGAAGGAGCACCATCATCGTGAACTCTCTGTCCATCCAGCTCTACACGGTGCGAGACCACCTGACCGCCGACGCCGGGGAGACTCTGGAGCGTCTGGCCGGCATCGGGTTCACCCAGGTGGAGCCCTTCGGTCTCGTGGACTTCGCCGATCAGCTTGCCGAGCCCATGGCCCGGTTGGGGCTCTCGGCGCCCACCGCCCACGTCAAGCTCGCGGGGGCAGACCTGGATGCGGTCTTCTCCGCCGCCCGTCGGCTCGGCGTCGGCACCGTCGTCGATCCGCTGATCGACCCCGCCCGCTGGAGCAGCCGAGACGGTGTCGAGGGGGTGGCGCGCGAGCTGCGCGAGGCCTCGGCCCGCGCCGCCGACCAGGGCCTGCGCGTGGGGTATCACAACCACGCCTTCGAGCTGGAGAACCGAATCGCCGGCGTCCCCGCCCTCGAGGTCTTCGCGGAGGCGGCAGGGGATGCCGTCGACCTCGAGGTGGACACCTACTGGGCCGAGGTCGGCGGAGAGTCCGCTCCGGACCTGCTCCGCCGTCTGGGGGAGCGCGTCGTGGCCATCCATGTGAAGGACGGGCCGAAGACGAAGGAGAACACCGACCAGGTGGCCGTCGGCTCCGGCAGCATGCCCATCGCCGAGATCCTCGCTGCCGCCCCGCAGGCCCTGCCGGTGGTCGAGCTGGACGACTTCGCCGGGGAGATCTTCGACGCCGTCGTCGCCAGCCACGCCCACCTGGCGGGCGCCCCGCAGGGCGCCTGACCCACCGGAGCAGGATGAACCACCCCATGAGAAGACACCAGGAGACCCCCATGGCTTTCAGCACGACCACTGCTGCCTCCCCGGCGGCCGAGCAGACCTCCCCGGCAGGAGGCCGCGTGGGCGTCGGCGTCGTCGGCGCCGGTGTGATCAGCAACGAGTACCTGAAGAACCTGACCGCCTTCGCCGATCTGGAGGTGCGGTTCATCGCTGATATCGACACGCAGCGGGCCGCCGAGCAGGCTGAGGCCTGGGGCGTGCCGCACTCCGGCAGCTATGAGGAGCTGTTGGCGCGTGACGACATCGAGATCGTGGTGAATCTGACCATCCCGGCGGTGCACGTGGAGGTGGCCCTTCAGGCTGTGGCCGCGGGCAAGCACGTCTGGGGGGAGAAGCCCTATGCGCTGGACCGGGAGTCCGGACGCCGGCTGAAGGAGGCCGCGGAGCAGGCCGGGGTGCGGGTCGCCGTCGCGCCGGACACGTTCCTGGGGGCGGGTCTGCAGACCGCGCTGCGGAGCGTGCGCGACGGCTCCATCGGCACACCGCTGACCGCGCTGACCCTCTTCCAGGTGCCCGGTCCCGAGTCCTGGCACCCCAGCCCGGAGTTCCTCTTCGCCCGCGGGGCCGGCCCGCTGTTCGACATCGGCCCCTACTACCTCACCACTCTGGTCCAGGTGTTCGGGCCCATCCGGCGGGTCGCCGCCACCGGGTCCCAAGCCCGTGCCACCCGGGTCATCGGCTCCGGCCCGAAGGCCGGCACGGAGTTCCCGGTGGAGGTCCCCACCCACGTGAGCGCCCTGATCGAGTTCGAGTCCGGGGCCAGCGCCCAGTCGGTCTTCAGTTTCGACTCGAAGCTGCCCCGGGCGGGCTTCGTGGAGATCGCCGGCAGCGAAGGGACCGCGGTGTTCCCCGACCCCAACATGTTCGACGGCGAGACCACGCTGCACACCGGCGGTGAGGAGCCTCAGGTGATCCCGGCCGAAGGTTCCTTCCATACCCGCGGCACCGGGGTGGTGGAGCTGGCCCAGTCCATCCGCGCCGGTCGCCGGGAACGCGTCCCCGGCGACCTGGCCTTCCACGTGCTGGACGCGATGGTCTCCATCGCCGAATCCGTGGAGTCCGGTCAGTTCGTGGAGGTCACCAGCACCGTGGAGTCCTCCGCCCCTCTCGACGCCGACTGGGACCCCACCCAGCCGTCTCTCTGAGCTCTCCCGGGCCCCTGAAGCAAGGGCCCTCACCATCGCTCGTCACCACTCTCATCTCTGATGAAAGGACCCTGTCATGGCACTCACCGGTCGTTCCGCGCTCCGGCGCCGGACTCTCCGCCGTATGACCACCCTGCCGCTGGCTGTGCTCGCTGTCGGCTCCCTGGCCGCCTGCGGCTCCAGCCCCGCTGAGGAGGTGGACACGGAGAACCTCTCCGGCAGCATCACCTACTGGGCCTCCAACCAGGGCGAGTCGGTGACCCAGGACGAAGAGGTCCTCTCCGAGACCATCGAACGGTTCACCGACGAGACGGGCGTGGAGGTGGAGCTGGAGGTCATTCCGTGGAACGACCTGCAGAACCGCATCCTGACCGCCGTGTCCTCCGGCGACGCCCCGGATGTGCTCAACATCGGCAACACCTGGGCCACCTCGCTGCAGGCCACCGGGGCGTTCCTCGAGTGGGAGGGTGAGGCGCTGGAGGCGATCGGCGGTGAGGAGCGCTTCATCCCGTCCAGCTGGGCCACCGGCGGCGCCGAGGGCCAGGCGCCCACCTCCGTGCCGCTGTACGCGCTGAGCTACTCGCTGTACTACAACACGGAGATCTTCGAGGAGAACGGCATCGACGGGCCTCCGGCGACCTGGGAGGAGTTCGTCGAGGTCGCCCAGGAGCTGACTCAGGACACCAATGACGACGGCAGCATCGATCAGTGGGGCTTCACCATGGCCGGGGCCAGCATCTCCAACAACTCGCATGCCGCCTTCATCAGGGGCCTGCAGCACGGCGGTGAGCTCTACGATGACGACGGCGAGCCGGACTTCACCAATGACGCCGTGGTCGCCGGGGTCAACGAGTGGATTCAGCTGATGGGCGCAGACGGCGTGGTCTCGCCCTCGGATGCGGAGCTGGTCAACGGCGCCGAGTCCGTGGAGCAGGTCGCCAGCGGACAGGCCGCGATGGTCTTCGACCAAGCGCCCGGCAACGTGTTCGACAACCGCGGCTTCGAGGACTACCAGGCGGCCCCGATGCCGATGCTCGACGCCGACGCCACCGGCCTGGAGGCCACTCAGTCTCACGTGGCGGGCATCAACATGAGTGTCTTTGAGAACTCCGACAACATCGATGCCGCCGTCGCGTTCGTCGCCCACATGACCAGCGACGAGGAGCAGACCTACCTGAACCAGGAGTTCACCGGGCTGCCGGTGGTCAACGACCTCTATGAGGACGAGGCGTTCCAGTCCGACGAGATCCAGCTCAAGCAGCAGATCCTGCAGGACCACGCCCAGCCGATGCCGCTCTATCCGTCCGAGAGCCAGATGGAGACGGTGGTCGGCACGGCGATGCGGGACCTGCTCGCCGACGTCGCCCAGGGCCGCGAGGTGACCGAGGACGACGTGCGCGACGCTCTGACCACCGCCGAATCGCAGATGTGACGGAGGCTGAGCATGCCGGTCGAACCGAAGTTGAAGGACCCGCCGGAGCCTGACCAGGGCGTCGCCGGGGCAGGGCGGGAGGCATCGACGACGCGCCCCTCGCCCGGTGAGAGGAACCAGCGTCGTGCCCAGGCCGCCGTCGCCAGTCAGGTGGTGCAGACTGCCGGTGCCAGCCGCCGGTCGCGGCTGTTCCCGTACGGACTGATCGCCCCGGCCAGCGTCATGGAGATGCTGATCCACATCATCCCGATGGTGCTGGGCGTCTACATCGCCTTCCTGGGGCTGAACCAGTTCACCATCGGCAACTGGCTGCAGGCGCCGTTCGTCGGCCTGGAGAATTTCGTCACCGGTCTGGACCCGGAGGGTCCGATCGGCAGCCAGTTCTACGCCGCGCTGCTGCGCACGGTCGTCTACACGGTGATCAGCGTCGGCGCGGCCTGGGCCCTGGGGATGTTCGCCGCCGTGCTGCTGACCTCCAAGGTCAAGGGTCGAGGCTTCCTGCGCACCCTGTTCCTGACCCCCTATGCGCTGCCGCAGTACGTCGGGGCCATCGCCTGGGCGTTCATGTTCAACCAGCGCGACGGCGTCATCAACCGGATCCTGGTCCATGACCTGGGGATCCTGGACTCCGGACCGTTCTGGCTGTTGGGCGGCAACGCGTTCTGGGTGACCGTCATCGTCACCGTCTGGCAGTTCTGGCCCTTCGCGTTCCTGATGCTGCTGGCCGCTCTGCAGAACATCCCGGACGAGGTCTATGAGGCCGCCGCCATGGACGGGGCGAGCCTGTGGAAGCAGTTCACCTCCATCACCCTGCCGATGATCCGGCAGGCCAATGTGGTCATGCTGCTGATCCTCTCGCTGTGGATCTTCAACCAGTTCAACATCCCCTATGTGCTGTTCGGTCCGGCCTCACCGCCGGAGGCGACCCTGATCTCGCCGCTGATCTACGAGCAGTCGTTCAACTACTGGAACTTCGGCGTCGGCGGTGCGATGAGCGTGCTGCTGCTGGTGGCCCTGGTGATCGCCTCGGCGTTCTACATCAAGCTGGTCATGCCGAAGGGGAAGGCACTCCATGATTGAGACCCGGGGATTCAAGATCCTGCGTGCCGTGGGGCTGACCTTCCTCACCGCCATCGTCGTGCTGCCGCTCTATGTGGTCGTGGTGACCAGCGTGAAGCCGCTGGAGGATGTGCGAGGGATGTTCAGCTGGTGGCCCACCACCGTCACCCTGCAGCCTTACCTGGACATCTGGTCGACCGTTCCGCTGGCACACTACTTCGTCAACAGCCTGATCGTGGTGGTGACCGCGACGATCTGCTCCGTGGTGCTGGCGGTCCTGGCCGCCTACGCGCTGTCCCGATTCCCGTTCAAGGGGGCGCGCACCTTCTCCATGATGGTGCTCTCCACCCAGATGTTCCCGGGCATCCTGTTCCTGCTGCCGCTGTTCCTGATCTTCACGCAGATCCAGCGCACCGTGGGGATCCAGCTCAACGGCACACATCTGGGGCTGATCCTGACCTATATGACGTTCTCGCTGCCGTTCGCGATCTGGATGCTCAGCGGGTTCTTCGCCTCCATCCCGAAGGATCTGGAGGAAGCGGCCATGATCGACGGCACCGGACGCATGGGGGCGCTCATCCGAGTGGTGCTTCCGGTCGCACGGCCCGGGATCATCGCCGTCTCGGTGTACTGCTTCATCACCGCCTGGGGCGAGGTGCTCTTCGCCTCGGTGATGACCAACGCGGACACCCGCACCCTGGCGATCGGGCTGCGGGCCTACGCCTCTCAGACCGACGTGTTCTGGAACCAGCTGATGGCCGCCTCCGTGGTGGTCTCCCTGCCCGTGCTGCTCGGCTTCATGCTGGTCCAGCGGCACTTGGTCACCGGACTCTCGGCCGGGGCGGTGAAGTGAGGTCCGTCCCCGACGACGGCATCCCGGGCTGAGCAGCCCGGACGACAGACAGACACAGACGTGGTCCACAGAAGGAAGAGACATCCATGCAGAACCTGAAAGTCGGCATCATCGGGGGCGGGTTCATGGCCCGTACCCACACCGCCGCCGCCCGCGCGGCCGGCGCCGAGGTCGTGGGACTGACCTCTTCGTCGCCGGAGCGCAGCGCGGCGGCGGCCGCGCCGCTGGGGGTGGAGCCCGTCGCCGGTGTGGAGGAGCTGATCTCCCGCAGCGACGTCGTCCACGTGTGCTCGCCGAACGCCCGCCACGCCGAGCATGTCCGGGCTGCCCTCCAGGCGGGACGGCACGTGGTCTGCGAGAAGCCGTTGGCCGTCGATGCCGAGGAGGCCGCCGCCCTGGCCTCGCTGGCCGAAGAAGCCGGTGTGGTCGCCTCGGTGCCGTTCGTCTACCGGTTCCACCCGATGGCCCGGCAGGCCCGGGAGGAGACGGCGTCGGGTCGGGTCGGTCGACTGCTGACCGTCCGGGGGGCCTATCTTCAGGACTGGCTGCTGGACGCCGGCGAGTCGAACTGGCGGGTGGACCCGCAGGTCTCGGGGCGCTCGCGGGCCTTCGGGGACATCGGGTCCCACCTCGTGGATCTCCTGGAGTTCGTCTCCGGAGAGCGGATCGTCCGGCTCAGCGCGGCCACCGCGATCGCCCACCCCCGCCGGGGCGGCGTCGAGGTGGTTACCGAGGACGCCGCCGCCCTGACCGTGGAGCTCTCAGGAGGGGCCCTGGGGAGCCTGATGGTCTCCCAGGTCAACGCCGGGCGGAAGAACCAGCTCACCCTGGAGCTCGCCGGCGCTGACGGCAGCGTGTTCTTCGACCAGGAGCACCCCGACGAGCTGTGGCTGGGCCGCACCGACGGCTCGATGACGATCTCTCGCGACCCGGCGACGATGGGTCAGGACGCCTCGCGGCTCTCCGTGGTGCCCTCGGGCCACCCGATGGGCTACCTGGACGCCTTCACAGCCTTCGCGAGGGACACCTACGCCCGCATCGGCGGGGAACATCTCCCGGGGCTGCCGACCTTCGCCGACGGTGCCCGGGCCAACCGGATCATCGACGCTGTGCTGGCCTCCGCGGAGTCGGGCGCCTGGGTGGACGTCGCACCGGTCGGCGAACCGGTCAGCGAGGCGGTCAGCGAGCAGGTCACTGCCCTGTGATCACAGCGACCTCCGCCGGAGCGACCGCATCGAATCCCCGATCCCTGGATCTGAGAAGGAGAGACATGACCACAGAACACGCCTCCCATCCCGTCACCCTGTTCACCGGACAGTGGGCCGACATGCCGTTCGAGGAGCTGGCGGCCCGCGCCGCCGAATGGGGCTATGACGGCCTGGAGATCGCCGCCAGCGGCGACCACTTGGACCTGAAACGCGCCGACGAGGACGACGACTACGTGGCCTCGCGCCTGGAGGTCCTGGAGCGTCACGGGCTCAAGGTTTGGGCGATCTCCCACCATCTGGGCGGCCAGGCCGTCTGCGACGACCCCATCGACTTCCGTCACCAGGCGATCCTGCGTGACTATGTCTGGGGCGACGGCGACCCTGAAGGTGTGCGTCAGCGCGCCGCGGAGGACATGAAGCGTTCGGCGCGGGTGGCCCGCAAGCTCGGTGCGGACGTCGTCGTCGGGTTCACCGGCTCGAAGATCTGGCAGTACGTGGCGATGTTCCCACCCGTGCCGGCCGAGGTGATCGACGCCGGCTACCAGGACTTCGCCGACCGCTGGAACCCGATCATGGACGTCTTCGATGAGCAGGGGGTGAAGTTTGCTCTGGAGGTGCACCCCTCCGAGATCGCCTATGATCACTGGACCACCGTCCGAGCGCTGGAGGCGATCGGCCACCGGGAGGCGTTCGGCCTGAACTGGGACCCCTCCCACATGTTCTGGCAGGGGATCGACGCCGTCGGGTTCATCACCGACTTCGCTGACCGCATCTACCACGTCGACTGCAAGGACACCCGCCTGCGTCCGCCCAACGGCCGCAACGGCATCCTGGGCTCCCATCTGCCGTGGGGTGACCCGCGCCGCCGCTGGGACTTCGTCTCCACCGGCCACGGGGACGTCCCCTGGGAGGACGCCTTCCGCGCGCTGGAGCACATCGGCTACTCCGGACCGATCTCCATCGAGTGGGAGGACGCCGGCATGGACCGCCTCCACGGTGCCGCCGAGGCGGTGGGGCGGATCCGCTCGCTGCTGTGGAAGCGTCCTGAGGCCTCTTTCGACGCCGCCTTCTCGAACCAGTAGGCGAACGGGCAGGGCAGCCGTGCCGGTCAGCGTGCAGGGGCGGTCAGCGTGAAGGGGCGGTCGGGCTCGACCCGAACACGGTGAGCCTGGCCACCCCTGCGGCCAGGAATGGGAGCTCGTCAGCTCGGCGGCGTACCATGGGAGCAGCCGGGACAACCTCCCCGCGAGCACAGTCAACACCCCAGGAGAGTCCGTGACCGCCATCAACCTCGGCATGCCGTCCGCCCCTCCGCCCGTCCTGGCTCCGCGCCGGAAGACGCGGAACTTCCAGGTCGGCAGCGTCGGCGTCGGCAGTGATCATCAGATCTCCGTGCAGTCGATGACCACCACCAAGACGCACGACATCAACGCCACCCTGCAGCAGATCGCCGAGCTGACCGCCTCGGGCTGCGACATCGTGCGTGTGGCCTGCCCCACGGACAAGGACGCCGAGGCGCTGCCGATCATCGCGATGAAGTCGCAGATCCCGGTGATCGCGGACATCCATTTCCAGCCCAAGTACGTGTTCGCCGCGATCGAGGCCGGCTGCGGTGCGGTCCGCGTGAACCCCGGCAACATCCGGAAGTTCGACGACAAGGTCGGCGAGATCGCCAAGGCGGCCAAGGACCACGGCACCTCGTTGCGCATCGGCGTCAACGCCGGGTCCCTGGACAAGCGGCTCATGGACAAGTACGGAAAGGCCACCCCTGAAGCGCTGGTGGAGTCGGCGGTCTGGGAGGCCTCGCTGTTCGAGGAGCATGACTTCCACGACTTCAAGATCTCCGTGAAGCACCACGACCCGGTGATCATGGTCCAGGCCTACGAGATGCTCGCCGAGCGTGGCGACTGGCCGCTGCATCTGGGCGTGACGGAGGCCGGGCCGGCCTTCCAGGGCACCATCAAGTCGGCGACGGCCTTCGGCGCCCTGCTGGCCAAGGGCATCGGTGACACCATCCGTGTCTCGCTGTCCGCTCCGCCGGCCGAGGAGGTCAAGGTGGGCAGCCAGATCCTGGAGTCGCTGAACCTGAGGCCCCGGAAGCTGGAGATCGTCTCCTGCCCGTCCTGCGGACGCGCGCAGGTGGACGTCTACACGTTGGCGGACGAGGTCACCGCAGGGTTGGAGGGCATGGAGGTCCCGCTGCGCGTGGCCGTCATGGGCTGCGTGGTCAACGGGCCGGGGGAGGCGCGCGACGCCGACCTCGGTGTGGCCTCCGGCAACGGCAAGGGACAGATCTTCGTCAAGGGTGAGGTCATCAAGACCGTGCCGGAGGACCAGATCGTCGAGACGCTGATCGCAGAGGCCAACCGCCTCGCTGAAGAGATGGATCTGGACACCGATGGAGATGCTCAGGCAACGGGTGCCCCTGTGGTCTCCGTCAGCTAACACCCTCGCCGGCCGGATCCACCGGGCCACCGGCGGGGTCGTCCGTGTGCTCGACGCCGGGGACACCCCGGCGTTGCGCCGACTCATGGCGGCGGATCCCGTCTCCAACGTCTCGGTGATCACCACGCTCGCCGCCCGCGGCGGCGCCGGGCCGGGGAAGGGGCGCAACGGTGCGGTCTTCCTGGGCATCGACGCGCCCCCGGAGACGACGCGGCCGCCCGGACAGGAGGGTCCGGCCGTCGGGGGCACCGTCACCCGGAAGGAGCTCGCGGCCGCCTGCTGGGTGGGGTCCAACATCAATCCGGTCGGCGCCGACCTCGCCCAGGCGGAGCTGTTCGGCCTGGCGGTGGGGGCCATGCGGCGCCGGGTCTCATCCATCTATGGCCCCGCCGAGGCCGTGCTGGAGCTCTATGACGCCGTCGGGTGGCTCAGTCCTCGCGACGTCCGTGCCGACCAGCCGCTGCTGACGATCACCCAGTCCTCGACGGTGGAGCCCCTGCCCGGGGTGCGGACCGCCACCGTGGAGGACTATCCCCAGGTGGAGCCCGCCTGTGCGGCCATGTTCACCGAGGAACTGGGCTTCTCTCCCTATGCTCAGGGCTCGGCCCCGTACCGCGAGCGGATCCGCGCCCTGATCCTGGCAGGGCATTCGCAGGTGTTCACGGATCCTGCCACCGGAGAGGTCATTTTCAAGGCTGAGTACGGGGCGGTCACCGACGACGTCGTGCAGATCCAGGGGGTCTGGGTGCGGCCGGACCACCGGGGGCGCGGCCTGGCGGCCACCGGCATGGCCGCCGTCGTCTCCCATGCCCTCACCCTGGCGCCGACGGTGAGCCTGTACGTCAACAGCTACAACACCGCGGCGCTTCGAGCGTATCTGCGCGTCGGGTTCCGCCAGGTGGGCACTTTCGCCACGGTCCTGTTCTGACAGGCCGGTCTCCTCAACACGGCCCGGGTCGATCCGCGCCCGGGTGGTGATGCGTAGGCTGGAGCCATGCCTCACCCTCGAACGCGCGCCACCATGAAGGACGTCGCCCAGCTCGCCGGAGTCTCCCCGAAGACCGTCTCCAACGTGCTCACTGGCGCGGTGGCCGTCCGGGAGGGGACCCGGGAGCGGGTGCAGGCGGCCATGGATGAGCTGGACTTCGTCCCGAACCTGAGCGCCCGCGGGCTGCGCAACGGGCGCACCGGCATCATCGGGGTGGCGCTTCCGGATCTCGCCACGGCCTTCTCCGCCGACCTCGCCCACACGATCGTGGAGCAGGCCCATGAGCGGGGTCTGGCCGTGCAGTTCGAGGAGACCGCGGCAGAGCCCGAGCGGGAGCATGACCTGGTCTCCCGGGCGCGCACCCACCTGATCGACGGGCTCATCCTCAACCCGGTCCGTCTGGAGGATTCGGTGATCGAACGGGTGGACCATCTGCCGCCCGTGGTGCTCATCGGCGAGGTGGAGCAGCATCGCGCTGATCGGGTGTACGTGGACAGCCGCGTTGCCTCCCGGGAGATCACCGAGCATGTGCTGTCCCGCGGGGCGCGTCGCATCGCTGCGCTGGGCGGCGCGGTGCGCGGGCAGGACGGCAAGGCCACCGCCGGTCTGCGCCTGCTGGGATACCTGGACGCTCTGCGCGATGCCGGCCTGGAGGCGGACCCCCAGCTGCAGGTGGACGTGGAGCAGTGGACCATCGGCGGGGCCGCGGCAGCTGTGGAGGAGCTGCTGGCCCGGCAGGTGCCCTTCGACGCCGTCGTCGCCTTCACCGACACGTTGGCCTTCGGTGCGCTGCACGCCTTGCACCGGGCGGGGCTCCGTGTGCCCGAGGACGTGCTGGTCACCGGCTTCGACGACGTGGAGCATGCGGCGTTCACCCTGCCGCCGCTGACCACCGTGGCCTTCACCCGGACCGACTACGTCAGTGCCGCCCTGGACCTGCTCTCAGCGCGGTTCGAGGAACGGGTGGGGCGGCGCGACGATGGCCCCTCTCAGGCGGTGGTGATCCCGCACCGGCTGGTGCTCCGCGAGTCCACCCAGGGCACCCCCGCGGGGTATGTCCCGACGGGCTCGCCTTGACGGGCGTCAGGTCTCCAGTAGCATGGTGCCCATCGTGATGTGCGCCACAGGGAGATTCTCTGAGGCGTAGTTCCATCGATGGAATTCCTGTCTTCGATCACGCTCGGCCGAGCGTGGAAGGAAAGGGGCTGGGTTCTCCGAGGCAAAATTACATCGATGTAAAGATGATGGGGGCGCACCTGCGGACCCCATGGTCCCGACCAAGGAATGAGCATCTATGAGACGACCCATCCTCAGCAGGAGGCAGCTCCTCGGCGGCGCGCTCGCCGGCGCAGGAGCTGCCGCGCTGGCCGGATGCGCGCCCAACGTCGGGCCCGCTGACCGGACCACCCTGCAGTTCTGGCATCTGCTCAGCGGCGGCGACGGCATCACCATGGCCGAGCTGCTGGACGGCATCAATGACTCCCAGGACGACTTCTTCGTCCGCCCCACCGTGCTGGCCTGGGGCACCCCGTACTACACGAAGCTGGCCATGGCCGGCGCGGGCGGCCGGGCCCCGGAGGTCGCCATCATGCACTCCACGCGGGTGCCCGGCTATGTGCCGGGCGGCCTCCTGGACCCGTGGGACGAGGGACAGCTCGCCGAGCTCGGCGTCGACGAGTCCACCTTCACGGGCCCCATGTGGGAGAACAGCCTCGTGGGCGGCGAGCTCTACAGCGTGCCGCTCGATGCCCATCCGTTCCTGATGATGTTCAACCGCGACATCTGCCAGGAGGCAGGCGTCCTCGAAGGCGACGGACGCCTGAGCGTCCCGCAGTCCCCGGACGAGTTCATCTCCCTGTGTGAGGAGATCGGAGGAGTGACCGGCGGCAACGCGCTGTCCTACGGATTCCTGGGTGACGCTCCGCAGATCTGGCGACTCTTCTACACCTTCTACGCCCAGCACGGGGTCACCATGGAGTTCCCCGACGGAGGCGAAGCCGTCATCGACGATGACGCCTTCCTCAGCTCCCTGGAGTACATGAGCCGTTTGGTCGACGGGGCCATCGCCTCCAGCCGCGGCAACTACGACTCCGCCGTCGCGGAGTTCTCCTCCGGCAGCACCGGGCTGTTCTTCAGCGGCGTCTGGGAGCTGCCCACGATGCAGAACGCCGGCATCCCGGTGGACATGGACATGATTCCGCCGATCTTCGGCGAGCCCATCACCTACGCGGACTCGCATTCCTTCGTGCTGCCGCACCAGCTCAGCCCGGACCCTCAGGCTCGCGAGCATACCTACGAGTTCGTCGCCCAGCTGCTCAAAGACTCCGTGAACTGGGCGACCGCCGGCCATATCGCCGCCTATCTGCCCGTGGTGGACAGCCCGGAGTATCAGGAGCTGCTGCCGCAGGCCAACTACGCGGACGCCGCCGACCACATCGTCTACGACCCCACCGCCTGGTTCACCGGATCCGGGTCGAACTTCGTCAACGAGCTGGGGCAGATGTTCCAGCGCGCGATGACCGCCGGAGACGGCTTCGAGGACGCCCTGGACCAGTTCCGTTCCTACGTGAACTCGATCCTGTCCAATCCCAACCCCGTGGACCCGGAGGGGGCTGAGCAGGTATGAGCGACATCCGAATGACCACCACCGAGAAGACCGACCGCCTCGACGAGAAGGCACCGCCCGGCACCGGCATCGCCCAGGTCGGCGAACGGGCCGCACGCCGGAAGGAGCGCCTGGTGGCCTGGGCCTTTCTGGCCCCCTTCATGATCGCGTTCCTGATGTTCGTCGTCTGGCCGATGCTCCACGGCGCCTGGCTGAGCTTCACCGACCAGTCGCTGGCCGGTTCGGGCGGGAACTTCGTGGGCCTGGACAACTACGCCGAGGCCTTCGCCGACTCCACGATGTGGGGCGCGATCCGCAACACCGTGTGGTTCACGATCATCTCCACTGTGCCCCTGGTGCTTTTCGCGATGGTCATGGCCCTGCTGGTCAACACCGGCCTGCCGGGGCAGTGGCTGTGGCGACTCTCCTTCTTCATGCCGTTCCTGCTGGCCTCCACCGTGATCTCACAGATCTGGGCGTGGATCTTCAACCCGGAGATCGGCGCGGCCAACGCGGTGCTCTCCGCCGTCGGACTGGAGCCGCTGGCCTGGCTGCAGACCCCGCACCTGGACCTGATCTCCATCACCATCGCCACCGTGTGGTGGACGGTCGGCTTCAACTTCCTGCTCTACCTGGCCGCACTGCAGAACATCCCGGAGAGCCAGTACGAGGCCGCGGCGGTGGACGGCGCCGGCCGCTGGCGCCAGCTGTGGTCGATCACGATTCCGCAGCTGCTGCCCGTGACCGGGGTGATCTTCATCCTGCAGATCCTGGCCTCGCTGAAGCTCTTCGACCAGGCCTACCAGATGCTCGGCGGGATCTCCTCGGACACCTCGCGGCCCATCGTGCAGTACATCTTCGAGGCCGGCTTCGTCGGCTACCGCTTCGGCTATGCCGCGTCCATCTCGTACGTGTTCTTCGCCCTGATCGTCGTGGTCGGCGTGATCCAGATGGGCATCCTCAACCGCAGGAAGGGGCAGCGATGACCACCACGGCAGCACTCCCGCAGATCGGGAGCGTCAAGCGCAGCTACAAGCCGGGGGAGGGGCCCTTCACACCGGCCCGCATCCTGGCCTTCATCGCCCTGACCGTGATGGCTCTGGTCTGGCTCCTGCCCTTCGTGTGGGCCGTGGCCACCTCGTTGAAGACCGAGACCGACGCCGCCTCCGGTCGGCTGACGCTCATCGGCTCGGAGGGCATCTCCTTCGCGGCCTTCGACACGGTCCTCTCCGAGGGCAACGTCTACATCTGGGCGTGGAACAGCTTCTGGACCTCGGCGGTGATCACCTTCCTCACCGTGGCGATCTCCGCGCTGGCCGCCTACGCGTTCTCCCGGATGCAGTTCCGCGGCCGGGCCACCGTGTTCTTCGCCGTCATCGCGTCGATCATCGTGCCGCCGCAGGTGCTGATCATCCCGCTGTACTACCAGATGTTGGCGTTCAACATGGTCGACACCTACTGGGGTCTGATCCTGCCGCAGGTGGTCATGGCGCCGATCGTGTTCATCCTGAAGAAGTTCTTCGACGCAGTGCCCATCGAGCTGGAGGACGCCGCCCGGGTGGACGGCGCCGGACGGCTGCGGGTCTTCTGGTCGGTGGTGCTGCCGCTGTCCAAGCCGATCCTCGGAGCGGTGTCGATCTTCGTCTTCATCCAAGCGTGGAACAACTTCCTGTGGCCGTTCATCATCATCAACGACACGCTGCTGATGACGCTGCCGGTCGGACTGCAGACCGTGATCAGCGCCTACGGCGTCGCCTATGCCCAGGTGATGGCCCAGGCCGTGCTGGCCGCGCTGCCGCTGATCGTGGTGTTCCTCTTCTTCCAGCGCCAGATCGTCCAGGGTGTGGCCACCACCGGCTTCGGCGGGAAGTGACCTCCCCACCCCGGCGGCGCCGTCGTACGGCGGTGCCGCCGGGGCGCCCAGCTCTCTCCAGACATCCCCTCACCCTTTAAGAACAGGAGACTCATGTCCAAGGCCCATCTGACCGTCGACCGCGCCTTCACCGTCGCGGATGTCCCCCACCGGCTCTTCGGATCCTTTGTGGAGCACATGGGTCGGTGCGTGTACACCGGCATCTACGAACCCGGCCACCCGCAGGCCGACCAGCGCGGCTTCCGCCAGGACGTCATGGCCCTGGTCAAGGAGCTGGGCCCCACCGTGGTCCGCTACCCCGGCGGGAACTTCGTCTCCGGCTACCTGTGGGAGGACGGCGTCGGCCCGGTGGAGGATCGACCGGTGCGCATCGACGGCGCCTGGCACACCATCGAGACCAACGCCTTCGGCCTGCACGAGTTCGTCGACTGGGCCCGGGAGGCCGGTGTCGAGGTCATGGAGGCGGTCAACCTCGGCACCCGCGGGGTGGAGGAGGCCCGCGCCCTGGTGGAGTACGCCAACCACCCCGGCGGCACCTACTGGTCGGACCTGCGCCGGAAGAACGGCGCGGCCACCGGCACCACGCAGGACCCCTTCGACATCAAGCTGTGGTGCCTGGGCAACGAGCTCGACGGTCCGTGGCAGATCGGCCACAAGACGGCCGACGAGTACGGCCGGCTGGCCCAGGAGACCGCCAAGGCCATGAAGCTGGTGGATCCCACGCTGGAGCTGGTCGCCGTCGGCTCCTCGAACCGGGGGATGCCCACCTTCGGGTCCTGGGAGCACACGGTGCTCTCCCACGCCTACGAGGAGGTCGACTACATCTCCATGCACGCCTACTACCAGGAGCACGACGGCGACGCCGCGTCCTTCCTGGCCGAGGCCGTGGACATGGACGCCTTCATCGACGGCGTGGTCTCCACCATCGACGCCGTCAAGGCCGCCGGCAAGCACAGCAAGCAGGTCGACATCTCCTTCGACGAGTGGAACGTCTGGTACCAGCGGGGCCTGGACACCGAGGACCAGCCGCACAACGTAGCGAAGGACTGGCAGCAGCACCCGCGGCTGATCGAGGACTCCTACAACGTCACCGACGCCGTGGTGGTCGGCACCCTGATGCACTCGCTGCTGCGCCACGGTGACCGGGTGCGCATCGCCAACCAGGCGCAGCTGGTCAACGTGATCGCCCCGATCCTGGCCGAGCAGGACGGCCCGGCCTGGCGGCAGTCGATCTTCTGGCCCTTCGCCCGGATCGCCGCGATGGCTCGTGGACAGATCCTGCGCCTGGCGGTGGACGCCGACCAGGTCTCCACGGCGAGGTTCGGTGACGTCGACGTCGTCGACGCCGCCGCCACCTGGGACGAGACCACCGGCAAGCTCTCGCTGTTCGTGGCCAACCGCTCGCTGGAGGAGACCAACGACCTCACGCTGGACCTGCACGGGCTGGATGCCACGGCGGTGGTCTCAGCCGAGGTGCTGAGCATCCCGGAGGGCCGTGACCGCAAGGCCGCCAATGTGCTGAACGACCAGAACGCCGTCGGGCTGACCCCCCTGCGTGAGGTGGGACTGGAGGACGGCGCGCTGCGGGCGACGCTGCCGCCGCTGTCCTGGGCGGTGGTGCAGCTGGACGTCGCCACCGCCTGAGGGAGCGGGCGACGACGGGCCGCGTGTGAGCTTCGGCTGACACGCGGCCCGTCCGCGCGTCGGGTCAGGTGGCGCCCAGCGGCGGGGCCCATACTGGACACGGAGTCCTGCGAGCGAGGGCCGATCGGGCCCCGCCGCGTTCTGCCGAGCCGTCCGCCGTCCCTGCGAGGAGCCTTCGAGATGTCCCAGTCAGCCCCCGGCCGCCGCCGTCGTGTCGTCCCGGTCCTGGCCGTGGGTGTGGCGCTGGCGCTGACCGGGTGCGCTGACGACGTCGCCGTCCGGGACTCCGGCGGCGGGGGAGGGGCCATCGGGGACCCGGGTGGTGCCCAGCAGCTGAGCGCGCCGGAGCCCGAGGGCAGTCAGCTCTCCCATGAGGAGATGCGGGAGGCGCTCGAGAGCGAGTTCACCGGGGCGAGCATCACGGACACCGATGACGTGTTGCCGGGTCTGCGTGACCTGGAGACGGAGCTGCAGCGGCTCCGGGTGAACCCTCAGGAGTGCAAGCAGTATGTGGTGGAGTCTGCCAGCCCGCTGCCCGACGGTGCGCTGATGGCCCATGCGATCCAGCAGGACGACGGCGAGTCAGGCGACTCCGACGGCGACTCCGACGGTGACTCTGACGGCGACACGGACGGCGACTCTGACAGCGACGGGGCAGACGGCGCGCGGGAGGCCACCGTGTACTCCTTCACGGACTGGCGCTCTGCCGACGCCTACCTGGCGGGCGAGGAGGACGGCCTGCAGCTGTGCGAGTCCTACACCGTCACCCGTGACGTCGGCGGCGACGAGTCCCCCTCCACGGAGGTGGCGCTGGAGCTCCTCTCGGTGGGCACCGCCGCAGACGCCGGGTTGGGACTGACCCAGGAGATGACGGTCGGAGACGAGAGCACCCACCTGGTCGCAGTCGCGCTGCGCCAGGGTTCGCAGATCGTCCTCGTGGCCGAAGCCCCGAATGAGGAACCGGAGGACGACGACGTCGAGGATCTGGTGGAAGACCTTCAGGAGCAGGCGGCCGCGGTGCTCTCGGAGCTGACCGGCGACGACCTGTCGCTGGAGGAGGATGAGGAGGACACCGACGGCGACGACGAGGGCGACGGCGACGACGGCGAGGGTGGGGAGGACTCCGACGGCGAGGACTCGGATGAGGGTGCCGACGCCGATGCTGACGAGGACTCCGCTGACTAGGACTCCTGACGGTCAGGACTGACGGTGGGCCCTAGTAGACTTCCCTCTCGGCAGCAGTCCCGACGATCTGGAATTGAGTTCACCGTGCCCCTGAGACTGTCGAATCTGTTCCTCCGCACTCTGCGTGACAACCCCGCGGACGCCGAGGTGGCCAGCCACCGGCTGCTGGTGCGCGCCGGCTACATCCGCCGTGCCGCGCCCGGGGTCTACTCGTGGCTGCCGCTGGGGATCATGGTGCTGCGCAAGCTGGAGGCCATCGTCCGGGAGGAGATGGACCGGATCGGGGCCCAGGAGATCCACCTGCCCGCACTGCTGCCCAAGGAGCCCTATGAGGCCACCGGTCGCTGGGAGGACTACGGGGACAACATCTTTCGGCTGCAGGACCGCAAGGACGCGGACTACCTGCTGGCCCCCACCCATGAGGAGATCTTCACCCTGCTGGTGAAGGACCTCTACACCTCCTACAAGGACCTGCCGGTCTCGCTGTACCAGATCCAGACCAAGTACCGGGATGAGGCCCGCCCTCGGGCCGGGCTGCTGCGCGGCCGCGAGTTCATCATGAAGGACTCCTACTCCTTCTGCCTCGAGGAGGAGGACCAGCGAGCGGCCTATGACGCGCACCGGGCCGCCTACCTGCGGATCTTCGAGCGCCTGGGGCTGGACGTGGTCCCGGTGGACGCCGTCTCCGGGGCCATGGGCGGCTCCGCCAGCGAGGAGTTCCTCTTCCCCTGTGAGATCGGCGAAGACACCTTCGTGGAGTCCGACGGCGGCTACCGCGCCAACGTGGAGGCCGTCACCACGGTGCCCCCGCAGGAGATCTCCGTCGACGGCCTGCCCCCGGCCGAGGTGCACCACACGCCGGGCACCGACACGATCGAGACGCTGGTGGCTGCGGCGAACGCCGACCACCCGCGCCCCGACCGGCCGTGGACGGCGGCGGACACGCTGAAGAACGTGGTCATCGCCGTCGTCATGCCCGACGGGGAGAGGCGCGTGGCGGTGATCGCCGTGCCCGGTGACCGCGATGTGGACCTCAAGCGCGTGGAGGCCACCGTCGGCGAGCATCTCGGTGCGGCCGGTGAGGTCACCGTGGAAGCGGCCACGGCGGAGGACCTGGAGGCCCACCCCCTGCTGGTCCGCGGGTACATCGGGCCCGGCCTGGAGCTGGAGAAGCAGGTGCTCGGCGAGGAGGCCGCCAGCGGCATCCCGTACCTGGTGGACCCGCGCGTGGTGCCGGGCACCAGATGGATCACCGGAGCGAACCACCGGGACCAGCACGTCTTCGGTCTCGTCGCCGGGCGGGACTTCACCTGGGACGGCGTCATCGAGTCTGTGGTGGTCCAGGAGGGTGACCCCGCTCCGGACGGTTCCGGGCCGCTGCGCACCCGCCGCGGCATCGAGCTGGGGCACATCTTCCACCTGGGGAAGCGCTACGCCGAGGCTCTGGGGCTGCAGGTCTTGGACGTCAACGGCAAGCTCTCCACGGTCACCATGGGCTCCTACGGCTTCGGCGTCACCCGTGTGCTGGCCGCGATCGCCGAGGCCAACAACGACGAGCGGGGCCTGGTGTGGCCCGGCTCCGTGGCTCCGGCCGACGTTCATGTGGTGGCCACCGGCAAGGATCCGGCCATCGCTGAGGCCGCCGAGACCCTGGTGGCCTCGCTGGAGGCCCAGGGCGTGTCCGTGATGTTCGACGACCGACCCAAGGTCTCGCCGGGTGTGAAGTTCTCCGACGCCGAGCTGGTCGGTGTGCCCACCATCGTGGTGGTCGGCCGCGGCCTGGCCGAGGGGATGATCGAGCTGAAGGACCGCCGCTCCGGACAGGCCGAGCAGGTGCCGGTCGACGACGCCGTCACGGCCGTCGTCGAGCGTGTCTCCTCGATGCGCTGACGGCCGGCGCACGTGGAGGTCGTTCTCGGTTCATTCGCCGAGATCTCGCCGCTGACGATCCTGCTGCTGGTGGTGGTGGGCTTCGCCGCCGGGTGGGTGGACGCCGTCGTCGGCGGCGGTGGGCTGCTGCAGCTGCCCGTGCTGCTCACGGTGCCGGGCATCACCCCGGTGCAGGCGCTGGCCACCAACAAGCTGGGGTCGATCTTCGGCACCACCACCTCGGCGATCACTTACATCCGCTGCGTGAAACCCAGCCTGACCACGGCCGGGCCGACGGCGCTCGCGGCCCTGTGCGCGAGCTTCGGCGGGGCGATGGTGGCCGCGTGGCTTCCGGAGGCGGTGATCCTGCCGCTGATCGTGCTGGCGCTGTTGGCCGTGGGCATCTTCACGGCGGCCAAGCCGAACGTGGGCCAGCTGGAGAAGCTGCGCCATGTGGGGCTCGGGCACGTCTCCCGGGCGGTGCTGATCGGCCTGCTGGTGGGCTTCTATGACGGTGTGCTGGGCCCGGGGACGGGCACGTTCCTGATCATCGGGTTGGTCACCGTGCTCGGGTACAGCTTCCTCAACGCCTCGGCGCACGCCAAGATCGTCAACGCGGCCACGAACCTCGGCGCGCTGCTGTACTTCGGACCCGCCGGCCACGCGCTGATCGCGATCGGACTGCTGCTGGGCGTGGCGAACATGCTCGGCGGATACACCGGCGCGCGGATGGCGATCGCCAAGGGGTCGCGGTTCGTGCGTGTGGTGTTCCTGATCGTGGTCTTCGCGCTGGTAGCGAACCTGAGCTGGGACCTCATCGTCACCTGGTTCGGCTGAGGCGCCCCGGCCCCACGGCGGTCCCGTCTCGCCCCCACAAGATGTCGTATCCCCTCGAATCTTCGCGGGGCATCTGAATCTTGTCGGGGAAGTTCGTGTCGGTCGGCCGGTCCTCCGTGTCCCGATGGTCCTGCGCTCCATCCTCCGTCCCGGTCTGCGTCCACCACAGGACGGCAGGCCGTCCCGATGTTCTCCACAGATGCCGGTCGGGGATCGCGCGGAGGGTTCCCCGTCCCGGAGAGTCATGGCATGGACATCATGACGACGACCCCTGCGGATCCGATGCGGCTCATCCGTTCACGACTCCATGTGGACGGAAGCCATACGACGAGCTCCCTGAGCCAGGCTGTCCGTCGAGGCGAGATGCTGCGGCTGCGGCGGAGCGTGTACGTCCCCGCATCTCAGTGGTTCCAGGCGTACCCCTGGGATCGTCACCTGATGGCCGCCGCGGCCCATGCGCTCTGGCGCCCCGACAGCGTGTTCTGCCGAGAGACCGCATTGGCGCTGCACGGCCTCCCACTGCTCCGCACTCCCCGGGTCGTCCACGTCCGGACGGCGCGACGGCAGCAAGTGGGGCGGCGAAGCCCCGCGCCGCTGACCGGTGCCGCGTCGGACGCCGTCGTCCGCCAGATGCTGTCGCGGGAACGCGGTCCCGAGGGGCGGCGGCTCACGGCCCATGATCTGAACGGCGTCAGTACACGACGCGTCTTGACCCCAGAACCGTCCCTGGATGTCGAGGTGCTCGGTGGCCCTCCAGGGCTCGGCCAGGTGCTCCGCGTGGAGCTGCTGGAGGCCGCAGTGATGGACACGCTTCCGCGACTCAGGTTCGATGAGGCCGTCGTCGTGCTCGATGCGCTCCGAGCTGGCCGCCATCGACGTCTCACCGAGCTCTCCCAGGACAGTCTCGGACAGTGGGAGCATCTCCCCACGTCACGGATGGCCACGCAGCGGTGGACCCTTGCGTGGGAGGTGTCTGATCCGGCGGCGGAGTCACCGGGGGAGTCGCTGTCCCGTGCACGAATGGTCGAGGCAGGCCTGCTCCTGCCGGAGTTGCAGAAGGTGTTCGACCTGCCGGACGGCAGCCGCGCGCGCGTCGACTTCTGGTGGCCCGAGCTCGGACTCGTGGGCGAGTTCGACGGGAAGATGAAGTACACCAGGGCGAGGGAGCTCAGCGGCGTCGATGTGGCGCAGGCGGTGTTCGAGGAGAAGGTGCGGGAGGACCAACTGCGGGCACTCGGCCTGGGAGTGGTCCGCTGGTGCTGGCCGGAGGCGTCCCATCCGACATCGCTCGGAAGGTTGCTGCGGGAGGTCGGAGTACCAGAAGGCTGAGACTCTCTGATGTCTGTCTGCCCCCACCTGATGGGAACGCCCCTGTCATCTAGCAGAGGCGGAGGAATCATGGAGGGGCGAGATCATGCCCCTGGCGCAGCCGGGGGAGCGTGGCAGAAGGCGCCGTCCTGGGCCGATACAATCGAGGCGCACCAGCACCCGATGTCGGAGGTAGACACCATGGCCGCCCCTCGCCGACCCCGTGAGGGGGAGAAGGCCCGCGACCCCCGCGCCGCGGAGCTGCTCCCCGTGATCGAGCCGATCGTCGCTGCGCAGGGCCTGCTCCTGGAGGAAGTGGAGCTGGTCGACGGGGCCATCGCCACGGTACGGGTGGTCGTCGACTACGCCACCGGGACCGAGCAGGTCGACCTGGACTCCGTGGCCGCCGTCTCCGAGGCGATCTCCGCGGCGCTGGACGAGGCGGAGGCGCTGGAGGACCTCACCTCCTACGAGCTGGAGGTCTCCACGCCCGGGGCTACCCGTCCGCTGACCGAGCCGCGGCATTTCGCCCGCAACATCGGCCGGCTGCTGGAGCTGGAGCGGGAGGGACAGCCGGACATGCTGGCCCGTCTTCAGGAGGTCACCGACGACGGCGTGGTGGTCGCCGAGCAGCGGCCGGCGCCGAAGAAGGGGATGCCGGTGAAGTACAGCGAGCCGGTGGAGCTTCCCTTCGATGCCATCAGCCGCGCCCGGGTGCAGGTAGAGTTTTCCCACACGGAGTGACCATACCGAGCGATGAGCCGACCGAACCCCCGGTCGGATGACCAGCGACGGAGCACAGAACGATCGGACCGGGCCAGAGATGTCCGGGCGAACTGGAGGAACAAGTGGATATCGATATGAGCGCCCTGCGCATGCTCGTCAAAGAGCGTGACATTCCCCTCGAGAAGCTGATACCGGCCATCGAGCAGGCACTCGTGCTGGCATACCACAAGTCTCCGGGCGCCCTGAAGCACGCCCGGGCCGAGATCGATCAGTCCACCGGTCATGTGACCGTCTGGGCCAAGGAGTTCGACGAGGACGGCACTGTCCTGGGCGAGTTCGACGACACCCCCAAGAACTTCGGCCGCATCGCCGCCTCCACAGCCCGCCAGGTCATCATGCAGCGCATCCGGGACGCCGAGGACGATCAGGTCCTCGGCGAGTTCAAGGGCCGCGAGGGCGAGCTGATCTCCGGCATCGTCCAGCAGGGGCGGAACCCCCATATGGTGCAGGTGGACCTGGGCTCGGTCGAGGCGGTGCTGCCCCCGCAGGAGCACGTGCCCGGCGAGGTCTACTCGCACGGTTCGCGTCTTCGTGCCTTCGTGGTCGACGTCCACCGGGGGCTCAAAGGGCCCTCGATCACGCTGTCCCGCTCGCACCCGGGCCTGGTGAAGAAGCTCTTCGAGCATGAGGTGCCGGAGATCGCCGACGGCACAGTGGAGATCACGGCGATCGCTCGGGAAGCCGGCCACCGCACCAAGATCGCAGTGCGCAGCACGCAGCCCGGCATCAACGCCAAGGGCGCCTGCATCGGGTCGATGGGCTCGCGGGTCCGGGCGGTGACCACGGAGCTCAACGAGGAGAAGATCGACATCATCGATCACAGCGACGACCCGGCGGAGTTCATCGCCCACGCGCTGTCGCCGTCGAAGGTCACTTCCGTGACGATCCTGGACGAGAACGCCCGCTCCGCCCGCGTGATCGTCCCGGACTCTCAGCTGTCGCTGGCCATCGGCAAGGAGGGGCAGAACGCCCGCCTGGCCGCGAAGCTGACCGGCTGGCGGATCGACATCGCCTCCGACGCCGCCCCCAACACGCCGGCGGCCCCTGCTGCGCCGGACGCCCCCTGACCCATCACGACTGAGGAGTCGCCGCGTCCCCTGACCCACCGGTGGACCGCCGCCATGACGGTGACCGGCGCCGCCCGTGGGGGACGTGTCGCAGGATGATTCTCCAGTGACCACCTTGAGGGGGTAGACTGTCATGGTCCCTGTCCGCACCTGCGTCGGCTGTCGCCGACGGGTTGAGCAGGGAGACGTCGTGAGACTCGCGCTGGCGCCCGAGGCCGCGGAGCCCGATGTCGACCGGTCGCCCGGTCGGCGCCGTGAGGCTTCACAGCCTGGACGCGTGGTGGTCGACGCCGCAGGTCGGATGCCCGGCCGCGGGGCGTGGATCCATCCGGAGCAGGAATGCTTCGACACAGCAGTGCGGCGGAAGGCCTTCTCGAGGGCGTTCCGCCGACCTGTCAGCGTCGAGTCCCTCAGCTTCGACGACGTCGAGGCCGCCGCGCGGTCGAGACGCCGAAGCTGACGATGTCCCAGCACACACCAGATGAAAGCGGGTTGGAAAGAGATGGACACCCGATGAGCACCGACGGATGAGTGCCCAGTGAAGACATCCCTGAGTGACTCCGTCATGAATCTCAGAACGTTCGACGGCTCCGTCCGGTGAACCGCTGACATCAGCCCCGCTGATCTCGGCGGGGCACTGTGCGGGCCAGACAAGGAGTAATGTGGCCAAGGCCCGCGTACACGAGCTCGCCAAGGAGCTCGGCATCACGTCCAAAGATGCTCTTGCCAAGTTGCAGGAGATGGGCGAATTTGTGAAGTCCCCGTCATCCACGGTGGAACCCCCGGTGGCCAAGAAGCTCCGTGCGGCGTTCCCCGGCGCGAAGAAGGACGGCGCCAAGAAGGAGTCCTCCAAGGGCTCCGGCGCTCCCGCGTCGAAGGACGGGTCCCCGGCAGGCGCCTCATCGAAGCCTGCCCCGAAGCCCGGCGCAGGTTCTGCGCCGACCCCCAGCTCGGTCAAGCCCGGTGCGGTCAGGCCCGGTCCCAAGCCGGGGCAGAAGCCTGCTCCCGGCCCGGCCGAGCAGAAGCCCGCCGCCCAGGAGCCGCAGGCCCAGGAGCCTCAGGCTCAGGCGCCGAAGGCTCCTCGCGAAGACGGCGGCCCCTCGGCGCCCGCCCAGGGCACCGACGCCCCCCAGAAGGGCGCGCCCAAGCCCGGCGCCAAGCCGGGTGCCGGCGCTCCGAAGCCCGGCGGCTCCCGTCAGGGTCCGCGTCCGGGCAACAACCCGTTCGCCCCGCAGCAGGGTATGGGCGGCAGCGAGCGTCCGGCTCCGCGTCCGGGCGGATCCGGAGGCCCTCGCCCCGGTCCTCGTCCGGGCCCGCGCCCGGGCAACAACCCGTTCGCCCCGCAGCAGGGCATGCGCTCCGAGCGTGGCGGCGGCCCCCGTCCCGGCGGTGGCCGCGGCCGGCAGGGTGCCCCCTCGCAGGGCGGCCCGCGTCCCGGCGGTCCGCGTCCGGGCCCGGCCCAGGGCGGCGGAGCTCGTCCGAAGCCGTCCATGATGCCCGGCCAGACCCCTGCTCCGGCAGGAGGTCGTGGCGGGCCCGGCGGCGGTCCCGGCCGTCCTGGTGCTCCCGCCGGCGGTCCGCCGCGGGGTCGTGGTGGACGTGGACGCGGCGGCACGGCGGGCGCCTTCGGGCGCGGCGGTCCGTCCCGTTCGAAGTCCCGGAAGTCGAAGCGCGCCAAGCGCCAGGAGATGGAGCAGCGCCAGACCCGTGAGATCGGCGGCGTCCGCGTCCCCAAGGGCGACGGCACCACGATCCTGCGGCTGCGTCGCGGCTCCTCCCTGGCCGACTTCGCCGAGAAGATCAACGCCGAGCCGGCAGCACTGGTCACGGTGCTGATGAAGCTCGGCGAGATGGCCACCGCCAACCAGTCCCTGGACGAGGAGACCTTCCAGCTGCTCGGTGAGGAGCTGGGCTACAAGGTCCAGATCGTCTCGCCCGAGGACGAGGACCGTGAGCTGCTCGAGTCCTTCGACATCGACCTGGCGGCCGAGGCCGAGGCCGAGGACGAGGACGACCTGGAGGCCCGCCCCGCGGTGGTCACCGTCATGGGTCACGTCGACCACGGTAAGACCCGTCTGCTGGACGCCGTCCGGAACTCCAACGTCACCGAGGGTGAGGCCGGAGGCATCACCCAGCACATCGGCGCCTACCAGGTCCACGTGGAGCACGACGGCCAGGAGCGCGGCCTGACCTTCATCGACACCCCCGGTCACGAGGCGTTCACCGCCATGCGTGCCCGTGGTGCGAAGGTCACCGACATCGCGGTGCTGGTGGTCGCCGCCGACGACGGCGTCATGCCGCAGACGGTGGAGGCCCTGAACCACGCCAAGGCGGCCGATGTGCCGGTCGTGGTGGCGGTCAACAAGATGGACAAGGAGGGCGCCGCCCCGGACAAGATCCGTGGTCAGCTCACCGAGTACGAGCTGATTCCGGAGGAGTACGGCGGCGACACGATGTTCGTCGACATCTCCGCGATCCAGGGCACGAACATCGACCAGCTGCTCGAGGCGGTCCTGCTGACCGCCGACGCGGCGCTGGAGCTGACCGCCAACCCGTCCAAGGAGGCCCGCGGCGTCGCCATCGAGGCCAACCTGGACAAGGGCCGCGGTCCGGTGGCCACCGTCCTGGTGCAGTCCGGCACCCTGAAGGTCGGCGACAACATGGTCGCCGGCACCGCCTTCGGCCGTGTGCGTGCGATGTTCGACGAGAACGGCAACGCGGTCGAGGAGGCCGTGCCGTCCCGTCCGGTGCAGGTGCTGGGTCTGTCCTCGGTGCCGCGCGCCGGTGACAGCTTCCTGGTCACTCCGGACGACCGCACGGCCCGTCAGATCGCGGAGAAGCGTGAGGCCGCCGAGCGCAACGCGATGCTGGCCAAGCGTCGCAAGCGCGTGAGCCTGGAGAACTTCGACCAGGTCGTGGCCGAGGGCAAGATCGACACGCTGAACCTGATCCTCAAGGGCGATGTCTCCGGTGCCGTCGAGGCGCTGGAGGACGCGCTGCTGGGCATCGACGTCGGCGACGAGGTGCAGCTGCGGGTCATCCACCGCGGCGTGGGTGCGATCACGCAGAACGACGTCAACCTGGCCACTGTGGACAACGCGGTGATCGTCGGGTTCAACGTCCGTCCTGCGGAGCGCGTCCAGGACCTGGCTGACCAGGAGGGCGTGGACATGCGCTTCTACTCGGTCATCTACGCCGCCATCGATGACATCGAGGCCGCGCTGAAGGGCATGCTGAAGCCGGAGTACGAGGAGGTGCAGCTGGGCAGCGCGGAGATTCGCGAGGTCTTCCGCTCCTCCAAGTTCGGCAACATCGCCGGCTCGATCGTCCGGTCCGGCGTCATCCGCCGCAACGCCAAGGCACGTCTGGTGCGCGATGGCAATGTGGTGGCGGACAACCTGGCCATCGAGTCGCTGCGCCGCTACAAGGACGACGCCACCGAGGTCCGCGACGGCTTCGAGTGTGGTATCGGCCTGGGGTCGTTCAACGACATCAACGCAGGTGATGTCATCGAGACCTGGGAGATGCGGGAGATTCCGCGCTCCTGAGCGTCCTGTGACGCCTGACACCTCCGGGGATCGCATCCACGCGATGCGGTCCCCGGAGGTGTCCCTGTCTGGTCTGGGACTGTCCTAGGCTGGGTTTCATCTTTCGACTTTTCGAGGAGGCCATCATGGCTGATCCAGCACGCGCGGCACGGCTCGCGCAGCGCATCAAGGTGATCGTCGCCGAGGCGCTGCGCCGTCGGGTCAAGGACGAGCGCGCCGAGCTGATCACGGTCACCGACGCACGCGTCACCAATGACCTGCAGCATGCCACCGTCTACTACACCGTCATGGGCGACGACGACGCCCGCCGGAGTGCCGAGGAGGTGCTCGCCGCGCACCAGGGTGTGCTGCGGCACGAGGTCGGCCGGCAGCTGACCATCCGCCTGACCCCGACTCTGGAGTTCGTCGCCGACGAGATCCCGGAGTCCGCCGCGCATCTGGAGGACCTGCTGCGCAAGGCCAAGGAGCAGGACGAGAAGGTCGCCGCTCTGCGGGAGCAGGCCGCTCCGGCCGGAGGGGAGGACCCGTACCGTTCGCTCGCCGATGGTGAGTCCGCAGGGTCCGGCGCCGAGGGCGCCGCGTCCGAGGGGACCGACTCCGCTGACGGACGCTGAGGGGCTGCCGCACCTATGGGCAAGAAGCAGCGCGCCGAGGAGATCGCCGTCGGCTCCGGCCTGGTGCTGGTGGACAAGCCGGCCGGCTGGACCAGCCATGACGTGGTCGGGCGGATCCGTCGGCTGGCGGGCACCCGCAAGGTCGGGCACGCCGGCACCCTCGACCCGATGGCCACGGGGGTGCTCGTGGTCGGGATCAATCGAGCCACCCGGCTGCTGACCCATATCGTGGGGGTCTCCAAGACCTATACGGCGACCATCCGGCTGGGCCAGTCCACCACCACCGACGACGCCGACGGCGAGGTGGTGGCCACGCGGTTCGCCAATGCGGTCTCCCGGGAGCGGCTGGACGCGGAGGTGGCGGCCCTGACCGGGGAGATCCAGCAGGTGCCCTCCACCGTCTCGGCGATCAAGGTCGACGGTCGCCGCGCCTATGACCGGGCGCGCCGGGGCGAGGACGTGCAGCTGGCGGCCCGCCCGGTGACCGTGCACCGGTTCGACGTGCTGGAAGTGCGCCGTCTCGAGGGCGGCCGGATGGTCGACGTCGACGTGGAGGTGGACGTCTCCTCGGGCACCTACGTGCGGGCGCTGGCCCGTGATCTGGGGGAGGCCCTGGAGGTGGGCGGCCATCTGACCGCGCTGCGTCGCACGGCGGTGGGGCCGTACCGCATCGAGAACGCGCTGAGTCTGGAACAGCTGGCCGAGGACTTCGGCTACGTGGACCTTGCAGAGGCGGCGGCCCGGATCTTCTCCCGACGTGAGCTCACCCAGGAGGAGGCGGAGAACCTGGGCCACGGACGCAGGATCACCGCCTCCGGCACCGGGGCTGCGGGGGAGCCGGATCGCCTCACCGCGGCGTTCGGGCCCGACGGAGAGCTGATCGCTCTGCTCAAAGATGTCCCGGCGAAGAAGGGGGCCTCTGCCTCGGGCGATGCGGCCCGCGCCGCGGCTGCGGAGCAGGTCAGCTTCCAGGCGAAGCCGGAGCTGGTGTTCGCCCCGCAGTAGGGCGTAGATTTCTACAGGTTGTAGAGGTGGAGAGAATCGTCCAGGACCGTCCGGCAGGAGGAGCAGCATGACCCTGATGTTCATCATCGGCACGGTCGTGTGTGCCGCCTCCACACTGATCTGCTGGGTCATGACGGCGCTGCGCCGCCACCCGGCGGACACCTCGATCATCAGCCTCGCCGCCGTGGAGCTGTTCCTGGTGGTCTACGGCATCTACGCCGCCGTGCGTCAGCTGGGCTTCGATGCGTCCATCGCGGGGGAGGCCTGGGAGTTCTGGGGCTACGTGTTCACCGCCCTGCTGCTGCCGGCGGGAGTGTTCGTCTGGGCCATGATCGACAAGACCCGCTGGTCGAACCTGGTGATGAGCTTCGTCGGCCTGGTGGTGTTCGTGATGGTCTATCGCATGGAAGTCATCTGGTGGGGGAGCGCGACGGCCCCCTGCGCCTGCTGAAGAGAAGAGAGTGATGGTCCACAAGCATCTGAGCTCTGAGGACGGCCGCGACTCGGCCCCCGGCGTCGAGCGGCGGTCATCACCCACACCCCGCAACCGGGGGGTGGGCATGCTCATCATCACCGCCTATGGGATCTTCGCGGTCTCTGCCACCGCGCGGGCGCTGTATCAGATCCTCGCGCATTTCGAGGACGCCCCGGTGGCGTATCTGCTGAGCGCCTTCGCCGCCCTGGTCTACGTGTTCGCCACCCTCGCCCTGGCCCGCACGTCGGTACTGGCGTGGCGGGCCGCGCTGGTGGCGGTGCTGATCGAGATGGTCGGGGTGCTGGGCGTCGGGGCCTGGACGTATCTGGATCAGGAGCTGTTCGACGAGGCCACGGTGTGGTCGCACTTCGGGCAGGGCTATGGCTTCGTGCCCCTGGTGCTGCCGTTCATCGGCCTGTACTGGCTGTGGCGCCATCGTCCGGGGCGGGACGCGCCGGGGGCGCCGCCGTCGTCGGGAATGGGCGCCGGCTGACGAGTGCTCCATAATGGGGAGCGGCAATGACGCCGACGCACCACTTGCAGAACTGAGGAGACACGTGCACTATTGGAACGGCCTGGATGAGGTTCCCGCGGACCTCGGTCCGACGGCGGTCACCATCGGCAACTTCGACGGCGTCCACTTGGGGCATCAGGAGGTCCTCACTCAGCTGGCCGCCGCGGCCGCCGAGCATGAGGCCTCCGCCGTCGCCGTGTCCTTCGACCCGCACCCGGCGCAGGTGCACCGGCCGCACCAGTGCCCGGAGATGATCACCGGGGTGCAGGAGAAGATCTATCGGCTGGCCACCACCGGCATCGACGCGATGCTGATGATCCGTTACTCGCTCGACCTGGCCGCCCTGACTCCCGCCGAGTTCGTGAAGCAGTACTTCGTGGACGCGCTGAACGTCCGAGTGGTGGTGGTCGGCCATGATGTGCGCTTCGGACGCGGAAACACCGGCTCCTTCGAGACGATGGTGGAGCTGGGGGAGCAGTACGGGTTCGCCGTGGTCGGCGTCGAGGACTTCGGCCGGGACCGCCGGTGCTCCTCCACCTGGGTGCGGGAGGCGCTGGCCGCCGGTGACGTCGCCTCCGCCCGCGAGGTGCTGGGCCGGCCCCATGCGGTGCTCGGCGAGGTGGTCCACGGGGCCGCTCGGGGGCGGGAGCTGGGATTCCCCACCGCCAACCTGGGGCAGGACTCGGAGGGCATGATCCCCGCCGACGGCGTCTACGCCGGGTGGCTGACCGATGGGCACGGCAGGCGCTGGCCCGCAGCGATCTCGGTGGGCTCGAATCCCACTTTCGACGGCGTGCAGCGCGTGGTGGAGTCCTTCGTGATCGGCAGGCCCAAGGAGAAGGTGGAGGACTTCGACCTCTACGGCCAGCAGGTGCGGGTCGAATTCATCGACCGCCTGCGCGGCATGGTCGCCTTCGAGGGGATCCCACAGCTGATCAGCCAGATGGAGGAGGACGTGGCGCGCGCGAAGCTCACGCTGGGCACCGATGACCCGGAGCACCTGGATGCGCGGCCGGTCCCGGCGGTGGAGGGCTGAGCCCTGCCGCCCTCTCCTGAGCTGGGCCGTCCCGCCGCGGACCCTCCGCACCGTGCCGTCCCGAATCGGCCGAAGCTGAGACCGGGGGAGCAGGTCATCATCGCCGATCCCGATCGACGCCGCCTGCTGGGCGGGGCGTACGGCGAGCAGATGGGTCTCGCGGCGGCGCGTGAGTATGACGAGCTGCGGCCGCGGTACCCGCAGCAGGCCGTGGAGGCGATCCTCGGGTCGGTCTCGAGGGCCGCCGGCTCGCTGCGGGTGGCCGACGTCGGGGCGGGCACCGGCATCCTGACGCGCCAGCTGCTGGCGGCGGGCGAGGATCGTGTGGTGCGCGTGCACGCGGTGGAGCCCAGTGGCCCGATGACCCAGGTGCTGCAGGAGACCGTTGGCGACGAGGAGCTGCGGCGCAGGCTGCAGGTGCACCTCACCTCGGCGGAGGACACCGGGCTGGAGGAGGGCGCGGTCGACGTCGTGGTCGCCGCCCAGGCCTGGCACTGGTTCGAGACCGGGTTCGTGCAGCGGGAGGCGCATCGGATCCTGGCCGAGCGTGGAGTGCTGGCGATCGTCTCCAACCACCTGGACACCTCCGACCCGTGGGTGCACCGGCTGACCCGCATCATGCGCGCCGGGGACGTGCACCGTCCCGGCTGGAGCCCTCCGCTGGACCCGCGGCTGTTCGCGCCGCCGCGCACCGAGGAGTTCACCTGGTCGCGGCGGCTGACCGCCGACGACGTCCGCCGCCTGGCCGCCACGATGAGCTCCTGGCTCCGGGCCGGTCCGAAGGAGCGTGCCCGGCGTCGGGAGAACCTGGACTGGTACCTGGACGAGCACACCGGGCTGGCCGGCGACGACGTCGTCGAGCTGCCGTACCTCACCGTGCTGCACACCGCGCAGCGCCGGTGAGGTCCGGCAGGGGCGGGCGCTGTCAGGGCTCGCTCACGAGGCGTAGTGCACGCGCCAGGGATAGGTGTCGGGGTCCATCGGAGGATCCGTGGGCGGAGGCTCGAACGAGCGGACACGAGTCTGCACCTCGTACGCGGTGCCAGTGATCACGTCGCTGGCGACCACACGCCAGCCGCTGGTGATGTCGGTCCAGCTCGACTGGGAGGTGCGCCCTCCGGAGCTGGGAAGGAAGCACACCCGAGCCTCCACTCGATTCTCGCTGCCGAGAGTGTGGCGGACATTGATGTCGCGGCACCGGCTGCTGGTGGTGAGATTGCGTGATGTCACGATGACTCCACTGCGAGCGTGGCTCCGACTTCTCGTCACCGCGTTCGCGTAGCAGCCGGTGGAGGCTTGGACCTCCTGCGTTCCGGACGAGCTGAGGGCCAAGGGATTCTCGGCGTTGACCTCGTCCCATCCGGAGCCGGCGGATGAGTGGGATGCGGTGCCGTCCTCCGGAGGTCCGGCGTTGTCGGCATGCGCCGCGGCGGCCGGAGCCAGCAGGAGTGCAGCGACCGCGCCCAGGGAGAGGGTCTTGGTCATGGTTCGCATGGGGGTTCCTTTCATGGGCCGCGGCCCGGAGCGGGCCTGTTTCTTGGGGACACCATCAGCATCCTTGAACGTCCTCACACATTGATCACATGCTGTTCACGCCTGTCGTTCTCCGGAGGGGGCGTTCGGCTCCGATGGGCTCAGCAGGCCCCAGTCGATGTCTTCGACGTCGCCCACCCGGTCGTAGTCGGGTTGCTGGGCATCGTCGGTGGCGGCCGATGCCAGTGCGGCTCCGGAGAACAGGGCGGCGCCGGTGAGTGCGCCCGTGATGAGCAGTCTGCGGTGATGCCTCATGGGAGTCCTTTCGTCAGGGGTCCGTTCTTGGCTGCAGGCAGGGGCGCTGCCGCTGAGAGCACCACTGTCACGGACCCTCCTCACATCTGGATCACATCCTGCTGTCATGCTGGGTGCGGGGTTCGCGCCTGCACCGTTGAGGGCTCCATTCGCTCCGATCCGGGCATGTGCGGTAAAGTGGAGCGTTGCTGTGCTGCAGTCCGCGGTGGCCAGCACCGGATGCCTGTGGGGCGGATGCTCCCCAGGTTCCGGCACCTGATCGCGGTACAACCATCAAGGAGCAATCCCATGGCTTTGGATCCCGCTGTCAAGCAGGAGATCATCAAGGAGTACGCGACCCACGAGGGCGACACCGGTTCGCCTGAGGTCCAGGTCGCCGTGCTGACCCGTCGGATCAGCGACCTCACGGAGCACCTGAAGTCGCACAAGCAGGACCACCACACTCGTCGTGGCCTGATGATCCTGGTGGGTCGCCGTCGCCGCCTCCTCAAGTACCTGCAGAACACTGACATCGAGCGGTACCGTGCGCTGATCAAGCGCCTCGGCATCCGCCGCTGAGTGTCTGAAGGCACCAGAGCAGGCGTGCAGACGCTGATACCAAGCTGACGGAACAGGTGGCTCCACACGCGGTCGAATGACCGTGGGAGTCACCTGTTCTGTATGCGAGACTATGAGAGACAGGCACGCCGGTGCCGAGCTGGACCCCATGTGCTCCGGTCCTCGGTAGTGGCCTCCGGGAGCCGCGCGTGATGCGCAGGCAGCCCGTGGGCTTCGATCGATGGCCGTCATATGGCCTGATCCACCTCCTCCCACCGGCGGCCGTGCCTGTCTGTTCGACAACAGAGAGGAGACACCTGCCATGCAGGGTCCCGAGGTTCACTATGCCGAGGCCGTGATCGACAACGGTCGATTCGGCACCCGCACCATCGAGTTCGAGACCGGACGGCTGGCCAAGCAGGCCGCCGGGTCGGTCCTGGTCACCCTCGACGAGGAGACCACCATCCTGTCCGCCACCACGGTGGGCAGGTCCCCGCGCGAAGGCTTCGACTTCTTCCCCCTGACGGTGGACGTCGAGGAGCGCATGTACGCCGCCGGGCGCATCCCCGGCTCGTTCTTCCGCCGTGAGGGTCGCCCCACCACGGACGCGATCCTGGCCTGCCGCCTGATCGACCGTCCGCTGCGCCCGGCCTTCAAGAAGGGCATCCGCAACGAGGTCCAGGTCGTGGAGACCATCCTGTCCATCAACCCGGACGACCTCTACGACGTCGTGGCCATCAACGCCGCCTCCGCCTCCACCCAGCTCTCCGGTCTGCCGTTCTCCGGCCCGATCGGCGGCGTGCGTGTGGCGCTGATCCACGACTCCGAGGGCCCCCAGTGGGTGGCGTTCCCGAAGCACTCGCAGCTGGAGAACGCCGTGTTCGACATGGTCGTGGCCGGCCGAGTGGTCGGTGACGACATCGCCGTGATGATGGTCGAGGCCGAGGCCAGCGACAACTCCTGGAAGCTCATCAAGGAGCAGGGCAAGACCGCCCCCACCGAGGAGATCGTCGCCGAGGGTCTCGAGGCCGCCAAGCCGTTCATCAAGGTCCTGTGCGAGGCCCAGGCCGACCTGGCCTCCCGCGCGACCAAGGAGCCGGTCGAGGTGCCGTTCTTCCTGGACTACGAGGACGACGTCCTCGAGGCCGTGAAGGCCGCCGCCGAGGAGAAGCTCACCAGCATCTACCAGATCGCGGACAAGCAGGCCCGCGAGACCGCCGACGCCGAGCTGAAGGCCGAGCTGGTCGAGAAGCTGGCCGGCGAGGGCCAGCAGTTCGAGGGCCGCGGCGGCGAGGTCGGCAAGGCCTTCGGCGCGGTGACCAAGCAGGTCATCCGCCAGCGCATCCTGCGCGACCAGGTCCGCATCGACGGCCGCGGGCTGACGGACATCCGCCAGCTGACCGCCGAGGTCGAGGTGCTGCCGCGGGTGCACGGCTCGGCGATCTTTGAGCGCGGCGAGACCCAGATCATGGGTGTCACCACGCTGAACATGCTGAAGATGGAGCAGTCCATCGACAGCCTGTCGCCGGAGACCAAGAAGCGCTACATGCACAACTACAACTTCCCGCCCTACTCCACCGGTGAGACCGGTCGTGTGGGCTCCCCGAAGCGCCGCGAGATCGGCCACGGTGCGCTCGCCGAGCGCGCGCTGGTCCCGGTCCTGCCGTCGCGCGAGGAGTTCCCCTACGCGATCCGTCAGGTCTCCGAGGCGCTGGGCTCCAACGGCTCCACCTCGATGGGCTCGGTCTGCGCCTCGACGCTGTCGCTGCTCAACGCCGGTGTGCCGCTGAAGGCCCCGGTGGCCGGCATCGCCATGGGCCTGGTCTCCGACGAGGTCGACGGTGAGACCCGCTACGCGGCGCTGACCGACATCCTGGGTGTGGAGGACGCCTTCGGCGACATGGACTTCAAGGTCGCCGGCACCGAGGAGTTCGTCACCGCCATCCAGCTGGACACCAAGCTCGACGGCATCCCCGCCTCCGTGCTGGGTGCCGCCCTGAAGCAGGCCCGTGAGGCTCGCCTGCACATCCTGAGCGTCATCAACGCCGCGATCGACTCCCCGGACGAGATGTCCGAGTTCGCCCCGCGCATCATCTCGGTGATGGTCCCGGTGGACAAGATCGGTGAGGTCATCGGCCCGAAGGGCAAGATGATCAACCAGATCCAGGAGGACACCGGCACCGACATCTCCATCGAGGACGACGGCACCGTGCTGATCGGCGCCACCAACGGGGAGGCCGCTGAGGCCGCGCGCAGCGCGATCAACGCGATCGCCAACCCGCAGGTCCCGGAGGTGGGCGAGCGTTACCTGGGCACGGTCGTGAAGATCACCACCTTCGGTGCGTTCATCTCGCTGACCCCGGGCAAGGACGGCCTGCTGCACATCTCCGAGCTGCGCAAGCTCAACGACGGCAAGCGCGTCGACGACGTCGAGGACGTCGTGGGCGTGGGACAGAAGCTGCAGGTCGAGATCACCAAGATCGACGACCGCGGCAAGCTGTCCCTGGCTCCGGTCGTGGACGAGGACTCCGACGGCGAGGACAAGCAGTCGGTCAACCAGGTCCTGGTCGACGCCGAGTGATGTTGCTGCGCTGACACCGGTGCTGACATCAGCGCCAGACTGACCTCGTCAGCCGAGTATGACGGCCGGTGGCCGTTCCCCTGTGCGGGAGCGACCACCGGCCGTCGTCGTGTCTGGGCGGGGTATGGTGAGGCTGCTGGCCCCATATGACGGAGCTTCGGCCGTCGGCTCGGCGTGGCGCCGGAGAGACGCCGTCGCTCGCGGCCACCAGAATCGTGGCGGAGCCCGATGAGAGGACACCGATGCGTTCACCGATACTCGACTATCTGGACACCTTGATCGCCGAGACCCAGCACGTCGTGGAAGGGCAGCCGGCGGACTACATCCCCGAGCTGGCCGCTGCGGACCCGGAGAAGGTCGCCGTCGCCCTGTGCACCGTCAACGGCACGGTCTATGCCAGCGGGGATACGGATCATCACTTCAGCATCCAGTCGATGTCCAAGCCCTTCGCCTATGCCCTGGCGATCGAGGACCATGGGCTCGCCGGGATCCGGGATCTCATCGGCGTGGAGCCCAGCGGGGAGGCGTTCAACGAACTCTCGCTGGACCCGGAGACGGGCCGGCCGCGGAACCCCATGATCAATGCGGGGGCGATCGCCACCCACGCGCTGATCAGCTCGGAGGAGACCTCTGGGCTGGACCGGATCCTGGAGTTCTTCAGTCGGCTCACCGGGCGAGACGTGGGCCTCGACGACGCCGTGGCCGCCTCTGAGCTGGCCACCGCGGACCGCAACCTCGGTCTGGCCTACCTGCTGCATGCCTCCGGGCAGCTGGACGGCGACCCTCAGGTGTCCGTCGAAGGGTATGTGCAGCAGTGCGCGGCCTCGGTCACGGTGGCGGATCTGGCGCTCATGGCGTCGACGCTGGCCAACGGCGGTGTCCAGCCGCACAGCGGGGAGAGGCTGCTGTGCCGGGAGAGCACCCGCCACCTGCTCAGCGTGATGGCCACCTGCGGGATGTACGACGCCGCCGGAGACTGGCTCACCACAGTGGGGATCCCGGCCAAGTCCGGTGTGGCCGGCGGGATCATCGGTGTGCTGCCGGGACAGATCGGAGTGGCGGTGTTCTCCCCGCGGCTGGACCGGCACGGCAACAGCGTCCGCGGTGTCGCGATGATGGAGCGGCTCTCCGAGGACCTGGGCCTGCACCTGATGGAGGCGAGCCGTCCCGCCCGCTCGGCCCTGCGGGAAACCCTGCGCGTCACGGTGGAGGATCAGCCGGCCACTGTCTATGTGCTGCAGGGCGACCTGGTGCTCAGCAGCATCGAGGCGCTGGTCCACGAGCTCATCGAGTCTCCGCCCTCCACCGATCTGGTCGTCTTCGACATGGCGCGGGTCGACGAGGTCCTGCCCGTGGCGCGGCGGACCTCCTCCGAGATGGCGGCGAAGCTGCTCGATGAGGGGCACCGGATCATCATCGTGGACCCCGAGTCCACGGTCGCCGACTTCACGGACAGCCGGGGTCGGGGGATCGAACGGTGGAGCCCGGAGCGGCTGGAGTCAGCGCTGGGGTGAGCTCCGAGTGGGAGGTGGGAGGGCGGCCGGGGCGGCGTGTGTCGGAGGGCTGCCGTAAGGTTGCCTTCACCAGTCGGACCGGGGCAGGGGGTCCCGACGCCGGCCGGTCGCCTCGGGCAGCAGCGCGGGGTGATCATTCGCATTCGTGAGGAGAACGACCATGCACCCCTACCCTGAGAGTGCCGTCCAGGCACCTCCCCAGAAATCATTCGTGGTGACCTGGTTGCTGTCCTGGCTGTTGGGCGGCCTGGGAGCTGACCGCTTCTATCTCGGCAAGATCGGCACAGGTGTGCTGAAGCTGGTGACACTGGGTGGCTTCGGCCTCTGGTACCTGATCGACCTGATCATGGTCCTCGCCGGGGCAGCCCGCGACTCCGCAGGGAGGCCGCTCGAGGGAAGCCGCAGCTCCCGGACTGTGGCCTGGGTCGTCACGGCCGCCGGTGTCATCCTCGGCGGAGTGATGGGCATCGTGCTGGGGGCTGTGGCCGCCACTGGGGTGCAGGAGGCCGCCCGGATCGATGACGACGCCGTCATCCAGGAAGACGACGACGCTGAGGTGGTCGAGGCGGCCGAGGAAGAGCCTGCCGAGGACGCCGAGGAAGGTGCGGCCGACGATGAGGCGGCGGACGCTGCCCGTGAGGACGAAGAAGCTGAGGAGGCGGAGGAGACCGAGGATCCTGAGGAGGCCCAGGAGGACGAGGCGTCGACTGGCGACGCGTCCTGGCTGGCCGACCAGTTCGGCGAGTTCGAGATGATCGAGGAGTCGGGGTCGGGCGACGCGGTGATCAGCCTGCCCGAGGACGGCACCGGCGGCATCGTGACTGCTGAGCACAGCGGCAGCAGCAACTTTGCACTGACCGTTCTGGACGCGCAGAACCAGTCCACCGCTGAGCTGCTGGTCAATACGATCGGCCAGTACTCCGGTTCCACCGCATGGGGCGTCATGTCCTTGGGTGACGGCGTGAGCATCCAGGTCAGCGCAGATGGTCCGTGGAGCATCACTGTCGAGCCGTTCAGCGCGGCCGAGCCGATGCCGGGCTCTGGCTCCGGCGACGGCGTGTACCTCTACGACGGCGGTGCTGCCACACTGCACGTCACTCACAACGGGCAGAGCAACTTCGTCGTGACGGAGGAGACCGACGACCTGTTCAACCTCGGGCTGCTGATCAACGAGATCGGCCCCTACGAGGGGTCGGTGGCCATCCAGGAGGGGCCGTCGCTGATCGTGGTCCAAGCGGACGGCGAGTGGACGTTGTCCACCGACTGACCTGAAGTTCGGTACACGCAGAATGCACGGAGCTGCTGATCGTGAAGGTCAGCAGGGTCGGTGGTTGTTCACCTGCTGGATGGACGACCACCGATTCACACTCCGCACCTTAGGCCGCTCTGAAATCGCGCTAGTCGAAGTAGTCAGCATCGACCTGAAGGACAGTGTGCGTCTTCTTCGGCTGAACGCCCACTCGGTGCTTGAGCATCAGCGAAGTGAATCGTGAGCCATCAATGAGGATGATTCTGCTCTGAACTGCTTCGGCGTACTGCCAGGCCTCGTCGGTGAACTCGCTCGTGGTGAGGAATACGCCGCGGGTGGCGCTTCGGCCCTGCAGAGCGCCGACGAACGCTTGAATCTCCTTGCGTCCGACCTTATTGCCGGTCGCATAGCGCTTGGCCTGGACGTAGATCTGGTCGATTCCGAGAGCATCTTGGTCGATGACTCCGTCGACACCGCCGTCTCCGGGACCACCGATCCGTCGCCCTCGCTTCTCGGCGCCGCCGTACCCCATCGAGAGCAGGAGATCGACCACTGCCTTCTCGAAGAAGTCGGGATGACCCTCCTGCAAGCGCTCAAGAAGCTCTGCTTCCAGATTCTCGTCGATCCTTTGGATCGAGTCTTCGATGACCTCTTCGGGGTCGGCAACGATCTCTCCGTTCCCGACAGCGGAGTCCTTCAGCGGCGCGGGGTCTTGTGCTTCGGCGCCGTGGGTGCCTTTCGTCGTGTGGGGCCAGTACGGTTTGAACACCTCGCGTGCCAGCGAGTAGTCGAAGCCACCTTCGTACAGTTTCATGGCCCTGCGGCCAGCATCGTTGATGCGGTAGTTGCCCCGGCTCGGGCGATCCACCCAGGAGGCCTTTGCCAAATTGGCCAGAGTCCAACCCATGCGCTGTTCGAAGCGAGTCATTCCGGACGCCAGCCGCTCCTGCAAGGCCTCATCGCTCAAGTCCATTTCCTGGGCAACCCGGCGGATCAGCTCGCGACGCTGAAGTTCTCCGGCCCTCTCCAAGATATGGAGCGTTGCGAGGATGAATTCCGGCCACGTTGGAACCAAAGTGGTGCCCGAGGCTTCCACGGTGCTCAAGATCAAGCTCCTTGCATACGCACGACGTCCAGCTGGCGTCCAGTCTACGGCGCGATGCCGCGCGGCTGGTCCTCCCAGGGTGCGCGGGCGTCGCGGAGCTGACCGCCGCCGGTGCGCACTGCGTGCAGGGCCAGGAGCCCGACGACGGCGGAGGGGTTGTGGATCTGCCCGGAGAGCACTGCGTCCACTGCCTCGGCCAAGGGGACCCAGGTGGGGATGATCTCGGCCTCTTCGCCGTCTCGGGTGTGGCGGTCCGCGTCGGGGACCTCCGTGAGGCCCTGGGCCAGGTAGACCCGGATGCCTTCGCTGGAGGCGCCCGGGCTGGAGTAGAAGTCCACCAGAGTGTGCCAGGTCTCGGCTCGAAGGTCCGCCTCTTCGGCGAGCTCCCGTTGGGCGGTTTCCAGCATGGGCTCCCCGTCGACGTCGAGCAGCCCGGCGGGCACCTCCCACAGGTGCATGCGCACCGGGTGGCGGTACTGGCGGATCAGCAGCACCCGGTCCTGGTCGTCCACCGGGAGTACAGCCACCGCGCCCAGGTGCTTCAGGTAGGACCGGTGCAGTGTCTGCTGCTCGGCCCCGAAACGGAACGAGTCCTCTACGAGGGTGAACAGACGGGCGTCGTGGTGGGTCACGGAGGAGTCGACCGGGTGCTGGGTGGGGGAGTCATGGACACTCATGGGCTCACCCTATCCCTGGGTCGACGGTGGTCGGGGGCGTTCTGCTTGTATGTTGTGCAGTGGCGAGCAGAGAGGCGGAGCAGATGTCACAGGCTCATCGCGGCGCAGCGGGGACACCCTTCTGGGTGGTGGCTCTGCTGCTGTTCAGCGCGGGCTGGGCGGCCAATCACTTCGCCTCGATGCTGCCTGTGCTGCGGGTGGAGGGAACGCTGTCCGCGGTGGCGGTGAACTCCGCCTTCGGCGTCTACGCGGTGGGCCTGCTGCCTGGGCTGCTGGGCGGCGGTGGACTGGCCGACCGGATCGGGCCGCGGCGCGTGGTGCTGGCCGGAAGCCTCACCGCCGCGCTGGGCAATGTGGTGATGATCTTCGGTCATACCGAGCCGTTCATCCTCACCGGCCGGTTGATCGTCGGTGTCGGGGTGGGCCTGGCAGTCAGTGCGGGCACCGCCTGGGCGGCGAGCCTGCGCGGCACCACCGGCGCGGCGTTGGCTGGGCTGATCCTGACTTCGGGCTTCGCCGCCGGCCCGGTGATCACCGGGGCGCTGGCCGCGGTGCTGCCGACGGCGGCCCGGCTGAGCGTGCCGTATGCGACGACGGCGGCGCTGAGTCTGCTGGCGGTGGCCGCGGCGTTGCGGTCAGGCAGGTACGCCACACCGCCTGCCCCGGACGCCGCCTCAGACGCGGACCCGATGTCGGACCGGGGCGAGGCCCCGAAGACCACGGCAGGTCCCCAGCGAGGCGCGGCCCGGGCCCTCTCGGCCGCGCTGCCGATGGCGCTGTGGGTGTTCTCCTGCGCGACGGTGGCGTTCGTCGTGCTTCCCTCCCGCCTTCCAGCCTCCGAGGAGCTGCGCATGCTCCTGCCCGGAGCCGCGGCCGCGCTGGCGTTCAGCGCAGGACTGGGAATGCAGGTGCTGGCCCGACGCCGGCGGTGGGGACCGGGCGCGGGAGCGGCCGGTGCGCTCCTGGCGGCAACCGGGTTCGCCCTGGTCGCCGGGGGAGGGCACGCCCCGCCGGTGTGGCTGTTCCTCCTCACCGTCCCTGTCCTGGGCGCGGCCTATGGGCTGTGCCTGCGGGAGGGGCTCGTCGACGTGGACACCCTGGCGCCGCCGTCGTCGCGGGGCCTGGTCATCGGGGTGTACTACACGTTCACTTACTTGGGCTTCGGCCTGCCGGTGCTGTTGGAGTCCCTGGACCCGGCCCTGGGCCCTTCGGTGCCGCTGCTCTGGCTCGCCGGGGCCGCCGGCGTCGTCGCGGTGCTGCGGGTGGTGCAGATCCGGTTCACAAACCACCTCACCCGGTAGCCGGACGACTCGGTGGGGCGTGGTCATGCCTCGCAGGGCCTGGTCATTCCTCGCGAGGGCGGGCGAGGTCGTGTAGGGCGGGGCCTTCGAGTCGTGTGCCGTCGGGGGCGAAGCGGGATCCGTGCAACGGGCAGTCCCACGAGAGCTCGGCATCGTTCCAGCGCAGGATCCCGCCCATATGCGGGCAGATGGCGGAGACCGCACAGGTGGTGCCCTCCACTGTGGAGACCCCCAGCGGCCGGCCGTGGCGCTGTCCCACCACGCCCTGGCCCTCCTCGGGGGCCTCATGGGGCAGGGAGGTCAGTTCCGCCGAGGCCCAGCCGGCAGCCATGCGTGCTCCGACGATCACGTTGTCCTTGACCCCGGTGGCGACGTCGGCCGCGCTGGTGGCGTGCCCGCTCAGCGTCTCAGCCCAGCGCGGCGTGTGGCCGTGGATCTCGGCGGTGATGGCCAGCGCGGCGGCCACCGCATTGGTCATGCCCCATTTGTCGAACCCGGTGGCGGAGAGGACCCGTTCCTCACTGTGAGGAAGGGCCCCGACCAGGGGAATCTGGTGGACGCTGCGGTACTCCTGGGCGGACCAGGTGTGGGTGCGCTGTGCGCCGGGGTAGTGCTGCTGGACCCAGGCGTCCAGATCCGCGACGGCGGCAGCGTGCGAGTCCGCGCGACCCGCACGGTGGTCGTTGCCACCGACCAGGAGCAGCTCCTCGCCGTCGTCGGTGGGTACGCTGCGCAGGGTGCGGTCGGGGGAGTCGATGGTCAGGTGCATGCCCTGCGGCAGGGAGAGGCCGGTGGGCAGGCGGTAGGTGGAGGCGTAGGAGCGATGGGCGGAGACGGTGGCGAAGTGCCCTCCCCGGTCCAGCACCGGCACGCCGGTGGCGAGCACCAGGTGGTAGGTGCCGACTTCTCCGGCGCTGGTGTCCAGGGCCAGGTATTTCTCCTGGCGGGGCCCGAGACCGGTGACGCGGACGCCTTCCACGAGGAGCCCGTCGCGATCCAGCAGCTCCTCGGCCAGGAGTCGTAGCACAGGCATGGGGTCGATCTGCGCCTGGTCGCGCATCCTGATGGCTCCGGCGACGTCGAACGGCAGGTCAGGGGGCTCGGCCCAGTCGACGTCGAGACCGGCGGCCTGGGCCGCGGCCAGCTCCGCGTGGAGTGTGGCCATGCCGTCCTGGGTGGTGGCCAGGGTGTAGGCGTCCCGCAGCTGATAGGGGACTCGGTGTTCGTCCAGGTGGCGCAGCAGCCAGGCCTGGCCCTCCTGGTTGGCCTCCACGTAGGCGCGCAGGACGTCGTCCGACTGATGCTTACGGATGCGGGAGAGCACGCTGCCCTGCAGCAGGGACACCTTGCCGGTGGTGTGGCCGGTGGCCAGCGACCCCACGCTGCGCGCCTCCAGCACGGCGACATCCTTGCCGGCGCGGGCCAGCAGCACCGCCGTGGTCAGCCCGGTCAGCCCCGCCCCGGCGACGACGACGTCGTGCCACTGGTGCGGGCCTTCGGACCCCGAGGTGCGGATGGTGGGGGAGGTGTCGAGCCAGTAGGAGCGCATGGGGTCCTCCGCCTAGGGCATGTCTGACAATTATGTAGCGCCCGTCCTGCGAGACTGAGTAGATGTCGAGGTTCCAGGTGCTCTCCGAT